>NZ_JBNTJX010000019.1:0-40375 GCF_051195075.1 Halobaculum sp. EA56
TTTGCTTCACACACGCGGTCCGCTGGTTCACCGTTAAACCGGCAGATATCTGCGTTTCAGCGTTTTTCAAGCCGGAACAGCTGTTGATGAAGAATACAGAATTAGTGTCTCACGTCAGGATTCCGCTAGCACACCTTTAGAAGCACTCTCGAAGTCGTTCAGAGGCTGTATTAAGTCCACCATCGGACTGCAAGCCTTGCAGGTAATTGGCCGAACACTGCCTGCAAGGAACGAGGAGGGTGACCGCTGATGGCGACGTCCAAGTCCCCGGACGTGTGTGGCGCCCTCGGCTGCAGGGCGGACCCGGAGGTCGTGATCGACCTTGACGGCGAGGAGCGCACGGTGTGTGGGCCGCACGCTCGCACCGCGGAGGACCTCCGCGACGCCGAGGTGGTCAAGCGTGTCTGAGGACGTCGACGATCTCGCGGAGCGCCTCGACGGCGTCCAGTCGGTCGCTCAGACCGCGCTGCAGCAGGTTGCTGATCTCCGCGACGAACTCGCGGAGAAGGAGAAGACGATCGAGCGCCTCGAGTACCGCATCGCCGAGCTCGAGGGTCGCGTTGATCCCGACCCACACGCGAAGGACTACGACGATCTCGAGCGCCCCGAGAAGGTCCGGATGGTCCGCCAAGAACTCGTCCGGCGTGCGGAGGCCACGAACGGGAAAGCCGCCCTGGACTACTCCGATGTTCAGTGGTCCGTGTTCGACGGCCACGCTTCCGCACGGCACTGCTACGACCTGATGGAGCTTGCCGCCCAAGAGGACGGCTTCGTCGAGGACGACTCCGGAACCCGTCGCATCACCGTCGACGTGAGCGAGGTCAACGATTCCTCGCTCTTTGTTGGCGGGAACAATCGCGCCGAGGAGGTGGACGTCTGAGATGACGGTTCACCAGCTCCCGAACCCACCGCCGGTTGATCTGAGCTAAAGTTCGGTTGTAGTAGCAGTTGTAAGCAAGTGTTCGGGAGTGACGGGTCTACCGTCTCGGTGCGTCTCGTGCTCCCGGATTTCGGCGGGAAACGGCTCCGACGCCGTTGTTCCCGTCAACAAAACCACGACCCCACACGATGCACGACACGACACACGACAGGCCGGATCGGCACTCAACCGCGACGCAGCTGCAGGAGGTGGAGACCTGATGCCGTCGACCGCCGCCACGCGCTCAGACGTAGAGGTGTTGGTCGGGTTCCTCCGGAACGAGTACAAGGAGGCTGTCTACGAGCTCGCCCAACACTACCCGAAGGAGCAGCGGTCGCTGTACATCGACTACGACGACCTCTATCGCTGGGATCACACGTGGGCGGAGGAGTACCTCAAGCACCCGTCGACGCGCAACGACGACCTCGAAGAGGCGCTCCGGACGATCGAGTTGCCGGCGGACATCAGCCTCTCGCAGGCACACGTCCGCGTGTACAACCTGCCGGAGGAGGAGACGTACTTCCCAGGCGAGTACTCGCCGACCCGCCGGCACGAAGAGAAGCCATTCGTGGCCCTGCAAGGGCAGGTCGAGCAGGCGACCAACACGTCGCCGACGATCGTCGAGGCGGCCTTCGAATGCCAGCGCTGCGGGACGCCGACCTACATCCCACAGAACGACACGGGCTTCCAAGAGCCACACGAGTGCCAGGGCTGCGAGCGCCAGGGACCGTTCCGCGTCGACAACCACGAGTCGAACTTCGTCGACGGGCAGAAGCTCCGGCTGAAAGAGCCACCGGAGCGTGCCCCCAGCGGGAACGGGAAGACGATCGACGTCTACGTCGAGGACGACCTGTGCAAGCAGGCCGACGCCGGCGACCGTGTCGTGATCACGGGCACGCTCGAACTCGAGCAGGTCACGCGCGGACAGCAGAAGACGACGAACTTCGAGCCGTACCTGGTCGGGGAGTCGATCGAGATCTCCGACACCGACTACGACGACCTGGACATCACGCCCGAGGAGGAGGAGCGTATCATCGAGCTTTCGAACGACGAGATATTCCGACGGGCTCGCGAGTCCATCGCGACGGGCATCACCGGCGAAAAGTACGAGCCGATCAAGGAGGCGATGTTCCTGTCGCTCATCGGCGGCGAGCGCGTCGAGTTCGACGACGGGACGGCCGTCCGCGGTGATGAGCACATCCTGTTGATCGGCGAGCGCGCGACGGGGAAGTCAACGCTTCTCGAGGCCGTCCAGGCGATCGCCCCGCGCAGTGTTTCAGCGAGCGGCAAGGGCTCGACCGTCGCGGGGTTGATCGGCGCCGCCGTTCAGAATGACTTCGGCGACGCCGAGTGGACGATCGAGGGCGGCGCGCTCGTCCAGGCACACAACGGAGTGTGCGCGATGGACGAGCTGGACAAGATGGATGCCGAAGTGGCATCGTCGATGCACGACGCGCTTGCGAAGCAGCGGATCCCCATCAGCAAGGCTGGGATCAACACGACGCTACAGGCGGAGACGACGGTCGTCGCCGCGGCCAACCCGAAGTACGAGCGCTGGGATGAGTACGAGGACCTGTCCGACCAGCTGGGGTTCTCGGGCACGTTGCTCTCACGGTTCGGACTCGTCTATCGCCTCGAGGACGAGGTCGATCCGGAGCAGGACCGGCAGATGGCGACGGCGACCGTCGCCCGCAAGGAGGCGAAGAAAGCGGCCGACGCTGCCGACGGCGCGGTCGAGCAGTGGGAAGACGACACCGGCGTCTCGCCGGATCCATCCATCCCGCACGAGCTGCTCCGGAAGTACATCGCCTACGCGAAGCGACAGCCGGCGCCGCGGTTCCGGCCGCCGAGCGAGCGCAGTGACTCCGTTTCGGAGTTCAAGGCGATGATCGACTCGTACGTTCAGTTCCGCCAGGTCAACGGGCAAGACGACGACGCGCCCATCCCCATCAGCGCTCGGAAGCTCGAGGACATCCACCGTCTCGCGGAGGCGTCCGCCCGCGGCCGGCTCTCCCAGTGGATCGAGGAAGAAGACATCGACCGGGCGCGCTACCACGTTGGCGTGTCGCTGCGGCAGTACGGGCAGAACGAAGACGGTGAGTTCGACGCTGACGCGACCGAGACTGGAACGCCGTCGACGCAGCGTGACCGGGAGAAGACGATCGAGAAGCTGCTGAAAGAGCATGAGGACGAGTACGAGGAGGCGGGCGTTCCGAAGGAGGACCTCATCGAGTTTGCCGCAGAGGCAGGCATCGACGAGGACGACACTCGGAAGACGGTCAAGAAGCTGACCGAGCACAAGGGCTGGGCGTACACGCCGCGCCATGACCGTGTGAAGTGGCTCGGGAGGGGTGCGTAGATGCCGTCCGAGCACTCGCCCGCCGACCAGTCCGACCGGCAGACGTTCCCCGACCGCGCCGAGACGATTGGCGAGGACCCGGCCCGGTGGCTCGATCGGTCACTTCCCGAGCTGCCGGACGAGGACGAGGTCGTGCCGGCGTATGACCGCATCGCCTCGATCGACCGCATCGGCGTCCTCAACACGTGGAAGCTCGTCGAGCGAGACCTCGACCGCGGAGAAGACGGGGGTCCCCGTGGGTACGTGATGCAGCGCCTCGACGAGCGACTGCAGGGCCTCCTTGAGCACGGCGAGCGTCCACCACCTGAGGAGATCGCCGCCGTTCGCGAGGCCGTCCGCGCCGAGCATCCCGAGTGGGACGAGATGGCCGAGGTGGACCGGCCGTCGCGACCGGTGCCGCGGGGGCCGACGCCGGGCACCGACCGCTACGAGCGCGAGCAGCAGACCGACAGCGGCACGGAAGCCAGCGGGATCGAGGACTTCGCGGTCGCGACCGACGGAGGTGATGCGGAGTGAGCGACACCGATATGTCGTTCGTACAGACCGGCGGGAAAGACGACTGGCAGACACCTACCACCGTCACTGCTCCGATCGTTGATGCACACGGTGGTATCGACCTTGACCCGTGTGCAGGCTCGGAAACAGACATCGGAGAAGTGAATTTCCGCCCACCAAAGAACGGACTCGCGAGGCGATGGGAAGGGGTGGTCTTCGTCAACCCACCGTTCAGCGCGAAGGCTGACTGGCTCGCGAAGGCTGTCGAGGAGTCTAAGCGCTCGCAGGTCGATGTCGTGTACGTCCTCACGCCGGATGCGACGGACGTCGCTGCCTGGTGGCACGAGTTCATCGCCGCCGAAGCGTCGGTCACCTGGTTCGCAACCTCGCGCGTGAACTTCATCGACCCTGCCGAGGGGGAGGCAGTCAGCGGCGTCCCGTTCAACACGGCGATCTCCGTGTTCGGCGAGGCGCCAGACGAGTTACTCCGACATTGGGACGAGACGGGCGATCTCGTCTTCCGCCCGCAGAACGCAGGGTGGTCGGTGTGAGTCGTTCGAAGGGCGACCGCGCCGAGCGCGAGTTGTCGAACCTCCTCGAAGACCGCTACCGGTTCGCGGCGATGCCAGCGGGCTCGTCGGGATCGGGGACTGACCGCGCCCGCCCGGACATCATGGCTGCCCGTCGCCGCCTTGGCCGGAAGCGTGGGGCGTGGGACACGCCGCCCACCTATTCGGAGACGAAGGCGATCGAGGTGAAGGCCTGGAGGAACGCGAAGGGGCAACTCGACGCTGACGAGGTCCGCGCGCTGCGGTCGTTCGCGACGCGCGCCGGCGGGACGGCGCTGATCGTGATCAAGCCTGACCTCCGGGGCCACGACCAGTGGCACGTGTTCGAGGCGTGGGAGCTGCACAGCATCGCGGGCTCGGGCTTCTCCGTCCGCGACGACGAACTCCCCGGCGACACGCTCGACGAGGCTTTCGGACCTCGCTACGACACGGAGGCCAACAGATGACCCGGACGACATCAATCCCAGACGACCATCACGACCTGCCTCCGAGCGCGAAGCTCGTGTACACTGTCCTCGACTACGCAGACGAGCCGCTTACTCAGCAGGAGATCCGCGAACGGTCGGCCCTCACCGGCCGGACCGCTCGCTACGCGCTCGAACGCCTCGAGGAGCGCGGCCTCATCGAGTCACGGCCGTCGGTCACCGACGCCCGCCAGCAGCTGTACAAGCCGTCCCCCTCCCCCTAATCCGTACATATCGGCCGGAACCGGTCGCGCTTTTCTGCTGTAGGCCTGTGTTCACACCAGACGCACAGCCCACAGCGTCGTCGCCACCTCAGGGATGATCGGCGACGTTGGCCCCGACCAGCCTTCGGCCTGTCCTGTTCCCGGATGTCCACCAGCACACACTCATCCACGGCGTCGCCCGTACCGCGCGTCCAGCCCGGCAACGCGTTCGACGAGCTCATCTTCTTCTCCCGCTCGACCTGCTCGGAGTGTTTCGCACACCTCCGCGACATCGAGCACGTCGCCGTCGAGCATGGCGCCGTTGGGACTCGCGAGCGGACGCTGGCGTTCCCGACCGCCAACGCTGTCCGCGGCTACGTGAGTGATCGCCGCGCGACCGAGCCGAAGACGTTCTGCCGGGAGTGCGGCAGCGAGTCGGGCCGTGCTCTCGACCGGACCCTGTCGCAACGCGAAGCCGTCGAGCGAGCCCACCGTCTCGCCGACCGCCTCGACGCCATGGACGTTCCGGCCGTCGAAGATGTCCTGGTGCATGCCGTCCGCCGGCTCAAGAGCGACGAGCGCATCCAGGGCTACGACCGCGAGATCTTCGCCCGGGCCACCAAGCTCGCCATCCAGTACGCACAGCGGTAACCTCCCCGGACCCCACCATGCCCGCGACGTCGTGGCCTGCTGACCCGACGCATCTGACGGTTCGCTTCCCGTTCGCCGGCCGCGTCCTCGAGGGTGTCGTTCGCGAGGCGTTCCTCGCACCGGACGTCACCGGGATCACAGTCATCTTCCGCGTGCTCGTCGACGGCACCATCTACCGGACGACGCGGCGAGAGGCCGAGCCCATTCCCGACCGCTACTGAGCGACCCCCGTTTGCACTGCCCTCGCCACGAGGCAGGAGGGGATGCACCGCTCGTCAACCGGCCGGCCCGCGTTTCGCCAGCGCGCCACCTCGTCTCCTTCGTGATCACCGACCACATCGGCCGGCCGCCCCGACCGCGTGACGGTCACGCTCCTCGACACCCGAGCGAGCGCCGGGGTTCGACTCCCCGACGCGGTCTTTCGACGCCCACAGATGCTCCCATGTCCACGCACAGCACCACCCGCGACGACGTCTCGATCTGGAACCACGCAGTAGCCCGGAGATTCGGCATGACTGTCATCCTCTACAAGAGCCTGAAGGTCCTCCTCCAGCTGGTCGGCGTTGCCGGCGGGCTGTACGCGCTCAGCCTCGGCGCCAAGCCCACGCTGTCGCTCATCCTCATCGCCGTGATGGTCGCCGGCCCAGAGGCCCTGGAGATCCTCCTCGCGAACGTCGAGGATCCAACTCGCTCGTCGAACAGGGGTGACGATTAACGATGGCGAGGACACGCGCGATTCGTGACGCACTCCTCGGGCCGCTGTTCGCACTTCTGGTGTTCACGTATCGGCAGTTCGTCCTCGGCAATCCCTACGTTGCTGCCGCGGGCGCCGTCGGCGTGCTCGCGGTCGGCCTCGCGTACCGCTATGTCGACGCTCACGTCATCGAGGCTGCCGTCGAGGCCGGCGACGTCGAGGATATCAAACCCGTGCTCCGCCGGCTCGGCCGGTGGGTCCGCAGACGACGGAAGAGGTGACCATGCCCGGGAAACGACTCCGCTTCGAAAACGGCGAGGTACAAGACGATGATGAGGACGAGGACGAAGATGAAGACGAGGAGGACGAGTAGTGATCGCGAACCCGTTCGTCAGGCTGTTCGAGGCGCCGGTCGAGACTCTCGCCGTACTCGGCTACGCGCTCTTGCTCGCGACGCTGCTCGTCCTGACGCTCGCCGCCTGCTGGCGCAACGGGATCACGCTCTACGTCCGGTGGGAACGGCAGCGCCCGACGCAGTGGCAGTACGTCCCGCCGATCGACTTCATCCTCCGCGCCGCGGCGATCCCGTTCGTCCTCGCCGTCGACGCGTGGGCGCTGGCGGCGCTCGTATGGCTGCTCGCGTGATCACCCCATGAGCCCCCCAACTTCCAGGAACACCTCATGAGCCCCTCGATGAACTACGGCGAGCACGGCCGCTGCGAGGCGACGTCCAAGTCGACCGGAGAGCGGTGCGGCCGCCCCGCCGTCGGTGAGCACGGGAAGTGCGACATCCACGGCGGGAAGTCCAAGCGCGGCGAGGAGAGCCCGACGTTCGAGCATGGGCTCTTCAGCGACCACCTCTCGGAAGAGGATCGCGACGCCGTCGACGCGCTCGCCGAGCTCGACAACGCTGAGAAGCTCGAGGAGCTCATCAACTGGCGGCTGGCTCGCCTCCGTCGGTACCTCCGGCAGAAGAACGACGCTGAGCGTGAGTCCTTCTTCGACAAGTTCGACATGATGGTGCAGGAGGGTCGGAAGAACGGCGATCCCGGCCTCTCGGCGAAGCAGATCAAGGAGTTGGCGAAGGCGCTGAGCATCAACAACCGCGCCGCCCAGGAGGAGATCGACCTCGTTCGGAAACTCATCAAGGCGCACGACAAGATCGCCGGCGACGGCGGTGGTGTCGGTGGTCTTCGCGACCTCTTCGGTGGTGGTGACGAGTGAGCACGTCCACGCCGGCGCCGTCGGACGTCGACCTCTCGCGATACACGGACGGCGAGGATCGCTACGTCCGGTTCGCTCGCGAGGTCCTCGGTATCAACCTGGCAGCCCAACAGGAGCAGATCCTGCGCTCGCTCGCGACGAACCAGCGGACGGTCATCATGTCGGGGAACGGCCCGGGGAAGTCCTTCGGCGTCGCGATCGCCAAGCTGGCGTTCCTGTTCACGAACCCCGGCGCGACCGTACTCGGGACGTCCGGGTCGTACTCGCAGTACGTCGACGCGGTCTGGCGGCCGATGAAGAGTCTCCACTCGCGCCTTGAGGAGCGCCTTCCAGTCGACCTGGGAAGCCCGACCGACGGCGGCCAGCCGACGCTCGAACTCGAGACGGACTGGTTCGCGAAGGTCGTCTCCCCGCGGGACCCCGGCGACCTCGAGGGGCGCCACGCCGACGCCGTCCTGGTCGTGATCGAGGAGGCGGACAAGGCCTACATCGGCGACGAGCACTTCGACAGCGCGGGCTCGTCGGTGACGGACGCCGACGACCGGATGCTCGCCATCTGCAACCCTCCGCGAGACGAGTCCAACGCCGTCTACGATCGGCTGGAGTCCGACCGGTGGGAGACGATCCAGTTCTCGACGCTGGAGAGCCACAACGTCCGCGTCGACGCCGGCGAGCTCGAAGCCGAGAAGATCCCCGGTATCACCGACCTGGACACCATCCGCGACGACTGGGTCGAGTGGAACGCCGCCGACTGGCCCGGGATCGAGCAGGCGCGTGCGTGGTCCGACCCGGACCATCCCGACTTCCGCGAGGACCTCGACGAGCGCTGGTACCGGCGACGCGCCGGCGTCATCCCGCCGGCGGCCGCCGCCGCCCACCGGCCGATCGAGCGCGCCGACGTGAAGGCCGCGTGGGAGCGCACGCCGGCGACAGTCACCGACGAACCGCAGGCGTCTGCGGTGGACGTCGCCCGCTCCGGCGCCGACGACACCGTCGCCTCCAGCGTGTTCGAGCAGTTGCTCTCCATCCGCTACGAGCAGCCCGGTGACACCCACACGGCACAGCGGGACGACCTCACCGACACCTTCGGCGGCGACGACGATCACGTGATCGCCGTCGACTCGCTGGGTGAAGGCTCGGGCCTCGCGGACATGCTCGAGGAGCGCTTCCCCGAGGTCATCCGATTCGGCGCCGGCAAGGAGCCCGCTGCGCCCGAAGCCTACTACTCGTGCTGGGAGGAGGGTCTCGACCTGCTGGGCGACTGGCTCGCGAACGGCGGGAGCATCGAGGACCGGAAGCTCTACGAGGAGCTCCTCATCGTTGCCCGCACGGTCGAGTTCGAAGAGCGCCACTACGCGAGCCGCGGGACGGAGGTCCTCAAGGCGACGGCGTCGAAGTCCGACATCAAGGATCGCCTTGGCCGGTCGCCGGACCGCCTCGACGCCGCCTACATGGCTGTCTGGGCCCGCGACTCTGGCGCGCTCGCGGGCATCCCGACCGTCACCGCTCGGCTCGGCGACTCCGACGACGAGCGCAGCGAGTTCCGCGACTCGCCGATCGGACAGGCTGTCGAGGAGTTCCGCCGCAACCAACGCGGAGGGTTCGGCCGATGAGCATCGGCGCCGACATCGGGATTCCGCACGACCCGAGTAACCAGCGCCCAGCGGACCCGCCGGAGACGATCGAGGCGCCGCTGGACACCATGCCGACGTCGTCCTTCTCCTCGTCCAACGTCCACTCGGCGCTGTACGACTACGGCCGGTCCGAGCTGTACGTCCGCTACCTCCGGGACGGGCCGGACGCCATCTACCGTTACTGGAGTGTCGGCCCGCGGACGTGGTCGGGGCTGAAAGACGCCGGCTCGAAGGGGTCGTACATCAACCGGAACATCGCCTTCGACTACCCATACACGCTGCTGACGAAGGGCGACTTCCCGCAGCGGGGACGCGGGCTCGACAACGACCTCGCCCGGCGGTTCGTGACGACGCCGTAGCCTTGGAGGACCCTACTCATGAGCATCTTCGAGAAAGCCACACGAGAAGTCGAGCAGCGCGAGTACGGCGACAGTGACGACGTCGCGGAACTGGCCGCGACAACCGCCGCGAAGGTGACAGCCGTCGGCGCGCGCGACGCAACCGTCGAGGTCGCCGGCGAGTCGGTCCCGATCGAGGAGCCGGAGACGTCAAAGACGACCGACGACGGCACGTGGATCACGGGTAAGGGCTCGCATGGCCGCCCCCGCGGTCGCGACGCCCTTGAGGCGCGGCAGATCGTCCAGACGAGCGCGATGCAGGCCATCGCGAACGGCGTCACGGACCAGCTCGTCGGCGGGGAACTCGTCGCCGAGAGTGACGACGGTGAGGTGTCCGATATCGAGGCCGACGTGTGGGCGCTCCTGAAACAGGTGATCCAGGGCCCGCACCTCGGTGGCTACGACCTCGACGACCTCATCACGGCCGCCGTCGAAGACATGCTCGGCCCGGGGCAGGCCTACTGGCAGCTCCACCCGCCGGCGGACGAGGCGACCTCTGACCTCCCGGTCGTGTCGCTGTCGATGCTCGACGCCCTCACGATCCGCCATAACGTCAACAAGCACGGCTACCCGCTCGACCCGCCGTACTGGCAGGCGCAGGGTGCTTTCTCGAGCGATGGCGTCGCGAACCTTGGCAACATCGACCCCGTCCCGCTCCAGGAGGAGCAGCTCGCGGTGATGCACTACCCGCGTGGTCACCGGAGTCACTCGCTGTACCCGCAGAGCCCCAGCCTGCAGGTCAAGGAATGGCTGGAGATCCTCGCGAACTCGACGACGCATCACAACCGCTTCTACTCGGACAACGAGATCCCGCCCGGGCTCATCCAGGTGATGGGCGCCCAGAACGTCGACGCGATCAAAGACAAGATCGAAGCGGCCTCTGGCGACCCGCGCGACGTCCCGGTCATCGGCGGGGACGGCGGTGCCCAGTGGATCGAACTGGGCGGGACGGCGGTCAATCTCAACATCATCGAGGAGCAGAAGTGGTTCTTCCAGATGTGTCTCGCGAGCCTCGGCCTCGGAAAGCAGGAGCTGGGGTTCATCGAGGACGTCAACCGGAGCAACGGCGAGGTCGAGTCCACCCGCGTGTTCAAGCGCATCGCGGGGCCGTTCGCCAAGCAGTTCGAGAACGCCTTCCAGCACATCGCCGAGCAGTTCGACGTCTACACCGCTCTCGAGGATCCGTTCTCGATCCGGATCCGGTTCTCCGACCCACGCGAGGAACGCGCTCGCGAGCAGCGCCTGCGGGACATGTACCAGGCCGGCGGGCTCACCCTGCGGCAGTACATCCGCCGGCGCGGAGACGAGGATCTCGCGGACGCCGACCTCTCGGTCGAGATCAACGGTGAGACAGTCGACTACGGCGACCACCCGAAACACGTGGTCGATGCGCTCCTCCGTGATGCCCGGACTGACGAGGACGCCGACGCGGACATGACGGACAGCCCGCCGTACGACGAGTAGTCACCGCCCGACTGATTCCCGATGACCGACGCTCGCCGTGGGGCGTCCGAGGGTCACCATCGCCACGGCACTGTTCTGAGGGATACGAGATGACCACCTCCGACGACCCGGAGCATCGCGCATATCACCACGGCACCCCCGACCGCGTCAGCGTTCGCGAGGAGGACGACGGCACGTTCGTCGTCCGGATGCCGATCGCCTCGACCGGCGAGGTCCGCAACGAGGGCGACGATCCGCTCACGCGGGAAGAGCTGGCAGGGATGGCCGAACAGGTCGACCGCGGCGAGGCCGGCGTGTTCCTCGACCACGGGATGAGCGACCTGGGTGGCTGGCGCTACTCGGCGGTCGGCAAGGTCGGCGAGTGGACGAACGCCGAGCTCGTCGACGCGCAGGCCGAGCCGGACGCGCAGCTCCTCGAGGCCGACGCGCGGCTGATGGACCCCGACACGCTCTCGGACACGACCGGGAGCGTCCGGGAGGCTCTCGCCGCGATCAAGGCACAGGCCGAGCGCAACATCGGCCTCTCCTCGAGCATTGGCTGGCGCGACGACGAGGATGCGCCGGGCGGTGTCGACTTGATGGAAGCATCCATCGTCGGCATCCCGGCGGATCCCCGGACGACCACGCAGGGCGCGGTCGCCGACGTCGCCCGTGCGGCCGTCGCCGGTCGCGACGATCTCGACGCCGAGGACCGCGAGGCGCTGGTCGAGCAGTTCCGGAGCCTGGTGATGGGACCCGATCCGGGCGAAACCGAGGGCCGCGAGGCCCGTGATTCTGTGACAGACACTGACGATGACCCAGACTCCGGCTCCGAGCCGGACAACGAGAACGGCGCACAGGACGGCGTCTCCGAGAAGCAGTTCCGGGAGATGCTCGACGTCCAGCGCGAGCTCCTGGACGAGATCCAGGCGCTGCGCGAAGACATGGACGACGACGACGAGGACGACGACGAAGACGACGAGGAGGAGGACGACGACCGCGGCGCCGACGGCGAGGACGACGAGCGCTCCACGGAAGAGACGCTCACCGTCGACGGCGACGAGGTGACCGCCGAGGACATCCGCGACCTGCGATCGCAGCTCGACGACGTCGACCCCGACGTGACTGCAGGCGGAGACGGCGGCGGTGAGGATGGCGAGGAACAGCGCGAGAACGAGCCCGCAGACCCGAAGAACCTCCTGTAGGAGGAGACGATGTCCGCAACTTCTGACAACACCAACTTCGACGACCTGAGCACGGACCGCGATATCGCGGCCCGGCTCGCGTCCCCGACACAGAGCAACGCCCAGACGATCTACGACACGCTGCTGCGCGCGTTCGGCATGCCCGAGGTGCCCATCGAGCAGGGGCGCGTCGGCATCCCGATCTCGCACATCAAGGAGCAGCTGTGGAAGAGCCACCAGCGCGCCGAGGATGACCCCGAGGCGACGACTCGCGCCGAGGAGCAGTTCGGCACGCGCTCGCCGTTCGCGGCCGCCGCGGCCGCCGGCGACGGCTACCACGACCTCGGCGACGCCGAGCGCATCGGTGCCCTCGAGGAGATGAACGAGCGCGCTGCGATCGACTACTCGGTCGTCGGCGCTGCCTCGCCGGTCGAGGTCGACCCGCGACTCGTCGACATCCAGCGCTCGGCCGCGCCGGTCCTCGGTGTGATCCCGACGCAGGCGCAGGCTGGATTCGAGGCCCAGTACAACATCATCGACGGTCGCAACGACCCGATCGGGATGGTCTCCGAGGCGGAGGCTGCCGGCGACATCTCCAGCCTGAGCGAGGGCGACTTCAGCCTCTCCACGGAGAACAAGCGGATGAAGATCTACCTCGACCAGGCTCGGATCTCCGACTACTCGCAGCGCGCCGAGGACACGCTGCAGTACATGGATCTGAGCCAGACGACCATCGGCCAGCGCACCATCGCCCACGCGCTGTTCAAGGCCAAGCAGCTGTTCTACGGCGACCCCTCGGTCGCGGCCGGCGACAAGTCCATCGAGGACGGCGACGCCTACGAGGGGATGGCGAAGATCTTCGACGGCGCCGGCAACTCGATCGACAAGACGGGTCGGTCGTCCGGGTTCCTCGAAGACCTCCTCGACGAGGTCACCGTCCAGGTGACCAACACGGGTCTGATGTGGGACGCGGCGCGCCTGCTGATGTCGCCGCAGATGTACAACGCCATCTACGACGAGGTCACGCCGACTGTCCGTCTGGATGGCTACGACGCGGACGTCGAGTACGGCCCGCAGGGCCTCGCGATCGGCGTCGAGCAGGGCTCCGTCCAGATCACGCCGTGTGACAACATCCGGAGCTACTCCGGCCTGTCTGGTGTCGGAGCGTCCTCGGACGTCGGTGACGTCTTCCTCATCGACGAGCGCGCCACGCAGTTCCGCCAGCTCGCGCCCTTCAGCACTGTTCCGCTCGGGCGAACCGGGCTCGCGGACAAGGTGGCGATGTTCGAGTACGGCACCCTCATCGACAAGGCGCACGGCAACCACGGCCTCTGGCTCCAGGGCTACGACATCTGAGGTGTGACATGACGCACACCACCACCGTCGAAGAGCGCGTGAGCGACGGCTCCTTCGAGTCGGTGTTCGCGACGCTCGACGTGACTGGGCTGGATGCGGCCGACAGCGAGTCGTTCGACCCGGCAGCCGAGCTCGGGTTCGACACGGTGCTCGGCGTGAGTGTCGAGGGGCTGGAGAACGGCGACCTGTACCAGGCGGCGTTCGACCACCTGGACGGCGCCACACTCCACGTACACAACCTCGACGGCACCGACCCGACCGCCGGCACCGACGTCGGCGAAGTGCGTGTCAAGGTCTCGGGGGACCCCTCGGCATGACGACCGTCGAGCACCCCCGCGCCGGCGATGGGCCGGGCGTCCCGCCCGCGGTCGTCGACGTCAACGGCGAGCATCGGACCGTCGACGAGGACGGCCGCTTCGAGGTCGACGACGAGGCGTGGCTCCGTGGCTTCGCTGACCGACACGGCGTGGACTCGTCTGAACTGGTCCACGAGGAGGATGGGCCGCCCAACGCCAACGCGCCCTTCGACCCGTCCGAGTTCACCGTCGACGAGCTGCGAGACGAGGTGGACGATGTCGACGACCCGGACGCCCTCGAGGCGCTGCGGGCGCACGAACAGCACCAGAAGGATCGCGAGACGGCCGTCGACGCGATCGACGCGCGACTCGACGAGCTGAGCGCCGACGAGGAGTCGGAGGCGTAACGCATGGCGTGGGAGACGATCGAAGCGAATCCCGGCGAACTCGATGAGGCGATCGCCAGCTTCCAGTCTGGCGTCACGTCCATCGACGCCTTCTCCGTCACCTCGCACGGACACAACCGAGTTGTCGCGCTGATTCGGTACTCGCCCTGATCATGGTGGGGTTTTGCGAGCCCGACGACGTCCGCCAGGTACTCCAGAAGCGCGAACTCACTGGCACCATTTCAGCGTCGATGATCACGCCGGCGATCACTGGCGTGTCGGGCTGGTTCGCTCGCCAGACGAACGGCCACTGGTACGATTCCAGCGCCGCGTCTGGGGACGAGATCGACACGACGGCCGCATCAGCGACGGGGGTCCGCCTCGATGTCCCCAGCGGTCCCCACCGGAAGGACCGGCAGCTGTTCCACGACGACACTGGCGCTCGCTACCCCACGACGACACACGGCCCGTACGCGAAGATCCGCCTGCCCCACCCGTACGTGCAGACGGTCACAGCACTGCTCGTCCGCGGTCGTGGCGGCGACGTCGACGACTGGGTCGCCAGCGCCGAGAAGACCGAAGGTCGCGGTGAGGACTACTACATCGAGGCCCGTGGGCAGGACAGCTACGGGCGGACGTATCTGTACATTCGGGCCGCGAGCATCGGCGCCCGCGTCGACTACGACGGCCTGCTGACGCTCGAGTACGACTACGGCTTGGACGCACAGGACACTTCGTGGGACGACGTGCGCCGCGGCGTGGCGCTGTTGGCGGCCGCGCAAGTCGTGAGTGATGACGACGTCCTCACGGCGATCCCAGACAACGGCCAGCTCATCGGCGTCGCGACGCAGCGCGACCAGCACGTCGCGGACGCGATCGGCGAGGCGTGGTCGCTGCTGTCGCCGTACCTCTCCGTGGAGGTGCGGTGATGCGGCCCACCCAGCCCTACCGCGCCCTGCGTGCCGGCGCCGGCGCGCTCGTGCTCGCGAGCGGCTACGCGGTGTTCGGTCGCCGGACGATGAGCGCGGCCGTCGACGAGGCGCAGGAGCTGACCGACGGATCGGACCCAAGTGGTGGTGACTCTGATGGCAACGCTTGAGTCCGGATTCGAGGACAACCTCCGCGAGGCGCTGCTGGACGAGCTCAAAAAGAAGTTCGAGGACGAGCTCGGCCCGCTGCTCATCGCGACGGCGCGGGAGAACTTCCAGCGCTACGCCTCGGCGAACGGATACGACATCGACCACATCTGGGAGGACGTCGAGGGCCCGATCGTCGAACGGAACGGCGACAGCGTCCAGTTCCGGGTCGAGTGGCCCGAGCTGACCGCGCTGTTCGAGTTTGGCGTCTCGCCGCACACCATCGAGGGCAACCCCGTGCTCCACTTCTACTGGGAGAAAATCGACGAGACGATCACCGTCCAGTCGGTCGAATGGGGGAGTGAGACGGGTGGCATCCCGGAGTCGCGGGCCATCCGTGACGCGCTCCACACGTTCCGGCGGGTGGTCCAGGCGTGAGCGCCGAGGTCGACTGGGTGCTCGAGCAGTTCGCGAGCGTCGTCACGTCCATCGCGAACGACTACACGCTCTCCGATGGCAGTTCGGTCACGCTGGAGCGGATCAACCGCGAGGACAGCAAGATCCTCGAGGGCGACATCCGGACACGAACAGCGGAACTCCAGCAGGGGTGCTACGTCGGCGCCGCAAGCGGCAACCCAAGCCGCGAGCCGATCGGCTTCGAGTTCGACAACCGCGTCGAGCCGGTCGTCGGCGTCCGCGTCGAGGGAGTCCACATCGACGAGTTCGGTCACGTCGACCCGGACGGCGCCGACGGCGTCCCGTTCGAGGAACTCGTCCGCCGGCTTCGCCGCGCGCTTCAGGCCGAGCGTCACTACCCCGCCGTCGGGGCGCCGGACACGACGTTCACAACGCTGTTCATCGAGAACGAGGCACCGCAGTCCGACGACTTCGCGGATTACTACCGGACCGATTTCGACGTCCGGTTCCGCGGCTACGAGGAGCTACCAGACACATGATACACAGCACTGAGAGCGGAGGTACAGGATGACCGGTGCCGGCACAGAGACGGTCGCCATCAAGCGCGAGCCGGACGGCGACTACATGGGCACGCCCGGTGGGTCGACGTTCTACAACGTCGGCGCCGACGCGTCGCTCACGCCGGTCGAGCTACAGAACGCGCTCCAGCGGATGCGGAACTTCTCCGCGGAGCCGGTCAACTCCCGTGAGACGACGCTCGAGGGCGCCGCGACCATCACCGGGACGGTCACAGAAGACACCATCTGGCTACTGAACCACCACATGGGCTCCCCGCCGACGCAGTCCGGAACCGGTCCATACGACTACACCTGGACGGTCGAACCCGGCCGCTGTCAGTCGTTCCGGATCTGGGCGGGGCTCGACTACCTCAACGGGACGGCCGAGCGTGTCGCGAAGGGCGCCATCATCCCGCAGATCGACTTCGAGTGCAACGTGGGTGAGTCGGTCACGTTCAACGCGACCGTGCTCTACGGCGACGAGCTGCTCAACACGTCGCTCACACCCGGCTCGCAGCCATCGCCGACGGGACCCGAGCTCATGTTCCACGGCGGCTCGTTGTCGATCGGGGGGAACGCACAGACAAAGATGGAGTCGGCGACGCTGTCGATGAACACCGGCGCGCGCTTCCAGCGCGACTGGCAGCGGGTGCCCGCCGACGCCGTCATCGGTCCCGTCGAGCACACGCTCACGCCGACGAAGGTGATCGACGCGACCGACCTCCTACAGCTGGCATACGGGAACTCGTCGGCACCGGTCAAAAGCACGGAGCTGTCCGGAGTGAGTGCGTCGCTGACGTTTTCGAGCGGCGGCACCACTGAGGCCGACTTCCCGTGTACCAACGTGAAGCCGAACAACTACAGCTGGGAGAACTTCGGTGACGCCGAGGCCGATCGGCTGGAGAACACCGAGTTGTTCGTCGACAGCATCGAGCCGGTGCTGACGACCGACACGTCGAGCGCGAGGTGACCATGTCCGAGACAACTACTCTCGTCGTCTCCGATGTCGTCGACGAGCTCGACGAGCGCCTGGACGAGATCGCCGACGAGGCCGAGCGTGCCGCCGACGGCTCCGACGAACAGGCACGCCTCGACCAGCAGGGCGTCCAACTCGAACAGCGGATGCGTGCGTTCGAGCGCGCCGCCGCTGAGTGGGAGCCCGACGCCGAGTTCGTCATCCAGTCGCTCTCGCCCGGCGAGCGGGCGCAGTTTGGCGACCTCCTTGAGGCTGCACGTAACCAGATGACCGCGGAGACGGAGGCCGCGAACCTCCGAGATCTGTACTGGGTCGGGGCCGGCCTCGTCGACGCGCCGTTCCTCGAGGGTGGGGAATCCATCCAGCAGCGGGTCGTCGCGATTCGCGACCTCGACGGCTGGGCGTGGCACCTCATTCAGTACCTGAAGCAGGAGGTCACCAAGGAGAACAGCCTGGGAAACGGGAACAGGAGCAGCTACGCCGAGCGGCGTACGGCGAACAGGCAGCCCCAGACGCAGAGGTGACCTTCGCCGTGATGGCCGCCGCCGCGACGCTGGGAATGCCGCCCAAACGCGTTCGAGAGGAACTCTCGTGGAGGGAAATCGAGCAGTTGCTCGTGTGTCTCCCCGGTATCGAACGGCTGCGGATGCTCGCCCTCGCAGGCGGTGGTGACGAGTGACCGAGTTCGACGTCGACGCTGTCTTCGACGCCACGGTGGCTCCGGAGTCGCTGCGCTCGGCACGCCAGACGATCGAAGACGAGCTCGGTAGCATCGAGGTCCAGGTCGCCGCACAGACCGGCGCCGGCGGTCGCGACCGGATCGCCGGCCGTGAGCGGGCGATGGAGCGTCAGCTCCAGACGCAGCAGGTCGACGCGCTTACGGATATCCAGGGGGCGCTCGACGAGCCCGGCGCTGCGCCGGCCGTCCTCGACGAGTGGGACGTCGAACACGAACTCTCCGAGCGCCGGAACGAGATTCTCCTCGAGATCCTCGACCAGCAACAGGAGTCCGACTTCGACCGAGCGAAGCAACTCGGGCAGCTTGGCGCGACGCTGGGCGCGACGGCAGCGCTTATCACGGCCGGACTCGCTGGGATCGCGGGTGCGATTCCCGATGTTCCGAGGACGTCGCCAGGAGCGCCGGCCCCCGACCCGAATTTCAAACCGCCGGGCGGCGGTGGATCGGCACCCGTGCCGGTTGCGCCAGGCGGAGATCTGACGCGAGGACCGTCGGGGGACGTGACGTTCGGGCCAGACGGAACGCCGTCGCCCAAACCTGGGCCGCTCGGAGACGTTGGGCCTGGGGAAGTCATCGGGGGGGTTCTCGCGGCAACTGGAATCGGTGCCCTCACGCGTCAACTCGGCCGTGGGACTCCGTCACCCGGCGCCTCAGCGGCAGCGCCTTTCGCACTTCCCTCTATACTGGCTGCACAGGATGCACAGCGTGGTGGTAATGGCGAGCGCGGCCTGCTCGAACGGCTTTTCGGCGTCAATCTCTCGAAAGGCGGTGGTCAACGCGGAGGCGTCGCACCGGCGGCGATTCTTCCGTTCGGGGCTGCCCGAACCGGTGCCCGGATCGGTCGAGAGATCCGGCAGAACCGTGCTGGTCAACAGAAACAGAAGCGCGGCGGCGACACCTCCGTGACGGTCAATGTCGACGTGACCGGCGTCTCCGAACGCGAACTTGACCAGGCGTTGAAACAGGCAAAAAACGAAGTACTGAACGAAGTGTCTCAAGGGATCAGCAGCGGCGGGAGCGGAAGCAACCGGCTTAGGAGGTGAGCAAATTGCGTAGCTCACTGATTCGCTGGTGGGTGAATGCCACAACACCAACGAGAGCAGCTGCAACCATTCCGAGGGCGATATCAGATGATCCGAACGCCAAGATGAGCCCAACAGTTCCAACCACTCCACCGACACCGAGAACCACTGCCTCTCGTGTAGCTACACCAAACATATCTGGAGACTATAACCGGTGCAAGAAAAAGCCGCGGGCCACGTCCGAATCTGAGACTACCACATGACACTCGAATACGTCCGCCTCACGATTGAGGCGGAGATCAACTCGACGCAGCGCACAGGCGTATTCGAATGGGCTCCGGCAGCAGAAGGCGCCGGTGTCATCTCCGGAGGAATCCGGACGGGAACGATCGTCGAGAGCGGTGGACAAGCGGCGCTCGCGTTGCTCTCTCGCCTTTCGGATCAGGTGGAAGCGCGGGGGCAGGCTATCCGTGTGAGCGGCGGTGGACAACTCGCTTTCCAGCTCGAAGCGGAGACACCGACGACGGGGACAAAACCAAACGGCGACACGTTCCAGTGGGGGTCGGACCCGGATCCGACCGTCGGGCCGAACGCACACACGGCCACTGGCGCGGACAAGGAAGCCCAGCAGGCGGTCCTGCTGACGTACCTCTCGCGTAGTGATGGCGACTCGTTCACCCCGGCGACGTTGGAGTTCTTTGAGTACTCGTCGAACGGCTTTCTTGACCCACTCTCGGTCGCCCTCGAGGACCCGGAGGTGTCCATCGTCAACGACGACCCGACCGCAGCAGACATCAGCATGACCGCGGTGTCGGTACTGGATCTCGAACAGGCGCTCACGCAGCGCCAGCGCCAGCCGTAACCACAGTCTCCGCAGTTTTCGATCCACACCATGACCCTGTACGCATACGTACTCCCGCTCGACCAGACCCAGCAGTCCAACGCAGGGATGTCTGCCTCAAGGCAAGTCGCCTCGAACGCCGGCCTCAACAGTTCCGGCGCTCCCGAGTCGGCGGGCGTCGAACCTGGCGGCCGTCGGATCACCGGGTTTGTCGGCGGGACGGCTGCGGACGAGATCGCGACAGAGCTCAAAGAACTCGGGGGCGCACCGTCGACGGGGTTCGAGACAATCCCGCTGTACGGCGATAGCGACAGCACCGACCTCCGTGACGGGTACTACATCCTCGCCTCGGTGTCGACGTCGCCGGCGCAGCCCCAAGCGTTTGGTAAACTCCACCAGTATGAGGTCCGCCTGGAAGCCGTGGGAACGCGTCGGTCGCACTGGCGAGCGGCAACGACCGAGCCGGCGGCATTGACGTCTGACTTCGGGTCGGACGAGAAGCCGTACCTCGCCGCGCCGAACGGCGCGACGAACATCCGGTGGTTCGACCCTGGACCAGACACGCTGGAGCGGCCGTCGTCAGTCGAGACGGTCACGACCGGGGGCGGAGATGTCGACCTCTACGACCCGAGCGCGTCGAGCATCGCCTCGCCCGAGCTCCTGTATACGCTCCCGTACGGCAAGGAAGGCGACACGGATGTCCGGCTGTGGGACGACCGCGGCAACGCCTCGAAGTTGGATGGCAACGGAAACGTCAGCTGGCAGCGGGCGTTCCAACCTGACCACGAATTCAGCGGCGCGGCCGTCTTCTCGAACCGGAAGATTCGCGTCACGATCAACGACGACGCCCAGACGATCAGTGCCGAACGCTACGCCTCGGGCAGCTGGTCGAGCGTCACGCTCGGGACGTCCGACTGGGTCCCGCTCGACGTCGACGTCCAGCGCATCGAGCCGGCAGTCGTCGAGGCGGATGTCCTCTTCGACGACACGGCAAGCAGTTCGTTCTACACGCTCCGGGCGATCGTCCACCGCGGCTGGTCGAACGTCCAGTGGGTCCGTCCCAGCGACAGCGCCCCGCCGACGCCGTCGGGGCTCCAGACGCTCCTTGACCCGATCGCCTCACCGCGGTACGAGACGCCGAACCCGACGACCGGTCTTCGATCTCGGGACGACGTCCCGGCGGAGGTGTAGCTGATGGCGACGACTGAGACGTACACCACCGTCGGCGAACACACCTCGACGGTCCCGAGCGGCGTCGAGTGGGCCGTCATCGAGTGCTGGGGTGCCGAAGGTGGAACGTCTACCGGTTCCGTCACAGCGGCCGGGGGCAAAGGCGGGTACATCAAGGCCCGGCAGCCGGTCACGGCGGGCGAGACGCTCAACATCCACGTCGGGGGCGCCGGTGGCGCACTGACCGCGGGGGAGAACGGTGGTGGCTCTGGCGCGCTGGTCAAAGGATCTGACCCCGACGGGGAGACTGGTGGCGGCGGCGGCATGTCCGACGTGCGGCAAGGCGGAGACACCCGATCCGACCGAATCGTTGTTGGCGGCGGTGGGGGTGGCGGTGGGGCAGCCGTCAGCAGTAGTTCAGCCGCAGCATACGCCGGCGGTGGGGGTGCCTATCCCTCCGGGCAGGACGGCGGCGACAGCGGAGGGACGTACAGCGACACCGGTGGTGCAGGGGGTAGCTCGACCGAATCCGGCGGCAACGGCGACGACGCCCCCGACAAGACGAGCGCGGCCAGCGGAGCGGGCGGCGCCGGCTGGGACGGCGGTGGCGTCGGGTCACCAGACGGTGGGTACGAACAGGGCCCGGGCGGTGGCGGTGGATCATCGGCGGCGACCGGGACGGTTCTCGACGACACGTCCGCCGCTCGTACTGGCGACGGCAAAGTCGTCATCACGTACGACGATCCGCCTGCAGCGCCGTCCGGACTCTCTGCGACCGAGGACGCATCCGAAAACGTCGACCTCAGCTGGACGGACAACGCCACCACCGAAGACGAGTACCGCGTCTACCGGACGACGGTCGACACGCCGACATTCCCCGGCGATTACACGCAGATCGCTACGCTTGCCGCGGACTCGACGACGTACCAGGACACGACCGTCTCAGAAGGGACGGAGTACTCGTACGCTGTCACCGCGTGGAGCAACTTTGGCGAATCGTCAGAGACGACCACGTCGATCACGACGTCACTCGAGGCGACGACCAATCTCGCGATCGACGCGACGAACGGTGACCAGTTTGACCTCAGCTGGACCGACAACAGTGAGAACGAGGACGGCTACCGGGTGTACGTTTCCACCGACGGTGGGTCGACCTGGTCGGTCGACAAGAGCGTCGCAGCGAACTCGACGACGGCGACCACGACGAACCTCCTCGATGGCGAGACGTACGACATCCAGGTCCGGCCGTACACGACGGACGCCGAGGGGTCAAGCCCGACCGTAACCGGGACGACGGCACTCCCCGCGGCGAGCGCCCCCACGCTCGGCAACGGCGTCGAGGACGAGGTCGCCGTCTCCATCCCGGACGTCATCGACAACGGGCTCTACCGAGCGCAGATCCGCGAGACAGGCGAGTCGTCGTGGGACAGCAACGCGACGGGTTTCGCCGAGACGACGGTCACCGCCGACGCGGACACCTCCGGCACGGAGGACACGACGTTCACGAGCAGGGAGGACGGCGAGGAGTACGAGGTGCGTGTCCGGACGGAGTCTACCGACGCCGGGTCGACCGCCTGGACGTCGCCCGTCTCCATCGTCACGAAGTTCCCCGGTGCTTCCGGCCTCTCGGCGACGGTCACCGGCCGAACAACGCTCGACCTCTCCTGGACCGACAACGCCGACAACGAGGACGGCCAGCGGGTCGAGCGTCGCGAGCAGCTCACGTCGAGTACGTGGAGTGCCTGGCAGGTCCTCACCGACGTCGGAGCGAACACGACCACATACTCCGACAGCGGTCTCTCCCCAGGAACGACCTACGAGTACCGCATCGAGTCGTTCACCGAAGACGCCGAGGCGTACTCGAACGTCACGCAGACGACCACGAACGCCGCTCGGCTGCAGACCACGGCTGTTCCGCCCTCGGGCTACCGCGTCGAGGTCGACCACTCCTCCGGCGCGACGCACACGCCCGAGCCGATCGGCGAGCCCTCGTGGGACCCCGAACTCAACGGTCGCCCGGAGGTCACCATCCCGGTCGCCCGCGACGACAAGTGGGACGCGCCGGGGTTCGAGCGCGCAACCGTCCGCGTCTGGAAGGACGGCCAGCGCCTCCCGGTCGACACGCTCGTCAAGCCCATCCAGCGCCCCGGCGAGACGGTGCTCGTCCTGCGGGGTGGGAAAGAACTCGAGGAGCGCTACCAGCGCGACGTCGAGTCCGAGGAGGCGCACCTGCTCGCCGACGAGTTCGTGAACCAGACCGGGTACACCGCAAACGTCGACGACCCGAACGCGAGTACGTCGCCCGACACGCTCCTCCAGGAGGCAGACTCCGCGGGCGAGCTCTCGGGGAACCTCGCGTCGGCGCTCGCCTCGACCGACCCGTGGGTCGTGACGGGTGGCGGCCTTTTCCGCCCGTCACAGGTCGCCTACCACAACGAGGCGGAGGACTTCGATGGCGGGAGTGCGCTCAACTTCTCGACGTCGGGGATCTCGAACGCCTCCCAGGGCGGGGCGATCCGCCTCGCCGCCGGCGATGCGACGACGAACACGACGTACACCCGGACGATCGAGGCCGGGATGCCGTCGGGAAACGTCGGCCTCGCCTACCGCCTCCGGGCGGACACGGCGGACACCGGCCTCTGTGGCTTCCGCCTCGAGGTAAACGGTGAGACGGCCGCGACGTTCACCAGCGGGTGGACGAAGCCCGATACGAACTGGTCGTGGTTCGGGCCGGACACTGTCACCTCGGGCCTCTCCCGTGGCGACACCGTCACGATCGAGCTGACGGCGCTCGGCGGCGGGCAGTCCGACACGAACGTCTACCTCGACACGTTCATCCTCGCCGATACGCGGTTCAGCTACACCACCGGCACCGTCGACGCGGAGGGTGGACTCACCGCGTACGAACTCTACCCGCCGGGCGGCGTCACCCGTGAGTTCGCCGACGCGACGCAGTCGCAGCTCATCACGTCGGCCACCTTCGACGGGGCGTTCTCCGACACCTCCGGCCCGCAGGCGGTCGGCCTCTCGAACGATTCCGGGTCGTCCTGGACGACGGCGTCAAACACCGACACCGTGACGGCGGACTTCTCGGCGAGCCCAACGAACGAAGTCCGCGCTCGCGTGACGCTCGGCGCCTACGGCGGGACGATCGGCGAGTCGCCGAACATCGGTTCGCAGGCGCAGGCGCTCGACCTCTATACGATCGAGGGGACGCTCGACAACACGCCGCTGGTTCTCAACCAGTCGTTCGACGGGAAGCTGGACGCGCTCCTCACGCGCGTCGCCGAGAGCCACGACTTCATCTGGGAGCTCACGTGGGACGACAGCGCCGACACGATGGCCGTCGAGTGGACGTCGCCCGGCCAGCGGACGGCGGACATCTCGCCGCAGCTCGTCGACTACGAGACCGAGCAGGACTACTCCTCGCCGACGCTGAAGGCGGTCGTCCGTGGCGGCCGGCAGACCCGTCGACGCGAACTCTTCACGTCGAACCACGGCACCGCAGTCAACCTCGACCAGAACCGCCTCATCGAGTCGACCGAAGCCGTCTACGACACGAGCACCGGCGAGCAGTTCACTCGGGGTGACGACTACACAATCGACAACCTCAACGGCACGATCACGACGCTCTCGTCGGGGGCGATGAGCGACGCGACGCAGTACGCCATCGACTATCAGTTCAAGCCGACGGGGTCGTACGAGGCGGCGGAGTACAGCGGCGACCCGACGACGGAGGTCGCAATCGACATCCCTGAGGCGACGACCGACCAGGCGTGCGGGCAGGCGGCGCTCCGGATCGTCCAGGCGACGTCCGAGCCGATCCGGTCGGCGACGGTCGACATCGGCGAACTCCCGGTCGGCGTCTCGCTCGTCGAGGCGATCAACGTGGCCGACCTGCCCGAGTCGGCCGACCGCCTGGAGATCTGGGGGGTCGAGGACCGCCCCGGGTCGACGCGCCTGCAGCTGGGATCGCGGAAACCCGTCTCGCAGGTCGTCTCGCGGATCCGGGCCGACCTCGGGAGCGTCCAGCGGCGGACCTGAGAGCACGACGACCACGTGATGACCCTGATCCCCCTGGTGGGGCGAGGGCGAGCGCCTGCAGACGACCCTCTCCTTGAGGAGGTTACACATGAACGCAACCAGACAGCAGACAGTGAGCCGGCGCCACGCCGGCAGAGGCATCGCATGACGGTCAAAGACGACATCCTCGTCCTCCCAGACAACCAGACCGAGCGCGGTTCGGTCTCGCAAGCGACGGTCAACAAGGACGACTTTGTCGAGTCCGGCGGCGCGTTCGATCCGGACTACGACGCGCTTGAGCTGCACGTCAACCGCTTCGTCGCTCACATCACGGCCGCGGGCCAGTACTACCGCGTCGATGCGGAGGCGCGCGCGAACGACGACACCGTCTCGCTGACGGACGCGGCCGTCAACGAGATCTACTACGACATCGACAACAGTGGGTCGGTCACGACCGGCTCGGTCACGGCGACGACCGGCTCGGCACCGTCGGCGCCGGCGCTGAAGATCGGCGAGGTCGACACGAGTGCGGACTCGTACGACGACACACTCAACCGGCGACCCGACTCGGCGTTCGGACGGGCGACCGCCGATGTGATGGATGCAGACAAGCTACTTCCAACAGTCGCCAAGCAACTCAAGCCAGACCCAAGCGCGTCAGACGGGATTACAAATGAGTACGTGACCATACCCGACGACGGCGCGAAGATCATTGACTCGGAGTCCCAATGTCTCGTTTTGATAGGGGGGCCGTCGGAGTCTTCCGGGGGCGGATTGTTGGCAACCAGCTTCAGCACGCTAACTACGCTCGCAACTACTAACGTGAGCAATGAGGGTAATACTACATTGGACGGAACGTCTGGGCCGGACGGGTCGCTGAACCTCGCTATCGACAGTAATAATCTGTACCTTGAAAATCGCACAGGTTCAGAACGGTCCTACACGGTGGTGCAGATAGGCCAATGAGTTGGGAATACAAATACGACGACGAGGTAGATGAAACGACTATTTACTGGTCCGGCAATGGCACGACTAAGTCCATTACAATCTCGGGCAGGATAGATGCGTGGGTGTCCGGTTGCCCCGAAAAAACCGTGGCGAAGGAGGCTGTGGCTGACATGATCCAGAACGCAGGAACGCCCGAACGAATTCGAATGCTATATGACCTCAATTTCGGCTTCAAAGAGAGATAAGATGCCTCTTCTTAGCAGCGTATTCGCTGAGTAACTCTCTGGAACTTATCGTGCTCGGGTCGGGATAGCTTTTCAGCGCGCCCCGTTCTCGCGGGGATCATGACGAAGTCGATGAAGGTCCCTGACCCAGTCCACGAGAAAGCCAAGGAGATCCAGGAGACCCACGACTACGCGAGCCTCGGCGAAGCGATCCGACACATGTGCCGCGAGGGGGGTTACGACGTCTAAGCCAGTGGTTCGAGCTTCGTGTACGTCTGCTTCGCCCGGTCGATCTTTGTGTTGATGCGCGAACTGTACTCGTCGACCGTGCTCTTTGCAGGCTTCGGCTCCTTGTGGAGGTCCTGGAGGAGGTCCGCGATCGACGCGTGCGAGTACCCCAGCATCTTCAGCGCCGCGACGTGCGCCTCTTGGTTGCTGAGGCTCGTCCCCTCGTGGAGGTGGCTGTGCAGGCACACGTTACACGTCGAGTCGCCGCCCTCGCTCGTCTTCCCGACCACGATGCCGTCTTCGGGCGCGTCCTCCGCGCCGCAGTGAGCGCACTCGTTCATCAGTTGAGCAGGTAGGTGCCGCCCTCGTCCTTGGCGAACGCCTCGACGGTGTCGTACTCCTTCGTCTCCTCGGCGACCGGGTGGTCGTCTCCGGGCCACCAGTCGTCCTCCTCACATCCGGCCTTGAATCCGGCCCACTGCGAGAGCGTGGCGTCGAGCGTGCGGTCCGTCTCGGGGTCGTAGACCCACGCGTGGCCGTCGCCGTCGACGTGCCCGAACTTGATGACCGCCTGCGGATTCTCGCGCTTGTACGCCGCCGCGAAGTCCGTGCAGACCATGTATTCCGCCGCCCACTCGGTGAAGTCCTTGCCTTGCATTGTCTTTCTACACTACACTCTATGTAGGGTATTCACTTAACTCTTGCCCTACAGTATGTGTAGGGTGAGTGGCTGTTCACGGATTCGGTACTGATAGATACGCTTCCGATAGAGGATTGTCTTGGTCCAATATTGGGCGTAAATTGGTCCAAGACGGCCGTTCTGTGCAGTCCCAATCTGCTGCGATGCACCTTCCTAACGCCTGATTCTCTTTCTGCGGCCTGGAACGAAATCCGCCGACGACATCGCCGACGCACCGGTTTACCCATGCTCGAGACACTCCAGACGCACCCATCGATAGTCGCATCGCTCGTCAGTCTCGCGGCGCTCGCGCTATTCGTGCGGGCGCTCCAGGGCCCGCGGACGCGCCGGTGGCTCGGACCCGCCGCGGACTTCTGGGAGTCGCTTCGCAGGCTGGTCTTGCCGCTGGTCGACCGCGTCGCTCGACGGCGCCTGCCGGGCAACCACTACGCCGCCTACACGATCTCGCTCGACGAGCACGTCGGCGTGATCGACGCGCCGCCCGAGCGCGTGGAGCAGCTACTGTGGGATGCTGGCTTCCGTCGGATGCCGCTGGCAGCCTACAAGCAGCTCCCGAACGGCGAGGCCGAGGTCGGCTCGTGGGCCTATCGCGACGGCCTGCTCGCCCGCAAGCAGACTCACGTGATGCTGTTC
The DNA here is from genome assembly GCF_051195075.1 of Halobaculum sp. EA56. NCBI lineage: Archaea > Methanobacteriati > Methanobacteriota > Halobacteria > Halobacteriales > Haloferacaceae > Halobaculum > Halobaculum sp. EA56. The sequence goes on from NZ_JBNTJX010000019.1 coordinate 27,830, forward strand.
CGGACTGGTGGCGCTGGTCAGCAGACCAGCGTGTTTGCGCATCGAGAGTTCAACGCGCTCAACCCGACGACGGCGTGGAAGCACTACCGCGGCGTCGGGCTGTCGGCTGCCGAGGGCGAGCGGGCGGTGAGGGAGCGGTTGGACGAGGGTGTGTGGGCCGAGGCGTGACTCAACCGTCCGCAGGATAGCAGTCCTCACAGACCATGACCCACTCGTCCATCGGGACGTCGTCTTGGCCTGGCCGCGGTCGGAGTGACTGCGCTGGCTCGTCGCACTCGGCACAGACACCGACCGAGCGGAGGTCGTCGTAGCCGGCGCCGCGGACGAGCGCGACGAGATTCTCCGCGCTCCGGAGCTTCGACCGCGCGTCCCGCTCCAGGTTGTCGACGTTCGAGGCGCTCGTCTCCATCGCGGTGGCTACCTCCTGGCGGCCCTCGCCGACAACGTGTCGCCGGTAAAACGCCTCTGCCTGCCGCTCCCCGAACCCGTGCTCGCTGGCGTGGGCGACGAACTCGTCAACGTCCATCAGTTGTCGTCCTCGTCGAACACCCACTCGATCTCGACGTGCTTGCCCTCCGGACCGAGCTGGCGACCGAGGTCGAACGTGTCGGGGAGGCTGTGACGCAGCTCCTCCCAGTAGATCTCCCGGGACTCCTCGACGGCCGCGTCGATGCCGCCGATCTCCTCGATCTCCTCCTCCGAGAGCGCAGAGCGCGTGTTGCCCCGCGTCGGCCACTCGACGAGGCCGCGGAACCCCCGCTCGCGACCCGTCTCGATGATGGTGTGCGGCCGGATGTGGATCGGCTTCGCAGGCCAGTCGCTCGCGTAGTGGACGCCCGACTCGCTGAAGTATGTCTCTGCCTCCTCGGCCTCGCTGAAGCCGCCACGCCCAGGGTTGAGCCGGAGCACCGTGTTGCCGCCGCGGCGCCGGTCCGTGTCGGTGAGGTAGTTGTTCCGCAGCGCCTTCTTGAAGTCCTCCCACCGAATCCGGATCGTCTCGACAGCCGCAACGCGCTCGTCTGTGTGGTTCGTCTCGCCGCCGTCCGCAGTAGCCTTCTGAGGCATGTTGCATCTATACGTATGCAACCCACCCACTTAGTTGTTTGCATCCGAATAGATGCAACCAGACCGCAGAAGGGAGGGGAGAGGCCCCTGCACCTGACCACTGCGTGTGGATCAACGAGGCGGTCAGGTAACGGCTTTTCGGTCAGCCGGGGAGTTGCCGAAGTTTCCTGGCGGTCGCTTTCCCAGACCCTGCGATATAGCATTCGGCGGTGCTGAAGGATGCCCATCCAAACATCTGCTTGAGGGCGACGACGTCCAAGCCGCGGGCGACCAAGTGCTCGGCAGCCGTGCTCCGGAGGCAGTGCGGGTAGATCTCGTCGGCGTCCAGCTCGGGCGCGGCCTCCGCAGCCGCGGTCACCCGGCGGTTCACCGACACGCGAGAGCTCTGGAACTCCGAGAACCGCTCAAAGTACTCCTCAATTGTGAGGGCAGCGCGCGTATCCGAGTCGTAGGGCACGTCGCGTGCGGCAGCGTCCGTCTTCGGATTCCACATTGACTCGAGCGCGTGTTCGTACACGGCCTGCTCCTCGGCGTCGCCGTCGGTGTCCGCGTACTCGACGACTTGCTCGGCCTGCCGCCGGCAGTAGCCGCAGCGCCCGCCGTCGCGACCCTTGGTACAGTCCTGTTGGGCGGGGATCCGGATCATCCGGTTCCGGCGGTCGATCCACGAGTCGCGCATGTGGGCGATCTCGCCGGCACGGAGACCCAGCCGCCCCGCGACGAGGACGACCAGCCGCGTCTCGAGAGCGTGGTAGCCGTCGTCGAGGGTGTGCGTCGCGGCGACGAGGCGCTCGTACTCGCGGTCCGAGAGCGCGTCCTCGCGGGTGTGGTGGACCATCAGGCAGCCCTCCACGCGTGGCTGGTCGTGGCAGTACTACTATCAACGGCGTCGATGTTGGTGTACATGCTTCGCTTGGTGGCGAAGCGACAGGGCGGCTGTTCCTGCAGCCGCCCCCAGCGACCCTCGCTCCCGAGAGAGTCATCCCCGACGCTTCATGCCCAGCCGCGGAGTCGAACCGCGGGACGTCCTCCTGGGCGACCGCCGACCGCGACGTGTTACTCGACGTCTTCTCCGAGCAGCTTGAGCGCTCGATCGAGCGCCTCGGCGAGGTCGTCGCCGCGGACGTCGGCGTGTGCCGACTTCGCCTCAAGCAGCGCCGCGCGCAGCGCCTCCAGGTCGACGTCATCCTCGGCGGCGTCGTGTCGGGGATCGTCGACCAGCTCGTAGAGGCCCGTCTCCAGTTTCTCGATGTGGTCGTGTTCTGAGAGACGCTTCAACCGCTGGCTCACGTAACTGCGGTCGGTGGAGATCCGTTCAGAGAGGAACTTGGGGGTCCCACGCCCCTCGGCGAGTTCGTCGAGGAGCTGGCGATCAACGTCGTTCAAATCGTCTGCATCGAGCACTGTCGTGCTTTTCACCGCCATACAATAACACACTTGTGCAACAGTAAGTAACTATTGGTTGTTACCACAGTAGATAGTAACAGTCCGTTAGTTACTTAACCCCAGAGGTAGTACGTGGTAGTAAGCACGGGACGTGGCCGCCGTCGCAGAAGGTGGCCCGGGGCGGTGGGACGCCCCTGACCGTGCTTGCCAAGAAAGCAAGCATGAGCACGAACACACGCGCTCCGGAAACGAGTATCGATGCGGACCGCTTCACGGCGGTCACGAGCCCGCGCCAGATCGCGGCGGACGACATCCCGCGGATGGCCGAGCCCGACCAGCTGACCGACGACGCGCCGCGCTCGATGGCGTTCGCCGTCGGCGTCCGGCCCGGCGTCGTCCACAACGTCGACGCACGTCGTGAGTACAATGCGACCGCGGTCCTGTACATGACCGAGGATGGCGAGCGTGTCGTCGAGCGGTGGATCGCCGGCGGGCTGACCGAGGCACCGCGGGCGACGATCGTCGCCGACGACCGCCTCGACACGGTCGGCCTGAACGCAGCCCGGCTCGCGGACGCGCTGGCGACGCACCCGGAGGTCGATTCCTGATGGCCTGGACGACATACACGCTCGGCGACAGCCGGACGACGACCTCACCAGTCGTCGCGGAGGCGTTCTCGCGCGCCGGCGTACCCGTCACCGCGGTCACGGAGGGTGGTGCCTGATGCGCGGCAACCGCATCCACCCGCGGGCCAGCCGCCACATCAAGGACCACCGTAGCGAGGCGATCGACCGGTTTGAGCACCGGATCCTCAAAGACGGCCTCCACGACGACGTCGTTGAGGACACGCAACTCGCGCACCTCGAGGACGCGCTCGCGCAGGTCGAGGACGTCCGCGACCGACGGCGCGAGGAGCTGGCCGACGATCTCGACGACGACCCGAGCGCCGAGATCGCCAACGCTGTCGAAGCCCTACACGAGCCGATCGCCGACCGCGTCGACGAGCTGTGCGCCGAGCGCTGCCGGGCGGTCCTCGTCGACGGCGACGAGTGGGTCGACGAGGGGTGGGAGGACCGCGAGGCCGTCGAAGCTGCGAAGCGGGAGGCGACCGCGTGGCTGCTCGCGCACGAGGACGTGACACGGCGGCTGTGGGCCGACGAGGAGGATCCCGTCCTTGAGGAGGTGGACGCGTGAGCGACACTTGGTTCCGCATCGGCGACCCGGTCATGGACGCCGCGCAGGGTCGCGCGATGGTCGTCGTCGCGACGCCCGACCAGACCGTCGCCGAGTGGTCCGAGGCCGAGGGGTACGACCTGCTCGACAACTACGCCAACAGCAAGTTCGACCCCGCGCCTGACGAGCCGGTCGTCGAGTGCGTGTACGTGAGCGACGTGCGCTCGGAGCCCAGCAAGACGTACACGTTCCCCGCCAGTCGCTGCCGGTTGATCGACGTCCACCACGCGGACGACGGCCGGCGTCTGTACGACCGCGTCGCGCGGGACGTCCTCGAGGCGCTGTTCCGTGTTGCCGCGGCGAGCGACATGGCCTCCAGCGCCGAGGCCGTCTACGACGTCGCCAGCCATGCCACTCTCGGGAGCGCGCTCGACGAGGACGTCGTCGAGGAGGCGTTCGAGCTCGCGGAGATCGAGGCGAAGTTCGGTGGTGACGATGGCGAGTAGCGCCTCCTCCTCGAACGCGAGCATCGACACGTCGCTCGCGACGCGCTCGGCCGCGGCGCTCACCGAGTGCATGGTCGTCCTCCCGACCGAGGACTCGGAGGTGTTCGACGTCGTCGCCGCCTCGGGACGAACGTACCACGTCGACCTGCGCGCCGGCGTATGCGACTGCCCCGACGCGCTCCACCGCGACCCGACCGGCGGGTGTAAGCACGCGCGGCGGGTGGGCTTCGCGACGGGGCGCCGGCCGATCCCTGGCTGGGTCGACCGCTCGCGCCTCGACCCGCTGCTGGGCTCGCAGGTGTCGGGAGCGCCGCGTATCGAACGCCGTGACGGCACGACGGAGGTCCTCTGATGGCCGATCGATTCCAGCAACTCCAAGCGGGGGACACGCTCCAGTGTGTCGAAGAGCGAGCGCCGCCGGCCGGGTCGCGGACGGGGAGCTTCTCGACCGGGCGCCCACGGTTCACGGTGGTCGTCGACCGCGTCGACGGCGACTACGTCGAGGCGACTGCCACCACGGGGAACGCCCATCGTCGGACCCCCGACTTCGGCGACGAGGTAGCGCTGTCGCTCGCGACGCTGCGAGAAGACGACCGCTGGGAGGTGCTGGAGTAATGCGCCGGCCGTACCTCACGGATGGCGACCTCCGCGTTCTCGCGGGACCGTTCGACGACCCTCAGATGGCCGCGATCGAGCAGATGCTCGCCGAGCTCCGCCTCGGGCGCGAGTGCTACGTCGACTTCATGACCGAAGCCGAGGCGCGCCGGAGGGCGGCATGATCCCCGAGTCCGTCCTGCTGGCGTATACCGACGGCGCGGGCGAGCGCCGTCGACTCCGAGTCGAGCGCGTCGACGACGGCTGGGAGCTCCTCGAAGAGCGTCACGACGGCGACGCGTGGGTTGGCTGCGGGACTGAGCGCGTCGAGGGCGTTTGGCTCGAAGGCGAACTGCACGACGCGTTCGGCGAGCGGACGGTCGACCACTGGAGCGCCGGGCCATGAGTCCGCCCGTCGCAGGCGGTCGCGAGCGCCGGTTCTCTGATCCGGACACCCATTATCACCTCGTGTTCTCGACGACGGGGTACGCGGCGGACGGGTACGCCCTCGGCGAGTACGTCTGCGTCGAGTGCGGCCACTGTGGGGCTCGCGCCGAACACATCGACGGGCTCGCGAAGGTTCACAGGCGGTGGTGCCCGCAGGCGGACGTCGTCGCCGACAGCGAGCACGGACCCGGGTACGACGGGCACCCGTATCGGTAGCGGGTTACACTAGCCCGCCTACTACAGATCGGACCATCACTCCTGCTCCGGTCGCTGCGATGGCGACCGCGTATCCGATCCCCAGAAGGGCATAGTTCGCGATCGGGTTTTTCGCCCGGGCAATTGGCTTTACTATCTTCTTTGACGACATCGGTGCAAGCGGGCGGACACCCATTGGCGTGATCGCGTCGGCCGCGATATGAGAAATGATCGTGAGGCACCCCGTCAAGAACCCGAGAACTCCAAGTGCGAGTCCGAGGATGAGCCCCTGCTGGGCGCCGATGAGCGCGCCGAACGCACCCAAGACCAGACCAGTTACGAGCGCGAACCACACGGTGTGGGTGATACCCCGATGTTTGATGAAGGGGACTCGAAGGTCTTGGTCTGGAAGTGACGCCAGAGCCGCAGCAGCTACGAAGCCGACGATCGCTGCACTTAGCCCTCCCACAAATGCGAGCAGGAACCCCAGCGGTGCGAAAAACAACATCGCTGCGCCTTGATGTCCGGATTGATACATAATAGATACTGCTCACATGATCGGCATAACAGTTGTGGGCTATACCCCACTGTTTGAACTATGGGGTAACCATGTGGCGATCGCCAAACGGTCGCGCCGCGCGGTTTCACTTTCACTCCGCCCAAGAATCGAATTAAATACCCCGTCGTCCGTCACGTGGTGATGGGATGTCAGGAACGACGAAGCAGGCGCCACGCGAGCGCGTCGAGATCCGCCGCACCGGGCCCGAGAAATATCGGTGGACCTGTCCCGAGGGCCACATCGCGTGGGATCGGACGAATAACCACATCTGGTGTCCGACGTGTCGCCAGCAGCACGAGCACGGCGAGGACGTCGACCCCGAGCACTACCACGTGATCGACCAGAAGACTGGCGAGCGCGTCGCGTGGGAAGACGTCGAGGTGGTCAATCCGTGAATTTAGTCAGCCGTCGCCATCATCGTGCTCGAGTTTCCCTCGAGCTCGTCGATGAGTTCGTCGACCTTCTCTCGGAGAAGATCGCTTCGACTCACTTCGCGGTCAAGCGTTCCCTCGATCTTGTTCTCCCAAATGAGGTCGTCCAAGCGATTGACTGTCGACTCATCCATCCGAACCGTGACACGTTTCGTCCCTTCCTCGGGCTCGGTCATGTCTTACCGTGTGACGCACCAAATGATAACGGTTAGGTCACGGAGACAGGGATGACATGAATACAATCATGCAGGGGAAAAGAACTAAGACACACACCGTCATAACGTCATACGTCGCATGGCACGAATAACCATCCGCCTCCCGGACGACCTCGACGCGGACGTCGAGGAGCACATCGGCTACGGGTCGAAGAGCGCGTTTTACCGGGAAGCGGCGGAGGAAAAGCTAAACCGAGAACAAGCTGCCTGCGACGGAGCTGCGGCTGAACAGGCAGAACAGTAGCCAGCGTCCCACACACCCGGGCCCAGGTACCAACTCGATCCGGGTGCGCGGGCTGGCGTCCCGATGCAGCCCCAGATGGGGATCAACACCGAGACAGATGGACTGCGAATCCAGCGACCAAAACGACGGCGATACGAGGTATAGTAACACAGGCGCTACTGGCGGCCACCCAGTCAGTAACGGCGTCATACCACAGTCTCAGACATCTGGAAACAGAAACGAGAAGGTCCCGGTTTGCCCGGGATGTGAGTCCACCCATATCCACAGCCGGCTCGGGGGATTCCGCGCCGGTGACGGAGGCGGTCCGTCTTACCGGTGCTCGAACTGTGGAGAGAAGTTCGACGAGCCGGTGACACGCCGGCGTCAACAGTCGTCGGCACCTCGCTATGGGCTTGCTCGCGAACTTAGCGAGGCGCACCCAGATGATGTCGCGGGCGCTTCTGGAGGTAACGCATGAGCGACGACGACGACGACGTCGTCCGCATCCACGAGCTGGCCGACGGCGGGTTCGCCGCCTGGTACGACGGCCGGGCGGCCGTCTACCGGGGCGAGGGCGACACGCGCGCCGACGCACTCCGGGCGCTCGCGACTCGTCTCGACCCGCACGACCAGCCCGACGACGCGACCGCGGAGGTGGCCTGATGTCGGGCGCGATCCGAGCGGCCGCCAACCGCGCACCCACTGACGAGGGCACCTGCCCCGCCTGTGGCGCCGGCCTCGTCGACGCGCGTTGTCCGAAGGGGTACAGCCGCCTCCACTGCGTGAGGTGTGCGACGGAGATCGAGGCGCGCCACACGTGGCACGCTCGCCGCGACAGCGTCCGGGGTGGTCGGTGATGAGCTGTGATCGCTGCGGGCAGCGCGCGCAGGGTCGCCTCTGTGCGACATGCACTGAGATCGAGGCGATGGAGGACCACTGGGAAGCCAAGCGCGGCGAGGACGCGCCCGAGGAGGTGTCGGACTGATGACGCGCTCTACTGTCACTGTCAGCGGCCACGAGCTGCTTGACGTGTTTCACGACCACGAGCGCACGTACCCGGTAGTCGTCGAGGTCGGTTCATCAGACCACGGCGAAATCTGCGTCCCGGAAGCGAGCCCGTCGGACATCACGATTCGTGGGTATCAGGACACCGTCGACGAGAACGAATACGGCGGAACGTGGGAGCTCCGTCACAACGGCGAGCGGATCGCCGAGGGGTACCTGAACACGCGGCTATCCAGTGCCGTCACCGCAGAGATCGGGGCGAGCCTCATCGAAGTCCCGCCCGCTCAACGCGTTGTGATCGACGTGTACGGCGAGCGGGTCAACGGAGGTGACGCTTGATGCACGCCGCGATCCTGCGCGTGCTCACGGGCGACCCCGACGTCGAGGAGCTTCCGAACCACCTCGAGGGCGGCCTCCCGGCGGCGTCGTTCGAGCGCACGGACTTCCTCGACGGCGCGACCATCCATCACGGGCGCCTCGCCGGGCGCCGCACGACGACCGACCAGGAGGTCATCGTCGGCGAGGACGCGATCTTTACCGAGCCGGTCGAGCGCGACCGCGAGGTCGTCACCGACTGTTACGTCGACCTCGGCGCCAGCTGGTGCGGGTACGACACCAGCGACGGCGAGCAACTCCTCACTGACTACCTGCTACAGACGGCGGGCGTCATCCCCGAGCCGACCGAGATCCACCTGGATGCGTGGATCGAGGAGTACGGCCGTCGCGACGACGCGAGCGTATGGGCCACGTCGTACTCGCAGTCCAAGGACGACGGCTACCCGCGCGATCGCGCTGGCGCGGATTTCCACGCCGACGCGACGATGGACGGCGTTCCCACCGAGGGCGTCAGCGCCTTCGGCTTCTCCTACAAGTGGAACGGCGGCTGGATCCGTGGGATGCTCGCGGCGAGCGGCTACGTCGCTGTCTACTCCGACATGCACGTCGAGGAGTTCGGTCGGTGGGTTCGCGAGGAAATCCGCCCGTACCTGACGATCGCTGGCGACGAACCGGTAACGCAGTCCGAACTCTCGGACGCGAGCGAAGACGGCGTCGCGACTGACGGAGGCGAGGACGATGCCTGAGACAGTGCAGCTGTACGCCGACCTTGCTGGCTCCCAGCGCGACACGCTGTGGGCGGTGTACCACTACGACCGCTCGACTCCGCGTACGATCGCCGGCGTCCTCCCGTCGAGTTACCAGACGATCTACAACGCGATCGACCGTCTCGAAGACGAGAGCCTCGTCGAGACGGAGGCGCATCCGACGGACGGCCGCCAGCGTGTCGTTACCTGCACCGAGCGCGGGAAGCAGGTGCTCGCCGACCGGCAGAAGTGGGAGCGCGGCGGGCCGGAGGTGGCCGACGCATGAGTTCCGAAGACGTCCAAGACCTCGTCGACGACGCGCTCGAACGCGCGGTCGCGAACGGGACGGATCTCGACGAGGTCGAGCGTATTCTCGACGACGCCCGAGAGCGCCTCGAACAACTGCGGACACTCCGGGGTGAGGCGTGATGGCGGGCGAGGATGCAAGATCTGCGTCGGGTGTTTCGCAACTGACGTGCGGCTACTGCGACACCGACGAGCTCGTCTACGAGCTGGAGTCCGACCGCGGACCCGTACGGCGCTGCATCGAGTGTCTCGCCATCGAGCAGGGGCAACAGCAGCTGTCGCTCCCGTTCGATGTGTGGATCGACCGGGACGACATCGAACCGCCAGAGGCCGACGATGCGCCGGACTTCGAGCCGTTCGATCCTGTCCGCAGCGACTACGAGACGGCCCGGGCCTGGTTCTCGGTGCTGGCTCGGTTGAAGGACGACGACCCGATCGTCAAACGCGACCCGGACACCCACGGCACGATCGCCGAGAGTACGCGTGAGTTCCTCGCCAACGTGATGGGCGAGGACGCACACAAGCGGCCTTCGGAGCTTCGGCAGGAGGTGAGCAGCGGTGGCGAGTGACGATGGATCCGGGCAGGACGTTCGGAGGTGTTGCTCGTGTCGCGTGACGATAGATCCGAGAGCGGAACCCAACACGCCGACGTCCCCGACGCCGCGTTCGAGGCCGGTGCCGAGCAGCTCGCCGTCGCCGCTCGCGACGACCGCCACCTCGAGGCCGAGGGCTGCCCCGAGTGCGACCAGCGACCCACGGAGGGAATCGAGTCGTTCTCGCTGCTCTTCAGCCTCTACTCGCCGGCCGAGCCTGAGGGCCTTGCCCGCTGTCGCAACTGTCAGACGGTGTTCGACGTCGACTCCGGAGAGGTGATCGACTCGTGATCCCTGACTGGCTCAAGGACCTGAACAAGATCTCGGTCGATCGCTTCACTCAGTACCACACTTCCAGTGGTTTCGGAGTCGGAGTCAGTAGTACAGAGTCTAACGACTTCGATTTCCTTCCTGCAGATCTCACGACGGCTATCCTTACCCGCCAACGTGATCGAACAGTTTCCGAGGTGGTCATTCGTGGCTGAGTACCGCGACGCACAACCGCACCTGTTCGACACGCGGCCGCCGAACTGGCGCGGTGGTTCCTCGCTGACCGCCGACGCCGACAACGAGGGCGTCTGTACCTGTTGCGGCGCTCGCGTGACTGTCGGCCCGGACGGCGACGAGTACGGACACGGGTACGGCTGCCCTCACCGCCTCCCAATCTCGGCGGACCGCGCCACGATCGAGCACCAGATCTCCGAGCACATCTGCCCGACTTGCGGTCGCGGGGACTTCGAGTCCGCGTACAAGCTCCGGTGTCACCACGCCGGCGCGCACGGAGAGGCGCTCCGCGAGGAGCGTACGTGCGACAACTGTGGCGGGTCGTTCGAACCGGCTCGAGAACGACCCCAGCAGTACTGCTCGCCAGCGTGCGCCACCGCTGCCCGTCGGGACCGGGTCACGATCGAATGCGATCACTGCGGCGAGACGTTCGAGACGATCCCGAGTAAGAAGGAGCGTGGGAAGCGCTTCTGCTCGAACGCGTGCAAAACCGCAGGACTACGCTCTGACGTGACGAACGCCTGCGAGGAGTGTGGTGAGGAATACGAGGTCAAGGCGTGGGTTGCCGACGACTCTCGCTTCTGTTCGGCCAGCTGCCTCGGTCGCGCGAACGCCGCGAAGTACCTCAATAGTGACAGCGGACATGGGGGTGTTGCCGGTGACTGAGTTCCAGCGCACGGCGGCGTTCTTCGCGTTCTGGCTACTGTTCGTCGCGATCATCGTCGCCGGCCTCCTGGTCTCCGTGGAGGTGGGGGTGTGAGCATGGCCGCCCGGTCCCAGCCGTTCGACGAGCTTCGCGACGGCGTCGGCGCGACTGACCACCTCCTCGAGGAGCGGTGGCCGCAGCGCGCCCGGCCGACCGACGATCTCCGGGACGCGTGGGTCCGCGGCGAGCGCCTCGCCCTCGAGGACGAGCGCATCCCGCCGCACGACGAGGCCCGCTACGACGCCTGGACGCAGACAGTCCTCTTCCGCCGGGATTCCCGGCTCACGACCTGTTACAGTGTCCGCGAAGAGCACATCACGAACGTCCACGGCGAGGCCGTCCGTGAGGCTGTTCGCGAGCAGGTGTGGCGCAGCGCTTCTGGAGGTGACCAGTGATGCGCCTTCCTATCGCGAGATACGGTTTACAAGTTGGTTACTCGTCGCCGGTTTCGCCTTCCTCGCGCTCGACAGCGCGGAGGAACGCCTGTCGCGACCACGTCAGCAACGCCCGCTCGTCGTCGAGCGTCCACGACACACGGTCGAGGACCTCATCGAGCGTGATCAATAGCCGCATCGCCCGCTTGATCGCCGCCGAGCGCGACCGGCCGTCGCCCTCGCTAAAGCGGTGGTCGAACTCCCGGAGCATGTCGAGATCGTCTTCACCGATCCAGACGCCGATCGTCCCCTCCTCGTACTCACGCGAGGAGCGCCCGCGGTCGACAGACATGCTCGATCACTCGCGCGACCAGCGTATCAACCCCACGGAGGACCCAGAATGAGCATGAGCACGCAACACGACACCCACTGTCCGTACTGTCCGGACGACAACCAGCCCGACGTCGAGACGATGGACCAGCTCGTCGACCACCTCACCGACGTTCACGACGCCTTCAGCGCCGCCACAGCAGGTCGTGTTAACCGGGAGGAGCGCGTCAAGACTGACGGCGGACAGCCGACCGAACGGACACTTGAGGCCGCTGCCGAACCGCACCTCGTCGGCACGTGCGAGGAATGCGAGGGTCGGCTCATCGAACGTGTCCTTTCCTCCCACGACGGGACGGGTTGGGTCCAACTCGTCTGCGAGGAGTGCGGTACCGAGGTTCGCATCGCGTACGAGATCGGAGGGGAGCATCCCTGGGAGAAAGCGGCTGAGGTCGACGGCATCACTGACGCGACGGTGAAGGATGTCGCGTGGGTGGACTGCGACCGGTGTCACGGTTACGGCCAGATCGAGGACCCGATCTGTGACCTCCGCCGCGCGATGAACGGTCGCGAACATCCCTGCCCCAGGTGCGATGCGACTGGCAGCGTCCCCCGAGTGGTCGAGACCGACGGCGGTCGCGTCGTGCGCTCGTCAGACACCCCTCAATCGTTCCAGACGAAACGTACCTCTGACTCAGAGCGGCCGAACCTGCAAGGATTATCCAAAATCGCCAGACAGCGGTGGGTTTGGGGTGATGCACTCTCAAAGCTTAGTGTCTTAGGACACGGGAGTGCACCAGATTGATGTACCACGCGGCGGAGGGGCGGATATGAGCGAGGCGGACGCCGACACCG
>NZ_JBNTJX010000020.1:0-36091 GCF_051195075.1 Halobaculum sp. EA56
GATGCGGGCTCGTAGATCAGCGGTAGATCGCTTCCTTCGCAAGGAAGAGGCCCTGGGTTCAAATCCCAGCGAGTCCAGTCAACTACGGGTCGGTTGCGAAGGCCCCGATTTCTCGCGGGAGCAGCACTAACACAGAATCGTTCAGTGACATCCTCGCGGAAACAACCCGCGAAGGATGTGAAGTTCGCCAGGATGTGGGTTGGCCCCACGCCGTCCCCGAAGTATTGGCCGTTTGCTCGGGGTGGTCGGCGTGAGCGTCGACACCACCGAGGTCCTTGTCTGTGAGTTCTGCGGCGGCGAGATCACCGAGCATGATCAGCGCTGCCCCGCCCTCGACCACGGGGTGTGTCGGCCATGATCCGCCTCGACTCCGACCGGGCCGATACGGGTTGCCTCCACTGCGGCGCCCACGTCACCGAGCGGTTCGCCGCCGTCTTCGGTGACGAGGACGGCGACGTTCACCGCTGTCCCGCCTGCGACTCGATGCCGCGGATCAGCCGCGGGTCCGCGGCCGGGAAGACCGTCGAGACGCACGTCGATCCCGACGACGACCCGGCGTTCAACAAGGGAGGGCGCGTCGGCGCCGCGCGAACTGACGGAGGTGACGGCCGGTGAGCGTTCCCGTCGTCGAGGCCGCCGTCGCGGACAACTACTCCGACGGCGCCTTCCAGGGATGCACCGACGACGACTGCCACGGCGACCTGTACTACGAGCGCGACGACGTGCTCGTCTGCAGCGGGTGCGGCACCCAGTTCTCGCATTACTACGACCACACCGGCGAGAACATCCTCGAACGGATCGACGTCGCCGACGACGGCGAGATCGAGACGGTCGTCGTCGCACGCGTCCACGACCCGGCTGACGAGATCGAGGGTTGGCGCGAGATCGTCGACGACGCCGCGCGAACCGACGGAGGTGACGGTCTGTGACCGACGCGCGCCTCACCGCGATCGACCTGTTCTGCGGCGCGGGTGGGTTCTCCCACGGCCTCGCGCTCGAATGCGAGTCGCTCGGGTACGACGTGCGGTTGATCGCCGTCAACCACGACGACGACGCGATCGCGACCCACAAGCGGAACCACCCCTGGGCCGAGCATCACAACGCGAAGGTCGAGGAGCTGCACCCGCCGGCAGTCGTCGGCGGCGACGACGTCGACCTGCTCGTCGCCGGGCCCGAGTGTACGCACTTCTCCTCGGCGCGCGGCGGGAAACCCGTCTCCGAGCAGCGCCGGGCGAGTCCGTGGCACGTCGTCGACTGGATCCAGAAGACCCGGCCCGACGCGGTCCTCGTCGAGAACGTCCCCGAACTCCGTAGCTGGGGGCCGATCGACGACGACGGCCGACCGACCCGGAACGGCGAGACGTTCGAGGCGTGGATCGACGTGATCCACTCGCTCGGCTACTCGGTCGCCCACGACGTGCTGAACGCGGCCGACTACGGCGACGCGACCTCGCGACGCCGCCTGTTCGTCGTCGCGCGCCGCGACCGTCGCGCTACCCACCCCGACCCGACGCACGCTCAGGACCCGGATCCGGACTCCGAGCGCGCACCGTGGCGGGCCGCGGCCGAGATCATCGACTGGAGTGACCGCGGGTCGTCGATCTGGACGCGCTCGCGGCCGCTCTCGAACAACACGATGCAGCGGATCGCCGAGGGGATCCGCGAGCACTGCGACGACCGCCTCGCCGAGTACGCCGACGTGGTCGCCGATCTGGAGCCGGCGGACATTGAGCGTCTGCAGGACGACATCGTTCCAGTCGACGATCTCGGCGACGCGCTCGACGACCGCGACGAGCCGTTCCTCGTTTCGGCGACTGGAACCGCAGCCGCCGACGGCGGTACCCGGATGGTGATGGGCCAGCAGTCGAACGCCCGCGCGCTCGACGCCGACCGGGAGCCGGTGCCGACGATCGCGACGCGGGGCGCCGTCCACTTCATCGAGGCCCAGCCGTTCGTAAAGCCGCGGAACCTCCCGCGCGGTGGCCTACACACGAACGCGACGTACGTCGCCGACGACCGGCCGCTGCACACGGTGACGGCGAGCAACCACGACGGGCACCTCGTCTCGCCGTTCCTCGTCGAGTACTACGGCAACAGCGACTCAGCCCCCGTCGACGAGCCGCTCCCGACGGTCACGACGAAGGACCGGCACGCGCTGTGCGTGCCCGATCTGTCGCCGCTCGGGCTCGGCCTCCGGTACCGGATGCTGCAGCCGCGTGAACTCGCCGCCGCACAGGGGTTCCCCGACGACTACGAGTTCGTCGGCGACACGAAGGCGTCGCGCACCGCCCAGATCGGGAACGCGGTGCCGGTGAACCTCGCCCGTGCGCTGGTGAACGAGGCGCTGACTGGCGACGCGCCGTCGCTGGCGACGTTCGGCGAGCAGGAGGTGGAAGCCGATGACTAGGTACGTCCTCGTCGGCTGCGGCGCCGCGAAGCGCGACGAGCGTTCCGAGGCCCGCGAGCTGTACACGTCGACGTACTTCGCGAAGAAGCGCGAGTATGCCGAGACCGTCGGCGACGAGTGGGCGATCCTCTCGGCCGAGCACGGGCTCGTCGAGCCCGACGACGAACTCGATCCCTACGAGACCCACATCGACGACCTCAACGGCGACGCGCTCGACGAGCTGGCGCACAAGGTCGGCCTCGAACTGATCGAGTGGCTCGGCGCCACCGACCCGGCCGACGAGATCGTCGTCCTCGCCGGCCGCTCCTACGTCGACCCGCTGCGGGAACGCGAGACGTTCCATGCCGGGATCGACCCGGCTGTCTCGTTCCCGTTCGAGCAGCTCGACCTCGGCGGGATCGGCGAGCAGATGTCATGGCTCGGCGAGCGCGTCGACGCTGCGACTGCCGAGCAGCAACGGCTCGTCACCGACGGCGGGACGAAGTCGGTGCCGACGGGATGGACGTGCCCCGAGTGTCTCGCTCGGGTTCCGAACACGTCGCTCAGCTGCCCGCGTTGTGGCCTTCACGTCCCGGAGGATACGCGAGGTGACGGGCAGTGAGCGCCGACGAACTCACCATCGCCGAGTGGACCGAGATGCCGTACACCTCTCACGACCTCCGCGGCGCCGTCGTCGAGCACCGTGTCGTCGTCGCCGCGTACGACGGTGTCGGCGCCGATGTGCGGCACGAAGTCCGCTCGGTCGATGTCGACCGCGTCCCGTCGACGTGGACGGAGGCGGAAGTGATCGAGGCGCGTCCGCACGGCCTCTCACGCGTTGATGGGGTGCCCGAATGGTGAGCGCCGACGCCGACGTGCGCCGCTGCTACGCCTGTGGGTCGTCCGAAGGCGTCCGCCGCCTCCCGTGCGGTGTCGACGCCTGCACCTCGTGTGCGGCGCTCGTGGACGGCCAGCGGGGACGCTGACGATGGTGACGCGCCAGAACCCCGACGCCGGGATCATCCGGACGTGTCCCCACGAGGCCCGCATCAACCTGAACTACGCGACCCAGGGCTCGATCGCCGACAACATGGCGCCCTACTGGGCGATCTGTGGCTTCATGCGCGCCTTTGACGGCGGCACCACTCTCGACGCGCGCTTCCCGTGGCTCGACAGCGTCGACCCACATCCCGTCTCCGAGGCCGACCCGGCCGACGACGACACCCGCGAGCAGGTCGAAATCTCGCTGTACTACGGGACCGACGACGACGGCGACTACGCGGGCAAGATCGCGCCGCGTCCCGACTTCGGGCTTTCTCAGGACCGCTCCATGTGGGAGCCGCGGATCCACGTCGACGGCGCGGGCCAGCGCAAAGCCGACTTCCACATCCGGCCGCGGTACGACGGCATGACGCACGTCGAGACGGGGAACCCGATCCCGTCGCCGTTCGACCACCCCGATCAGCCCGACACCGGGTTCAACGTCGAGATTCAGGGCTCGAACCTCGAACTCGACGAGTACCCGCACTGGTTACGGTGCGCCTGCCAGGCGCTCGCGAACGCGCTCGACGACGACTGGAACAGCGACTACTTCACCCGGCCGCTCCCGACGAGCAACATCAGCGTCCACGAGCGGTACGTCCGCCTCTCGCGGTCGATCGCCGAGAAGCTCACCCGGATGGGCGGCGCCTTCCACCAGCTCGCGATGCTGCTGTCGACGCAGGACACCTCGAAGGGAGCCTACTTCTGGGACTCCGGCGATTCTCACGGGGCGATGTATCGCCTCGTCTCCCACGCTGACGCCGCTTCGTCGATGATCCCCGGGCACGGCCTGGGGACACAGGCGAAGTGTTACGATCCGGAGCACGAGCACTCCGACCCCGACGACCCGCTGTACCACCGAAAGTTCGGGATGCTGTTCCAGCGGAAGGTCTCGGACATCCGGATCAACTCCGAGACCGTCGCGTGGGATCGCCGCCACGAGCTCGTCACCGAGCTCGAAGAACGGCTCGTGAACATCCTCACCTGGGCCGGCATCCCGATCGCACCGGGGTCGCTCGGGTCCTCGAACGACAGCGCGTCGACGTTCGTCGAGGACTGGCACTTCTCGCCGGCGGAGACCCAGCGAGAGATCGAACTCCACGACGACCCGACGCCGCAGATCGAGCGCTCGCAGGAGTCGATGCTCGTTCGGTCGCTCCAGCGCATGACCGCCGCCGACGAGTCTCTCACCGAGCAGCTCGTCGCCGACGGCGGCCGCGCTCGCTACGACGACCTCGCCGAGGAGTCGGACACGAGCGAGACCACCGTCTACCGGTGGCTCAAGCGGATGGGAGACGCCGTCGAGTCCGAGCAGGGCGTGATCACGTTCGCCTCGCAGCACCTCCGCGAGAAGTTCGAGGAGATCATCGGTCGGACCGTCACGAGCGTCCGCACCGACATCGAGCACGGTCTCCGTCACACCGAGTCGATCCTCGAAGCAGATGCGTACGAGCGGCCCTCCGGTGACGCCTTCGAGTCCTGGCGCGAGAAGTGGGGCGCCCGCGTCGCCGACGACGGCGCCGAACTGCAGCTCGGGTCGTGTCTCCCGCATCCCGACGAGGGCGTCACGAGCGGCGTGAACGCCGCCGAGGTCGTACAGGACGGGTTCCGCGCGTGGAAGGACTCGGGGAACGCACCCGGCCACTTCCCGGGTCGCGTCCGCTGGGACGATGATCACGGCCAGGAGCGCGTCGCCGACGCGAATACGCTGCTGCAGCACGACGCTCAGCAGGTCCGCTCGGAGGCCGTCGAGCGCCTCGCGCGCACCTTCGAGGGACAGGACGTGTACGAGGCCGTCGAGCGCGTCCGGAAGATGATCGGAACCGGCTCGACGTGGTCCGCCGAGCAGATCCAGACCGCCGTCGAGATCGCCGGCTTCAACATCGACGTCGAGGAGCACGCGCGCCCCGAGTTCGAGATCCCCGGCTGAAGCGGCCCTCGTGAGAGGCATCACTATCCAGCACCCCCTTTTTCCGCCGTCGCGCGACAGAAACCACACCATTCCTGTTCGCTACCAGATAGTTTCCGGCCTGCTCACCAGGAGTGGCGGGCCGGCATTCGCAGCGGGCGGGCAACACCCCTTAGGGAGTGTGCCTAAGGGCACCCCCCTTCGGGGGGACAACAAAATACCCCCGCACCGCCGCAGGCGGCGCGCGAATTTTGGCAACGCTCTGCAGATATATGCATTACGACTAAGTAGAGGGCCTTCGTTAACACGACCATGCCTGAACCGAGTATCACTGACCACATCTGGATCGTCGCACTTCGTCGGTCGGAGCCGTTCACCGTTGAGGAGATCGTCGACGAGACGGGTGCAGGTGAGCGGACAGTTCGCCAACACCTCACCGTTATAGCGGAGAACGGGTTCCTCAAACGACGCGGCGGTCGCGGTGCTGAGAAGGTCCGGTACATTCGCAGTAAACCCGTGGAACCGATGGAAGCCAGGGTATGAGATCTGAGGAATTCAATACTAGTATCACATACCGTGTAGTGGACTACATAGTTGGTGAGGAGCATTTAGCGAAGTTTAGAGACGACATGAAATCAGCAATTTACCGCCACAGCTCGCTGTTCAACAGTTGGGATATTTCTGAGCCAGATCTTCGATCGAAGGCCAAAGACGGGTTTGAGAGGGCCCATTCCAGCAATTGGAACGTCTATACTATGATGCTCTCATTGATCGGCATCATATTCTCTTTATTGGGTTTCGGTGGTTACAGCCTGTTTTTGACCGTGATCTCGGTCCTGATCGGTGTTTATGCGTTTCTGCATAAAGTTACAGTTGACTTGCTCCTTTACTGGCCGCCTTTCAGAGGACGGATCCAGTTTCTCAAATTCAAAGCAGTGTGGAACGATGCGGTCATGACCACATGGAAAGCGCCGGCCATACTCCTGATCGGGCTGGCGATGAGGGTCCATTATGATGCTTACAAAATTGGGTTGGCGATGATTGAGGAACACATTCTACTATCGCATTAATGTGAGTAAGAACTCACAGGCTGAAAACACCTCACGCGCCTTCGGCGCGTTCGGACCGCCCCGCATGCGGGGGCCTGACCCGGCCCCCTTACCACCCCGCCTCCGCACCGCAGAAGAAGACTCGGTCGTCCTTGCTACCGCGCGACCTCCCGCTCGATCGCCGGCGCCAGCTGCTCACCGATGTCGGGGATCTCCTCGAGGTCCTCTCGCGACGCCTCCCGCAGCTGGCACTCGCTTCGGTAGCCTGCCAGCGCCACCTGCCGCGACCGTTCCGGGCCCAGGTGACCGATGGACTCGAGCGAGCGCCGGAGTTCAGGCACTCGGTCGTCGACGGCGAGATCGAGCCGACGTTCGAGTTCTGGAAGTGAGATGTGACCGCGGACGTAGCTCGCTTTCAGCTCCTCGATAGACCACGGGTCGTCGACGTCCACGTCGCCGAGCGCGATCCGCGCCCGCAGCGGGAGCCCTGGTCGGAGGAACTCGTCGAACACGTACCAGGTCGGCCTGAGTAGCGCAGCGATGAGCCACCAGTCGACCTCGGGGATCATGCAACCAGCCTCCCGTCTGGTGTCTCGCTTACCTCGTTCCCGTCGATCAGGTCGTCGACCATGCCCTCAAGCTCGGAGCGTGCGCACGACTCGATCTCGGCGGCCGCTCTGTCGAGTACCGCCTCCGGGTCGGCGCCATACTCCGCGGTCGACAGCTTCTCCTCCTCGATGATCTCCAGCAGCGCGACCGTCGGCGTTTCACCCGAGACCGAGAGGTCGCCGTCGTCGCTCGCCTCCACCTCGACCGGGTCGGAGTCCACGCCGAACTCCCGGAACGAGCGCGCTTTTAGCCGCGTCGCTCGCTCCGCGTCCCGCATCCGCACCGTCTCGTCGTGTCGGAGCTTCGCCGACGCCTCCGCCAGCCGGAGCAGGTCCTCGAGGGAGCGCGGCGTCACCGGTATCTCGCGCCCCGACTCGCGCTCCTCCTGGACGAGCCGGACCTTCGTCTCGACGTACCAGTTCCGGAGGAACCGCTTCACGCCGTCGCCGTACTCGGGCGACAGCCTCGAGGCGCTCTCGACGTACGCGGCGAGGACATCTCCGTCGATCGGCGGCGCCACGTTCTCCCGGAGGTCGTCCGGGACATCGCCGCCGTTATCCTCGCGGATCGCCAGGTCGCGCGAGTCGGTGACGCCCTCGGCGATCTCGTCGATGTCCTCGCGCTCGGTCTTCTCGCGCGGCGTGAAGATCAGGTCGAACCGCGTCAGCAGCGGCGACGGCAGGTCGACCTGCGCGGCGGGCGTCTCACCGTCGCGGAAGTGGCCGTCTTCGGGGTTCGCGCCTGCCAACACCGCCGTCTCCGCCTTCAGCGTCGCCTTCTCGCCTGCCTTCTGCAGGTTGATCTCGCCGTCTTCCATCGCCTCCAGCATCGAGTCGTGCTCCCCCTCGCCGGCCTTGTCGATCTCGTCCACGAACAACACGCCGCCGGTCGTCTCGGGGAGCGCGCCCGCCGAGATCGTCCACTCGCTGTCGGAGTAGCCGAACTTCGACTTCGTGATCGCGGCGGTGAGGCCGGCCGCCGACGTCCCGCCGTTCCCAGACGTCATGCCGCTGTTAGGGACGATCCGCTGAGCCGCGCGACCGAAGTCCGTCTTCCCGGTCCCAGGGTCGCCCGCCAGCAGCATGTGGACCGTCCCGCGGTACTCTTTCCCGCTGCTGGAGGTCGGCGCGTTCCCCCGAACGAGCATCAACAGCAGCGCCTCTTTGATGTGCTCGTCGCCGATGTGCCCGGGCGCCGTCGACGCGACCAAGAGGTCGACGACTTCCTCCCGCGCGGCCAGCTCGTCGATGCGCTCGTGGTGCGCCTCGACGTCGATGAGCGACTCGTCTTCCCGGTGGACCTCCTGAACCTCCAGCAGGCGCTTGTGGACCGTCTTCCCGTCCGGACTGAACGGCTTGTACCGGGCGATCACGGTGACGCGCTCGCCCGACTCGACGCCCTCCCGAGCGAGGTCACCCTCGAGGACGCCGTCGACTGTGGTCGAGTCGCCGTCCATGTCCTCGGGCGGCGGCTGGAGCTGGATCATCTGGTGGTCGTCCCAGTCGGACTCACCGTCCAGCTTCCGCCACGGCGTCGTCTTCGTCTCACATCCGCGGCAGAACGGTGGTTCTCGGATGCGTCCGTATCCCTGCTGCTCGCGCTCTATCTGGTAGCACCGGACGCACCGAAACGCGCCCTCGACGAGTCGCGGTCGGGTTTCGGACCGCATCGACACCTGGCCGGAGACGGCCACGACCTCGCCGACCACGTCCGTCTCGGTCCCGACGTGCATCCCGTCGATGTCGAAGACCGGAACGCGGCCATACTCGGCGCTCCGGACCGTCTCTCGGCGCTCCTCGTGCTCGGACTCACCGGCGCTACTCATCGGTCCACTCCTCCGCGAGGTACTGCTCGCCCAGGACGCGCTCCTCTGGCGTCGGCCCTGAGCGGAGTTGGTGGACGGACTTCACGATGCTATAGCCGCCCCACGCGCCGCCGACGGCGAGCGCGACCGCCGCCGACATCGCGCCTGAGAGGATGATACTCCCCAGAACTGCGCCAGTCGGCGTCCGTAGCCACGCCTCCGGTCCTGCCGGGTAGGATTGTAACGGCCCAGCAGTGACGACGATCAAGAGCACGACACCGATGCCGATGTGAAGCCCGAGCAGTAGCGCCTCACGCGCCGAGTCAGCGTACGAAGCAGCGTAGTACGCGGACAGCGAGGCCGGTATCCACACGCCGACGACCGGCAGTGTCACCTCGGTCATCAGGCTGATCAGTGCGACGGTCGCTCCGAGTGCCCAGCCAGCGGTCGCCGTGTAGCGTCGCCGCGCCCATGTCGAACAGCTCCACTCGACGGCCGCAACGACTCGGTCGAGGACCGACGAGCACCGACTGACGACGTTCACGCGACCACCCCCAGCAGTCCGGTAGCGAACTCGAACGCTCCCGCGAGGAGGTTCCACGCCACCGAGAGGTTCAGTCCCGGGACGATCCCGGTCCACAGGAGCGCGACGAGCGCGGCCACGACGGCGACGGTCGACACGAGTGCGTGCTTGGCGAGCGTCGCGCCGATCCCAGCGCCGGCCTCGATGAGCGTCTTCAGTTTGAATCCCCACCAGGCGTACGTGAGTCCAGAGAGGAGTGCCCCGACTGAGATCACACCCGCGAGTCCCGCTTCAGCGAGGAACCAGCCGAGCAGATCGGCGAGCAAACCGAACGCGAATCCGAGCGGATCCATCTACTCTGCCACCTCCGTTCCAACGGCCGCGCCCACGGGGGGGTGCTCTCGTCTTGTTCTGATTACCGCGCGCGCGTAAAGTTCCGAGCGCGAGCGGCGAATCGGCGGGGTGGGCCGTCTTCCGGCGTGCTGGCCCAGGGCCGACCGGGGCGATCTCGTTCGCTCTCTCGCCGAGCTCGCGACCGACTCGTCGAGGCAATCAGTCATCCGCCACCTCCCCGGCCGTTGCCGACGCGGTTGCCCCCGGGGAAGACTCCTCGAGGTACACCTTCAGATCGAAGTTCCCCGGCTTCGAGATCTTCGGCCAGCTGAACTCCTCGAACCGTTCCTCGGTGAACACGAGCGCCTCACCCGTGTCGAACCCGGTCGTCAGTTCCTTCTCCATCGGCACCGTCTCGAATCCCTTCGGATAGCTGCTCTTGGAACCCTTCGTCGGGTTCGCTGTGCCGTTCATGCAGATCCGCCAGCGGACGCGGTCCGTCACGAGGTTGTGGAGGTGCTTGTCCTTGTGACCGTACGCGAACAGCGAGATCCCGTTTTTCCGGAAGTCCTCGACACAGTCCGCCAGGAACGTGATCTTCTGGAGCGTCGCCCACTGATCCTTCCCGGCGCCCTCCGAGGCGACGGTCTTGATCTCGTCGCAGAACCAGTCCGTCCACGGGAACGGCCCGCGCTCGACGAGCGACGCCCCCCACGCCGTCCACCAGTGGTCGACCGGATCCCCCTTCTTGTACTGGAGGCCCTCGTAGCGCTTGTCGGACGTCTCGTAGACCCACTGGCACCCCCGCATCGACGGATCGGGGTACACGACGTTGAACACGCCGTCTCCGAGGACGTTCAGGTTCAGGTCCATGATGTCGCTGTAGTACCGGACCTCCCGGACGACGTCCTCGAGGCGCACCGGGATCCCCATCGAGTCGCGTCCCCGTTCCTTCTTGACGAGGTACGCGTTCGCCTCGTACCCCTTCGGGAGACAGACCCGCGCGACTTGGTGGAAGGGAAACCACTCCGATCGCGACCCCGTGGCCGCCCGCCAGACCGCACGGGCGTTGTTCTGTTCCATCGTCGCCGCGGCGCTCCGCAGCGCGAGCGTCGACTTGCCGGAGTTCGGCGGACCGGTCGCGAACGCCTCGACGCCGCCGCTCGGTCTGGCGCGACCGCCGTCCCACGTGTGGTTGAACAGCGCCGGCAGGAGCGACGGCTCGTCGAAGACGTCCTCGTTGAACCGCGGGATCCCGTGCCTGCGGCGGAGGAACGCCGCATCGGAGTGGCGGCGCGAATCGCCCGTGAACTGCGCCGTCCCGCGGTGCGGGTCGGGGATACCGTGCTCGCGTGGATCCTCGTAGCTCGTGCTCATAGTTGCTTGTCCCGTGGGGAGAGCCCCTTCTCTCGGGTGTCTTCGCCGTGCTCGTCCGCGTCGCGGGCGATAGCGCGTATCGCCGCGTTCCACGTCGGGAGCAGGTACTTCGCCACCCACAGCTCCCGCTCGGCGACGAACTTCGACTCGTGCCGCTCGTGGACGAGCATGTCCTCGATGACGTCGTTGCGGCGGATCTTCCAGTCGAGGTCGGGGACGAGCTGCTCGATCAGCCCCAGCCCCGCCTCGTCGAGGTCTTCGAGCCATACCTCGACGTGTTCGAGGGACCGGAACCCGTCCAAGAGCCGGACGGTCGCGTCCGCCTGGTCGACGTACCGCTGGTACAGCCGCGGCCGCATCGCCGGGAACGGCTGTTTCTCCGGGTCCTCGAAGCGCTTTCGCTGTTCCTCGTTGGTCACTTCCTGTGCGGCTGGCCGGAGATCTCGCCAGGCCCTCCGGACGCGCGGCCGGATGTACTTCGACGCGAGCAGGTCGCGCTCCGACTCGGCGGCCTTGAGGTCGACCGGGTTGTCTCGGTAGCGTCTCCGCTCGCGCTCGTCCGTGATCGCGACCGTCAGCAGTACGTCGGAGGTCGCGACCTGCTTGAACCAGCCCGACGGGACGCGGCCGAGCGTCCAGACCTGCAGCTGGTGGAGCGCAAGCAGCAGCTCCCGCCGGCTCCCGAACCCCTCAGTCCGCCAGCGACGGAGCCACGCCCGTTGGCTCTCGTGGAGGTTCGTCAGCGCTGGCGTGACGTTCAGCTCCGGCCGGTCGCCGCTCTCGACGCGGCGCTGGGCCTCGTCGAGGACGGTCGTATCCAGGCGCGTCTCAGCGGGTTCCGACTCCGGTTCGGGCTCGTCGGCGGCCGGCTCGTCCTCGAGCGGCTGGACGTCGCCGAGGTCCTCGTACTCCTCGGGCGGCGTCGTGTGTTCTGGTTCGGAGGACATCAGTCGTCAGCCTCCCCGCGCGCTGCGCGGCGTGCCTCGCCGACGGACGGCCCCTCCGTCGTGTCGACGGCTTCGACGATGTCCTCGCTGAACGGGCTGGAGTCGTCGTCGTGAGCGCCCTCGATCAGGCCCTCGTCGTTCAGCGCCGACATCCAGTCGCCCATGTCGTTCTTCGACCGGAGCGTCTGGACGAGCTGCTTCGCCATCGCGTCCACGCTGGCGAACTGTTTCATCTTCACCGACGCGTACCACGCCGTGACGAACGCCTTCCGGGACTGGCCGGGTGCCACCTCCGTCCACGCCCACCCGCCGGCCGGCTTCGCGAACCGCCACACGAGCGGCGTGCACGCGAGGACGCCCCAGATAGCCGAGCCGACGTACGTGTGCGTCGCTGCGCCCGCGATCGCCGGAACCCCGACGAACCCGAGCATCTGGACGTATTGCGGCTTTCCGAGTTGCCGCGGGAGATGCTCGTCGAGCGCCGGGTCGTAGTCCGGGTGGTTCTCCGCGGGTTCGTCGGTCATGATCTCCTCGGGCGGCTGGTAGGTCCGCCACGGCCACGTCCAGACGACCCGCTCGGGCTCGGACTCGACGAGGTCCCCGTCGCCTTCGGCGACCACGATGACCTTGTCGTACTCGCCGATCCCGTTGAACTCCGCCTCGCGGTTCTCGACCGTCAGCGGCGCGTAGTACCCCTTCGCTCGGGCGTACATCGCCTGGAAGCCCTTGTGGTACAGCGCCGGGCCGGTCTCGGTCTGGATCACGTCGAACCCGTCGACCTCGATGTCAGCGGAGTCCAGCAGCGCCTCGCCGTCGTCCAGCGGCGACGACGCCGACTCCGGGTCCATCCGGATCAGCCCCCACGACTCGACGTCGCCGCCCTTGTGCGTGATCTCGTTGATCCCGACCACGGCGGCGACGAAGAACGCGAACACGACCGGCAGGGCCGCCACCAGCGACGCCCACTTCACGTACGCACCCGCGAAGATGACCCCGAAGACGATCACCATGAGGCCGATCAGGGCGCCGGCCGGGTAGCCCGGCCCCGCGTCGGCCGCCTCGCGGAACGACTTCGCCTTCTTCTGAACGAGCCACGAGAGCGCGATCGACGGCGCGATCAGCCACGTGATCGCCCACGAGTACAGCTCCGACTTCGAGCCGATGTTGACCGGCTGAGCCGTCGCGATAGACTCGTGTTTGAACGGGATCTTCAGCGTGCCCTCGTCTGTGTGGATCAGCAGCATCACGTTCGTGCGCTGCTGGTAGTGGCCTTTCAGGTGGACTACCTCGGGGCGACGCATCCCCTGCTCGAACGTCACCTGCTGGTGCCCGACGCCGGTGACGTTCGCGTACCGCTCCTCGGTGATCGTCCCGTTCTCGTCGCGGACCTCACGGGTGTCGGGGTGCCAGTAGATCAGCGTCAGGTTGTACGTCCGCGTCTCGCCGTCGTACGGGTGGCTCGCCACCATTTCGATGCGGTTCCGCCGAACGACCGCGTCCGCGGGGACGCCCTTCTTCGTCGCACTGTCGCCCTGGAACGAGTTCATCCCCGATGGCGGGTACCGGTTCAGCCAGAACGTCGTGTACGGGCCCGCCTTCCGCATCGACGGGTACCGCGTGTCGATGATCTTCCCCGTGTCCTGCAGCTTCGCCAGGTCGTATTCGCTGCGGACCTCGGTCGCGTTCGGCGCCTCCGTCTGGGCTGGCGCGGCCGCGGGGTCGGTCCCGATCGCGCCGAGCGCCGGCGCCGCAGCGCCCAGCAGCAGGACAATAGCGGCCGCCAGTGCAAGCCGTGAGCGCTTCATGCGCCACCACCCCCCGGGGCGAGGATGAACCGACGATACACGTAGTACGCCGCCAGCAACACCCCCAGCGTCGCCCCGAGCGGAGCCGCAGCGCGGACCCCGAACCCGACCGCCGCCGACAGCTGGCCGCCGGACGTGATGTCGAAGACAATCACAGCGAGCAGCCCAGCCGGAAGGGCGAACAGCGGGTTCAGCGGGAGCCGGCCCTCCTCCTGGCGGATCGGCCACCCCAGCCGGCGGTACAGCCACACGAGCGCCAGGAGACCGCCGACGCCGGCGCCCAACGTCACCAGTGCGCCCGTCGGGATCTCATCCGGCGCCGTGCGGCCTTCCGGTCCTACGCCACCCGTTCCGGAGCCACCGTCACCGTCGCTCGTCGAGCCACCGGATGACTCCTCCCGGAGTTCGATCGTCCTCGAGTCGTCGTCGCCCTCGAGGGTCACCGGGGAGTTCGCCTCGGCGCTGTCGATCGTCCGACCGTGTGTGATGTCCTGGAGGACCCAGTCCGTCCCATCACCCGCATCCGGGTAGGTGTAGAACACCGTGTCGCCGTACACCGTCCCCGGCTCGATTTCCATCGTGAACGGCGGCGTCGCGTTCGCGTCGTTCGGCACCGAGACGAGCACCTCGCCCGAGCTGGGCGCGACCTCGACCGGGATCGTCTTGATCCGCGCCGAGTGCCCCGAACTCGCGTTCGGCATGAACACCCGCTGTCGCCCCTGCGAGTCGAATTTCGCGTAGTCCTGTGGGCCCGACCACGTCTCCTCGCTCGCGTAATGGATCATCGACCCCTGTGACGCCAGCGTCACGCCCAAGTAGGAGTCGGAGTTCCACTCGGTAAGTGAGACGGTGACGTTCGTCCGCTCCCCGACCTTCGACGGCGCCGACACCGATATCGACGCGTTGTGCGGGTTGACCTTGCTCGCGTTCGAGCGAATCTCGAATGTCGTCCCAGCGGGGATCTCCCCGCCGTACACCGCGTCGAGGTCGACGGTCAGCGTCGACGAGTCGGAGCCGGAGAACGTGTACCTGGAGTCCGAGACCTCCGACCACCCACCCGACTCGTTGATGCGGTACTCCACGTCTCGCATCGCGTAGATCGACCCGACGTGGTCGATCACCAGCGCTGCGTCCGTCCTCGAGGAGGCGAACTGCTTCGAGACGTTGTAGCGTTCGCTGAACGACTCCGCCTGGTAGGTGGCAGATCGCTTGTCGACGGCGTCGTGCGAATACTCCACGTTGACCTGCGGGGCTGGGGCATCCGACGAGAGCGACCCATCTCCGACGGTGATGTTGACTGTGTTCGTGCCCTCCTGGAGCGCGCTCTTGTTGATCGTCAGCTGCGTCGTCTCGCCGTCGGCCAGCGTCGCGGTGGTGCTGTTCGAGACGCCGTTCACCTCCACACCAGGATCGGCTGTTCCAGTCCGCTCGGTGTACCCGACCGTCACGTCGACGGGACCACGAGTGGCCGAGACGTTGATGCTCGAGGTCGATAGCGAGAGCCCGCCGTCGATCGCGACCGTTTGGCTTTCCGAGGGCAGGATCACTCCGCTGTAACTGGCCTCTGCAGTCCCGTCGCCGTCCACGTCGATGCTCGGGCTATCGGTGGTGTACGTCTCATCGAACGAGAAGTCCCAGCTGACGGTAGATCCGGCGTTGGTGTTCGTCGTCGCCGTGTGCGAACCTCTGGGCACGTCGAACGACGAGACGGTCGCCGTCTGCCCTTCCGTGAGGATGCCAGAGACCGACGCTTCCGGGGTCCCGTCGCCGTCGAGGTCCACCGACGGGTCCTCCGTCGCCGTCCGGGCCGTCCACGAGGCCGACCAATCGGTCGGGTCTGAGAGGGTAATACTGTTCGACCCGGACGACAGACTCACCGATTTGGTCGCCGTCTCGCCCGCCGTCACCACGCCCCAATCGACAGACTGTCCCGATACCGTCCCTGAGATAGCTTTTCCGTCTACCGTTGCCTCCACGGACGCGAGGTTAACAGCGCCAGACGAATTTGAGACGTAAAAATCCAGTTTCGATCCCGGTTCAATCGATACCGTCCACGAAACATTCAACGAACCGCCGCCGGGGACATTCCCGTAGGTTCCGTCACCAACACTCCCCGTTGCGGAACCATTGTCCCATGTCACTTCCCACGGTTCACTATATTGGTCGCCGTCATCAGTCACCGTGAAATTGATTGTTACGACCGTTTCGACTGTTGCGGAGGACTTGAGAGTCACCGAGTCGAACTCCCCCGATTTGCCGTCATTTAGGGTTTTTTGAACCCCTGTGACCGTCATTGACTCACTCGACGGAGCGAGATTCCCGCCGACCGAGATAGATCCGTTTCCCGTTCCCGAAGCCGATCCGGATTTCGTCGTCGTCTCGCCGGTGAACGTGACCGACTCGCCCGTCGGCGCGAGGTTCCCATCGATGCTGTAGCTCTTGGTCGATCCGTCGCTTACACCTGTCACCGACACCGTCCGCGACTGCGAGGACTTGACTCCGCTGAACGTCACTGTCTCGTTCTTCGGGGCGAGGTCGCCGGCGACCGACACCGACACCGTACCGCCGTCAGCGACCGCGGCCGCACTCTCAGTATCGCGCTCGCTGTTGACTGTGCCCGTCAGATTGATTGAGACATCCGACGCCGCGTCGAGCCCGCCGTCGGAGATCGTGTAGGTGTGCGACGTCCCGTTCGACGCCGGCGTGTCCGAGATCGTCACCTCGCCCTCGAACGTCACCGTGTTCGTCGAGAAGTGCGGCACCTCGAAGATCACGAAGTTACCCTGGCGCTTCACGGAGCGCGACCACTCCTCTCCCGACTCGTGCATCCCGTAGACCCGCTCGGGGACGTAGCCGAGCGTGTTGTTCACCGCCGCTCGCGGAAGGGCCACGCGGCGGCCCTGGTGGTGGACGTCGTCGCGCAACACCAGCGCCACGTCGTCACCCGTGCCGACCGTCGTGCCGTTCGTCAGTGACTCCGCCCTGTCCGCCGTTGTGATCGTCACCTCCAGCGAGCTGGCGTAGTCCGTCGCCATCACGTCGCCCTGCCAGGCCGCCTCGTCCGGCACGTCCGAACCGGCGGGGACGTCGACGACCACGTTGCTGTCCGGCAGTCCCACCATACCGCTCGGCGCCGCGCTTGCGGTCCCGACCGGTGACAGCGGCATCCCGCTCACCACGATCAGGAGGACCGTCACCACCGCCGTGAACTTCTGAAGTGTCTCTGTGTTCATGTACTGAAAAAGCCGCTCTCGGACCCTTCACGCGCATAATGCGCGGTCGCGATGCGCTTCGCTCGACGCCGACCCCGCGGCGCTGGCGCGGTCGGGAGTGCCGCGTCCTCGAGGCCGACGCCGGCCCGCATCAGGCGCTGACCTCCTGGACGGACCACCCAGCCCCCAGCAGCGACGCCACGAGACTGACCCCGAGGACGACGAGGCGCGGGAGTTCCACCCCGACGGCGCCGCTCCCGAACCCAAGCATCGCCCCCGCGAACGCGCCAGCCGCGAAGAAGGCGATGACTCCGACGAGCAGCGCCTTCAGGCCACCCCAGACGTCGCGCAGGCTCATGCGCTGGAGGCCCCTCCCGTCGACCGGTAGCGGATCAGTGCCAGCGAGGACGTCACCGTGATCGCGACGAACGCCAGCCCCAGCTCGTACACCGTCAGCGGGATGTACCCGCCGAGCCCGGCGAACGTCAGGATCCCGAACACCAGGTGTCCGAGGAGGAACGGCAGGCCCTCGAACAGCGCCAGTGTCGCCGCGAGCTCGGACGCCAGCATCGCGCCCGTCGAGCCGCCGACGAGCAAGAGTGCGCGCCCCGAACCGCCGATGTCGCCGACGGTCTGGTTCGCCCGCTCACCCGTCCGCTCGATCAGCTCCGCCTTGTCCTCGGCCTCCTCAAGCTCGTCGAAGACCCAGTACGCCAGCATCCCGAGTCCGAGTAGGCCGAAGGCCGTCAGTGCGTTACTTGCGAGGAGCGCCCACGCCGCCCCGGCGAGATCCGTCAACATCTCGACGGGCATGGGAGCGGCTCACCTCCGTCTGTTCCACGTCTCTCGTCTGTGTGTGTCATGAGTTGAGGTTCTCTTTGTAGCTCGCCCAGTACGTCCGTGCGAGCCTGATTCCGCGCTTCAGCGCGTACAGTACGCCGACCGCGAGGGCGACGATCGCCGCCTCCGTGGTCGGGATCTGCGATACCTCCGGAGCGATCGCGAAGCCGACGAGCGACGTCACGCCGAAGAACGCGCCCAGGTTCCCCCAGAACGCCCCCAACGCCGCCGCGGCCGCTGCCGGCTTCAGCAGGAGCGCGACGCCTCCGACGAACGCGAGCGCCTTCGACTCGGCGCGGGCGAGCACCGAGCGGATGCTCACGCGTCACCACCCCACGCCGTGTCGATCTCGATGAACTCGAGGACGAACGTCAGCCCCGCGTCGAGGATCGACCCGACCACCGGGATCGACCCCAGGAGGTCCGAGCCCGCCAGCAGCAGCGGCGGGATCGACCGGGCGATCAACGCCAGCTCGAGCAGGTAGAGTCCGAAGACGACGAACACGCCCAGTGAGTCAGGGAGCCCTGCGCCGACGAGCGACGTCGCGACCCAGTTGTTCAAGTCGTCGACCGTCCTGAGGATGTACGCCCCAGCATCTCCGATCGGAGCGAACGTCTCGCCAGCGGTGAAGCCGATGACGCCGATTATCCGGTCGAAGAACGACTCGATCAACTCGACGACGCCGAACACCAGCGCGAACACGAACGTCAGGATGTACTCCGTGATCCGCGCGAAGATGTATCGCGCCGGGTCGTTCTTGAAGTTCTTGAGCTGACTCGCGGCGCTCGTGGCCCGGTTGAACAGCGTGTCGACGACCGCGCGTGCGGCCTTCGCTCCCTGCTCGATCGGGCCGTCGCCAGATGACGGGTCGTCGGAGCTGCTCCCGCCACCGCCGCCACCGGTCCCGCGCGATAGCTCAGCCACTCGCATCACCCGCCAGCACGACGAGGTACGCGAGTCCGAGCACTGCCGCGACGGCGATCACGAACCCGAGGATGTCAGGGAGCGCCCCCATCCAGCTGATGAAGTCCGCGACCGCGCGGTCGACGTTCCCGACCTGGCCCGCGAACAGCTTCGTCACGAGCGCCGAGCTAAACTCGACGAGGCCGGACAGCGGCGAGATCAGCCACGTGTCGAACACCGTCGTGAACAGCTGGGCTATCGAGCCGAACCACTGCGTCGACAGCAGCGCGACGATAACCGTGAGCACGCGGTCGATCTCGATGACGATCCCGTCCTCGCCTGTGAACTGACTGAAGCGACCGCTATCGGCCACGAGGACCACCCCCGGTACCGACGCGGTCGTGCATCTACTCCTCCTCCTCGGCGGTCCCCAGCGGGCCCGGCAGATCCGGCACCGCGCTGATCAGACCACCGATCCAGTTCGGCGTCTCCGGCTCCTGCAGGAACTGATACATGAGTAACAGTCCACCGAGAACCGACGCGATCGCGAGCGCGTAGTTCAGCGGGCCCAGCGCGGACCACACGCCCGTCAGCAACGACTCGGCAGTCGACTCCGCCCCCGCGCCGATGATCCCGGCCGCTCCGCCCACAAGCGCGAGGATCAACTGGCCCGTGCCGTCGATCAGCGCCTTCATCGGCACGATAACCGTGTCGAAGACGACGCCGATCGCTTCCCCGGCCTTGAGGAAGAACTGGATGATCGGCGTCATGAACGCCGTGAACAGCACGGTATCCAGCTTGTCCGACGGGATCGTCGCGAGGTTCTTGATGCGGCTCACGATCTCGCCGATCCCGTCTGGCGTGTACCCCGAGCCAGTCTGGCCCAGGACCGGAGCCAGCAGCGCGAGCTTCAGCAGCGCGAGCCCGACAACCGTCTCGCCGGCCGGCAGTGCGACCGCGCTACTCATCGACGAAGACCTCCCGACCGGTCGCGCGCCGGACGATGTAGTCGCGCCACGCGAACCACGTCAGGTACGCGCCGAGGCCGGTCGCCGCGAGGGCTGCGGCGACACCCCCGTCGTTCGCGAGCGCCCAAACACCGGCCACGGCCGCCAGCGGCGCGAAGAACAGAAGGAACGGGACGTGCTCTTGACTGAGCGCACTCCCGCGGAGACGGACCCTGTCCTGCTCGACCGCGCCGCCGTCAGTGCGAGCATCGTCGTCTTCGTCGTCCGCGGTCTCGTCGTCGTTCGCCTCCGCGAACGAGACGTCCATCCGCGCCGGGACCTCCACCCGGTCCGCGTCGAGGTCGACGTCGACGTTGTCGGTCCCCAGCGACGGCGCGTCGACCTCGGCCTCACGACCGTGCTGGCGGACCGTGACAGTGCCGTCGGACATCACGCACCTCCGACGAACGGGATCATCCCCTTCGCGTAGGCGACGAACCCTGCGAGGAGCGTGAAGATCCCGCCGATGATCGGCAGCGATCCGAGCCCGCCACCGCGGTCACCGGGGCCCTTGCCCGTCGCGCCGCCCGTGCTGAAGAAGTTCTTCGCGAACGAGAACTCGCCCTCCTGCAGCTGCAGGCGGAACTTGAGGTAGCTCGTCTCGCCCGGCTGGATCGTCGAGTCGATCTGCACCTCCGACCCCTGCGAACTGAACGAGTCCGTGTAGTCCGTCCACGAGGAGTCGTCGACCTCTGTCGGCTCCGTCGACGAGCCCACACCTTCCGCGTAGGAGACCTCGAGGTACCGCGACTCGAGGTAGTTCTGCGTCACGTTGAGCCCGAGGTTGTACCAGCTCACGTCGTAGCCCGAGACGTAGCCCGTCGGCACGATCAGCGTCGCCGTGCCAAAGTAGCCCGGACGGTTGTCGGTCTGGTTGAATTGTGTGTGGACGTCGTTGAGCGGGATCGACTGCGGATCCTCCGAGAGGTCCTTGATCACGTCCACCCGCAGGCCGTGGATGACACCGGAGTCGAAGCCGATCGAGGAGCGCGACATGATCGAGATCATGCCCTGCTCGCCCGCGCCGACCTCGTAGATCGCCTCCTCCTCGAGTGCGTCGTCGTCGTCAACGTCGACCTTCTCGACCCCGAGCGTCCACTTGCTCGTCCGGTCGAAGTTCATCGCCGACACCGAGCCCGTGAAGTCGCCGTCCATCACGACGACCTCGATGGTCTCGATGCCGTCGAGCGCACCGTCGCCGGCGGTCACGAGGTTCCCGTCGTCCTTCAGCTCGCCCAGCTGGCGCTGGAACACGTAGCCCTCGCCCGTCGCGTTCGCGATCAGGTCCTCGCCGCTCGAGCGCGACGTGTTGATCTCCGAGTAGATGTAGTCGCCGTCACCGTCGACCGCGCGGACCTGGACCGTCGCGCCCGTGTCCAGCGTCGACACGTCCACGGCGATCTGCATCTGCCGCTTCAGCGGGTCCGAGGTCTCCGACGGCGCGGAGAACGTCGCGGTCTCGGTGTCACCGGTCCCGCGCGAGCCGTCCGTCGAGAACTGGACGCCCTCGACGCCCGGTGCGGTCGTCGTGTCCGAGACCGTGATGTTGCCCGTCGACGTCCACTCCGAGGCGTTCGTCACGTTCGCCGACTCGCCGTGCGGGAACTTGCCCGCATCAGCGAACTGGAAGTCGGTGAACGTGTAGTGGAACGGGTTGTCCGCCGACTCGTTCAGCCGCACGTCCGGCGTGACGACGTCCCCGTCGTTATCCTCGAACGACAGCGGGTCGTCCCAGCTGAGGTCCGACGCCGCGATCTCGATCTGGGTGCCCGGCGCCGAGTGCGGGTCCACCGTCGAGTCCGTCCCGTCCGCCACGACGGTTCCCGCGGCTCCGATGAGCGCCGAAGCCACGAGAATCGCCGCGAAGAACACCGCACCGAACCGCTTCCGCCTGTTACTCATCTGCGATACCTCCCGTCGACTGTGTGATCTCGTTCATGTCGTCGTGTGAGCCGGTTTCCGGCCGGCTACGCCGTACTCGTCGTGCTGTGATCCCGAAGTCGACGAACGCGACCGTCGCCGCCGACGCTGCCACGAGGATAACGACGCCCTCGAGGAGCGTCACGACCGGCGGCGCCAGCAGCGCCTCGTGGACCGCCACGAACGACGCGACGATGCCGAAGCAGAACGCCAGCAGCGCCTCCCTGCGCTCGCGCTGAGACGGGTCAGTCATCGGCGACCTCCGTCGAGGATCCAGAGATCCACTCGACGTCGGAGTCGACGAACTCGGGTAGCTCGTCGACGCCCCACTCGTGGTCCTCGAGGACGCGGTCGGCGTGAGTCGGGCAGAAGCCGCCAGTCACGACGCCCGGGTCGGCCGTCTCGCCGTCGTCGAGGACGCGCGGCTCCTCACCAGGAGGATCCGCGACCGTCTCGGACGGCTCGAACGTACAGCCCGGCCACGAGCAGTCGTCGCTCACAGGTCGCCTCCCAGCGGCTTCGGGTGCCCCTGAAACGGCTGCTGGACCGGATCGCGGTCGTGCTGCGGCTCCGTCGGCCACGTCTCGATCGCCTTCGCGACCGGCGTGATCGGCGGTGTATTCTGCTCCACGACCGCCTTCTCCTCCTCGAGCTGATCGAGCGCGTCGTCGACAGCCGAGAGGATTGTTTCGACACTCTCAGCGAGCGCCGCGAGCAGGCTCACGCCCGCCTCCCGACGAGGTCGCCGAGCTGCTCGTCGACGCGTGCTACGTCGCCGACCGTGAGATCGAGTCCGGGCTCTCGCGCCCGCTTGATGCGATGCTCCTGAAAACCGCCGTCGGTGCCGCCCGCACGGGGCGGCGGGATGTCCGGTTCCATGCTTGTGTCGACCGGCCTACCCGTCCGGCCGATACGACCCCCCACCTGACCCCCGTACTAGTACCTCCGCGAAATAGCGAGAATCTGTACAGAGACTCCCTCCGCACGGGCCATTTATCCCGGAGGGTCAGGACAGCCAATGTATGCGTAAACTGCAGGCAAACGGCGGCAGTGGACTCGTCGCACTCCCGAAGGACGGGCTCGGCCGCGACGGGATACTCGCCGACGACGGCTCGATCCCGGGCGATCAGCCCGTCGTGGTCGACCGGCTCGGCGAGCGCGTGTACCTGGTTCGGCTCGTCGACGACGCGCAGGTCCCCGACGCCGAGGAGACCGAGGTCGTCGAGCGGCTCGCCGCGCAACGCATCATGCAGCAGGACGCGTTCGGACAGCCGCGGACGGCGGATTGATTTATTATCGGCTACACCAGTAGCTATGAGCAGATTTCTTCTCGGTCAGTTACTTGGCGCCGTTATCGCGGGCGTTGTTGGGATATTGACTCAGAAATACGCACTCCATCTACAGCAGCAGCGTAAAGAGAGACAGTGGAAGTCTCGTCTCGACCGGCTCTGTGACCGTCTTATTACCGACTTGCCGGATGATCCGGCTGACGAGGAGATTCGCCTCCCGCTCTACACGTACATCGATGTGCTTCCTCTGCTCGAATCCCACCTCTCAAAGGCGCCTATCGAACTGAGCGACAGCGTCGAAGACGCCTACGAAGACATCTACTGGTACAAGCGTCATTACGGGACGAGAAATCACGTATCCGGTAGCTCAAATGATGCCGATCATATAGAATCTATTTCTGAGGACGCAAGACGGCTGAAATCCGAAGTTTCTGACTCTATTGGAGAGGACGATAGCTGAATCGTTGGTTACCTCTCCCCCACCGACCACGTGGCGGGCTCGAACTGCAGCGGCAGTTCCTCGATGTCGAGGATCTCGGCGATCTCCTCGGCGCGAAGCGATCCCTGCTCGTCGGCCGCACGGAGCAGCTCGTCGAGCACGCCCGGCCCGGGTTGCACCGCGGTCCCGCCGACGAGCTTCCCGTAGGCGCGCATCGCCGTGTCGACGCGCCGGGCCTTCGTCGGCTCGCCGGTCGCGGCTTCGAGGTCGTCGAGGAGCGATTCTCGGCTACGGACGGTGAGGTCGAGGCGGAGTGAGTCGGCCATGTCACTCACCTCCGGTCGACTCGAGGCGAACGAGAAACGCGTCGGGATCGTACAGGCCCGCGTCGCCAGCAGTCAGGTCGCGGTGTTCGTCGACGAATGTGAGCCGTGGATCGGGGTGATTGTCGCTCATATCTGAACAGGTGCCCTCGTTCGGTGGGGCTCGCGAGTGAGTGACTTCGGGATCGTATATAAACGGCCCGTGCGCCGTGAGTCGGGGCGCGGCGTGATCGGGTTCGATCGCGAGCAAAACTGAACACCGCGGCGCGTCGACGGTCGCGATCGATGTTCAGTTTCGGGGATCGGTGGTTGCGTTCTCGCGACCCCACGGGGTCGCGTCGAAACCCCGATCCTCGGGGCTACTCGGAACTCATGACGATGGTTTGATTAGATACGTTGCTCACGCCCGGATATGGATCGAAGAAAAGTTCTCTCGCTCATCGGAGGATCTTCTATTGCCAGCCTTTCAGGGTGCAACACGGTTCGGGGCGTCGTTCGTTCCGGTCCACCCTACTTCGAGGAGGTCACGATCGACGGCC
Organism: Halobaculum sp. EA56; assembly: GCF_051195075.1. Taxonomy (NCBI): domain Archaea; kingdom Methanobacteriati; phylum Methanobacteriota; class Halobacteria; order Halobacteriales; family Haloferacaceae; genus Halobaculum; species Halobaculum sp. EA56. The sequence continues at coordinate 24,256 of NZ_JBNTJX010000020.1, forward strand.
CGGACGAGGTCGCCGTCGGGGAGGAGTTCGAACTCACGGTCAGCGCGAAGAACACTGGCGGCCGAACGGGTGACTTCACCACTACTCTGACCGTCGGCGAGGGTGCCCTCGCCGTCGACACCTCCGTCTCGATAGAAGATGTCGAGATCACGGAGACCGGGGAGACAACAGTCGGCCCAATTCGCGTCGACCGAACTGGTGAGTACGTCTTCCGGATCACCGATTACGACGCTCGACAGACCGTCAGAGTCACGACGCGGGAACAGACGGTCGGTGAAGCGTTTACGACCCGGGACGGGCTCTCTATATCGATCGAGGACCTCGTCGTCAGCGGTCCATACACCACGTCCGACGACGTGTTTTCGCCACGAGACGGCAACTCGTTCCTCTTTGCGGAGGTCGAAGTCTCGAACGACAGTTCCGAGGAGCGGTCGATCCCATCGACCGCGGTATTCAACCTCAGATCCGACGGTCGGGAAATCGATACCGTGGATGTTGCTCTCCCTCGGAGTACCGGACGGCCCTACGACGACGTTTCCAACACCATTCCGGCGGGGATAACTCGGAGTGGCTGGATCCCGTTTGAAGTTCCACGTGACGCGACGTCGGTGGAAATCGGGTGGAGGAACTCGGGAGACACGGTCGATGTCGTATGGCGGCCCGAACGGGATCTCTCCGGACGGCTCTCGTCCGTCCCGTCGTTCGAGGTCAAGCAGTTCATCGCGACACAGACGGTCGAGCGGTACGAGCCCGCGCCGGTGTCGCTCACAGTCACCAATAGCGGCTCGGAATCGGGGACATTCTACGGCCTCGTCACAGCAGGAGGCGAGGATTTCTTCGACGACAGCAACTCACGGGAGATCACTGTCGACGTACCGGGAGAGGGCGAAGCGACCACAGACCTGGAGATCACTCACCCCGATCAGCTGGCGACTGCTGAAAGCTTCACGGTCGCCTTGAGCGGCATGGCCTCCGCCGAGGAGTCGGTCGAGATCCTCATTCCGACGCGTGAGGTCGGCAAGCGGTACCGGACGCCGACCGGGCTCGAAATAGGGGTTCTCGATGTACAGCTCGTCGACACGATCAAGACGGAGTCGGCCTGGGGAGACGGATTCACAGAAGTGAGTCGAGAAGCCGACGAACGGTTCCTCGCGCTCCGAGTGACGAGCCGCAACGACTCCGATATCGACCTCCCTCTCGCATCGGCTTCGAACTTCCAGCCAGCCGGAATCGAGTCGGGGATCACAGTTCCGGGCGTGTTCGAATCCTGGGGCGAGGAGATCAGCGGCGATGTCAGCGGAAACCAGTACGTCGCGACCGGTTCGTTCTCACCGGGTACGGAGCGGACCGGATGGATCGTTTGGACTGTACCGTCGGATTACCAGCCGTCCGAGATCCGGTGGGAACGCGGGCTCAACCGAACGAGTTCGGAGAAGTCAGACCTCGCCGCGCGGTGGACGGTCTGAGCGTCGTTCGGCCTATTCTCTCGTGGCAATGGTATTTTGTTAGGTCCAGTTAGTTTATTGAATCCGTATTTCTAGTACCTCGACGATGTCAGATGCAGGGCCAACTATCGACGAAGATTTTCCTTTGAATCGTGACGATATTGTCTGCCCCGAGTGTGGCTCAGACGAGGCATTCCCGACAAGAATTCTGACTGATAAAGAGGTTGAGTCTGAAGCGAGAGGTGAAATTAGGAGTGGCTGGAAAAATTTCATCGGTGGTGCGGCAGGGGGAGCAGCAATTGGTTATATTTTCGGACCTGCCGGAGCGTTCTTCGGTGGCGTTCTCGGAGCAGCCAAAGGGAGTTCAGATGCCGAGGAAATGAATGCGAAAATCCGCACACACGTTCGATGTGATGATTGCGGTTATTTTGGTGACGCTGCTGGAAACTCTATAAAATAGCTTGATAGACAAGGGTTTAATACTAAATTAAATCAAGAATAGATCTACGCGAATTGGTTCTTTGTAAATTGATTTCCCCGTAACTTTGCCTGTCAGCTCCAGTGTAATATCGTCCCCTTAGCTGGTCGCGCGAGGCTTGGACGAACGTAAGTTCTGCACTCCCTCGATGCGGACTCATTGTGTTAGATGTCCCCGGCTTTGGCGAATTTTCATAGTGGTAGTGGATCTTGGGATCAATCTTGTCGGTAACAAAAGATGCTCCTAAGCTCTCAGAAACCGATTTGTCCGTCTCGAGCTGGATTAGCATATGACGCCAAGTCTGTTTGATTCTAACTTCGACTTGTACATCCTCATCAGATGTTAATTCTTTATTTGAATCGGTCGCAGAATCTATCGGTGTGAGAGTACCTTCCCACCTTCCAGACAAGTCAGGGACAGTTACGATGCCAAGCGTATTCAATAAACCCAATGACCAAACTTTTTTACTAAATATATATAATACAATAGTAAAAACCATCCCTGTTGTTACGACAGACGGGTCCAGCCCAAGTGGTACAAACTGGCCAATTGCCTCCGTTACAAATCCAACGTTCGCGGTTAGGAGAAAGCTCAGTATACCCAGAGCGGCTGACACTTTCACTCGGCGGTCAGTATCAGTAGAATAGGTGTGCATTTGTCAACTACCCATTGTGGTACAGCCAGGCAAGTTCGTCAATATACTGCTCGGCGTTTTCACGATCCCACTTTGTCTTGTCAAACCGTCCAAAAAGGCTCTCTAAGTCGTGTTGGACGGAAAAAGTTTTGAGATCAACATCCTCTCTCTGGAGATACGCGATAATTCCTCCAAATCGATCTACTAAGTCAGAGGTGTGGAATTTGCTGGCTGGAACATTTGAGAGTAAACATTCGATAAAATAGGACGGTACGTCATCTTTCGTGACTCTCCCTTCGTCAATTAGAGCGTTTCGAGCGTTCTTGAAGATTCGAACAGTCTCTTTGTAGTTTCCGTTTGCATCTTCATTTAGTTCTTCACCCTTCGAAATGTGCCTTTGAGGGTAATTGACAATAGTATCGTTACTGTCAGCGGGGAAGAAACGGATACCCCTGTAAAACATCGCAGGATCGTGTTGATCCCCTTTATAATTCGTATATTTACGATACTGCTGACAAGGCACCACGTCAGCATCAGCACTCAGTTGACACTTAGAAGCGTCAATTTCAATCGCTTTGTTTCCGCGGTCTACTGCGTCAGAGCCATAGGTATCTTCCAACTCAGCAAGAACATCTGATTGGAACTTTTCTAAAGTGTATTCTCCAGAATAAAACTCGGCAGTCCGTTCGTAATGGAGGGTTTTTCGAGTACCGAGTTTGGACAAGTCTCCTTTGTATGGATTGTCTAATCGTACCAGAATATCCACGTCACCACTCCCTCTGACCAAGGTGGTGTTTGCGTAGGACCCCTGGAGCATCGTATCAAAACGGGCCTCGCCTCTGTTATTCAGGCGAGAATCGTTTGAATCAAGACGTTCACGGATGTGGGTGTGAGTGTCTTTGGCACTGGTGACTGCCGCGGTTTCATATTTCGTCCATCGCTTCAGTTTCTTGGCGGATATCGTCATGATTGGAAGCTCCCGGCCTGACTTAATGGGGAGCATCTAGACTTGGCGGGTGTTTCCTATTTAGTCTTGTTCGACCGGAGTGAAAGTGAAACGAATCTCAATCCACTGGGTCTGGCAGCTTTTACTTCCACTCAAAGAACCCACCCGCATCCGGGTAGATTCACTTCCACCGTGCCCATGGCTCGGCTCTAATACCTGATAGGCCGCTCTACGAACCGATGTCAGAAACGACCGAGAGCCCTGGGACGTTCACCCATGTGAAAGGCGAACTCGCGTGGACGATCGCCGAACACCGCTCCCCGAGCGAGGCTGTCGCGATGGCTCGCCACCTCACCAACGCCGACAGGGACCGCTTCGAGCTGCTCGGCCTCACCGACGACTGTGAAACCGCCCTCTACTGGGACTACATGTGGAACCGCGTCGTGCACGTCGAGTTTGACGCGGACGGCGTCTACAATCTCATGCAGGAGTTCCCGGACGAGATCCCGTATTCCGGTCGCGGCGAGTACCTCGACGAGGCCGATCTCGACTCGTGGACGTGGGTTCACCCTCGACACAAATGGCGAGCGGAGTAGCCGTGTCCGTCCCGCGGGTCCTCGAGCTCGACAGCGTTCCCGAGCGGATGCCCCATCGGGACGCGACACTCCGCCAGCTCGCGAGCGCGCTCGATCCGATCCGCTCGGACCGGCCCGCCTATCCGATCTGTCTCTCCGGCCCGACGGGTGCCGGGAAGACCGCCGTCTCCCAGTTCGCCGTCCGGGAACTCCGGCGTGAGACCGCAGTGAAAACCGCCCACGTCGACTGCCTCCGAACGCGCTCACGAGCTGCGATCCTCGAAGAAGCGCTCGTCGACGCCGGACTGAAATCGCGGTCGTCGCCGAAGGCGAACGCCGCGTCGGAACTCCTCGCCCAGCTGGAGGACGCCGACTCGCCGGTCGTGCTCACGCTCGACGAAGCGGAGCACATCGAGGACGAGCACCTCGCGCACGTCTTGTTCGAGACCTCGGGCGTCACACCGATCTTCGTCATGCACGAGTACGAGCGGTTCGCGGCACGACTCGACTCTGCGACCGCCTCGCGCCTCCGAACCGGCCCGCATATCGAACTCGACCGATACGCCCAGCACGAGATCGTCGATATCCTCGAATCGCGGATCGAGGCGGGCGACCTCTCGGGAATCACCGACGGGACGCTCGAAGTGATCGCCGACACTGCCGCCGGAAACGCCCGCGAGGCGATCTCGATCCTCCGCGAGGCGTACGTCGAGGGCAGGTCACGGGACGAGCGAGTGACGCCGGCCCTCGTTGCCGACGTCCGGGAGCCGGCTCAGGAGTCGATCCGTCGGTACAACATCGAGCGGCTTGACACGCCCCACCGCCTGCTGAAGCACATGATCGACGACGCCGGCGAGATTCGAGCGGACGAACTTGCGGAGCTGTTCGAGGTCGAGTACCCGGACGCCGAACCGCGGGAGCGCCGCCGGTATCTGAACGTGCTCGTTCGGTACGGGTGTATCCGGAAGAAGGGGAGCGGGCGGGGCACGCGGTATCTTTCAATAGGGGAGACCAAAAAGTAGCCTACCCAAACCCATCGGGATACATTACATACAGAGCCTCTACGGCCATTTAGTGCTCACTCTAATTGAGCAAAGATCTTATTTCGCCATCTGTTTCATCACTGAGGGTAAAATCCTGTAGCAGGAAAATTTCGAGATTAGTAATCTGTTTCCGAAGCCCGCTACGATCACTGTTTCCACTTACAATTTCCTCGGCGGTGGATCTAATCTCTTCCTGCAGTTCGTCTGGATTCAATGAGCTGACCTCATTGGTGTCAAAGTCTATTGTGCCTCCCACGGTACTAGCAAGAACTTCATCAGGACCATCTTCAGAGACGAATCGTTGTATTCGGGAACCATGGCTCTGGTAGGTATTCGTGTTCATATCAGCGGCACCAATGAAAGCGTCAATTGTCTCTCTGGAACAACACTGCGAGAGAAGTCTACCAAGAGCAATTTTTGAATACGCATTGAGCTCTGAGACGCTTGTCCGCGAGATCAGGTTCACTAGGTGATTACCTTCCATTCGATACACCCAGTAGCCCCCTGGTAAACGATTGTTCCATGAACTTTGCGCCGCGAACTTGAGTGCATCCACTCCAAAATCTAAGTCATGTGCATTAATGTAGTAATCATATAATGTATTAGAGCCACAGTGATAGTTAGACCGCTCTCTCCACTTGGTTAGGTCTGCATAGAGTTCCTGTTGAAGAGAATCTAATTCAACAGGCGTTTGTAAACGGCTCTGGATTGTTGGTCCCTCATCACTTGGTCTGAATGGCACAGCATCTTCATCTGTAGGAGGACGTTCAACCCTTCCTTCTTTATTGTGAAGCGAATTGAGATCTAGCTTCATAATGCCCTCTGTAATATATTCGCGCATTTGTTCAAGTTTGTACTCTACAAATTGAACGTAGTCTGAGCGGTACGCAGGCTTGTTTCGATCACCATCCCTGACGTACACATCACCTCTCGCAAGATAATCATCGAGTTGGCGGTTCACAGTCACAGGGGGATCATCAGAAATCTCAATCGAGATTAGAACCAAGGGCGGACCAGATTCCTGAAATTTTTGAATTTCGACATTCGGCTTGGGCGTAAGATAGTCGGTGATTGTATTCTGGGGGGTAGCCGAGTCAACCTCTAGAATACTCGTGTAGGGTCCGATGTCGGCTTGAGTACCGGCTATATCTCCTGAATTGTCCTCAACCCCGACAACGATGTAGCGTGTGTTGTTATTGAGGAATTCAAGAGAAGAGTCTGGCTCTATATGATGTGAGTTCGCCATCGCACAAATGTCCTTTATAAAATCGGCTTTCTTTTCGTCGTCATCATCTGAGTCGATCGGATAGTGTAACTTGTAATCCAACCAAGCCTGCTCACTGGCGCTGTACTCAGAGATCAGTTGCTCCAACTCAGTTCTCTGCATGGTTAACCATAGAGGTAATTTCTAATCAGTGTACATCAACTTAATAGCTATTGCAGAGAGATTTCACAGAAGCCGCTGACGAGCGATTGTATCAGGACAGTCGAGGTAATCGCTTATTCGTATCCGGACTTTAGTTCATTAATTCGGATATATCATCGGATTTGGTCTGCCGGAAGTAAGCGGGTTTGAAGAATTCGTGTCCGGATATCCCGGAAATTAGGGCAATTTTGTCCGGAAATGGTTCGGTTGGTCGCCGCAGTCTGGCGTTCCTTGTGAATAGATTTGTAATTAAGTGCAGTTCTCTCAGCGCTTCAAGTACCACCCAGCGCTCGAATCGTCCGGATGTCGACGAGCGATCGTGTCCTGGGGAGCCAGGACTCCGATGATGATGCACCGGAAGTGCGATTCAGTATCGATGAGGGCGAGTTCCGCTCCAGCGAGGTCGAGCTGACGCTCCGGCGGGGGAACGAGCACGAACGGTTCCGCGTGACCGACGACGACGTGGCGATCTACGAGGGAACCGGCGGGATGCCGACCTGGTGTGAGGCGACCGTGCGCCGGCTCGGACTGCACCTCGACGTGATCACGGAGTGATCACCGTGATGCGCGAGTCGGGAGAGGTAGGCGGTTCACCGAGTCAGAACAGCGACAACACCATCGCCAGGAGCCCGAGGGAAGCCCCGAGGACAATCACGAGGAGAGCGGCGTACGCTACCAGAAGGCGGTGGTCGTACATCACTCCTCCTCGTCTTCGAGTTCGTCGGCGGCGATCTGTCCCTCAAGAAAAGCGTTTGCCTGCTCGGTCAGCTGGTAGATTGATCCAGATTCGTCGTAGTATTCGAGCATCCCGTTCTCGAACAGGGTACGGACGTGTTCTCGGACCGTTGGGCGGCTCCAATCGGTGTTCTCAGCGATATGCCGTGGATTCATCACCAACTCCCGTCCCCCCTCGTTCTTCAGGAGTTCGAGGATGTCCCGATCAACGGGAGTCATCCAATCGGGGAGCCGCGGCTTCATTGAATTCGCCACTCTTGCGGTCTGGCATTACTATTTTCATGTTCAACTTCTCACGTCTTAATCTGTATCTAAGACCTGCAAATCTGTGGGTAACACTTATTGCGCAGACCTACAAGGCTGTGGGTGACGAAGGCACTTCGCGGACCCGTCGCTCGCCGATGGGTCCCTCCGGAAAACGATGCGGACCCCGCTGTTGGTGGCAGCGGGTCCGCGTGGGCCTTCGTGACAAGGGCACGAAAGCCATGTACGACGACGCTACGGGGGCACATCAAAGCCCCGCACGAGACGACGGATCGATTCTCGACCTGACTGACTGTCCCGACTGCGGCTGCGCGCTGGCTGACCACGGGATCGCGAGCGCCGGGCCGGGCCGGACGCGGCTCACTCCCTGCGGGCTCGACGTGACCGGCGTGACGCTGCGGGAGGTCGCCGAGTTGCTCTCGACGCCCGACGCCGACGCGGGGCGTGAGAAGTGCGAGGTGGCGACTGTCGGAGGTGAGTCGGCGTGAGCGACTTCTCGGTCGATGAGCTGTCCGAGGAGGAGATCGAGGCGGTGCTGAACTCCGCGGCGTTCCAGAAGGCCGCGAAGTACCGCCGGCTCGCGCAAGGTATCGAGGTGCTGAAAGAGGACGATGCGATCTACCAGAACCTCGTCTCGTCGATCACGACGCGCCACGGGTCCATCCGCTCGAAGGACTCGATCGAGGAGGCGCTCGATCTCCTCGTGGACGAGATCGAGACCTACACCGCCGACCTCGGTGTCGAACCGACCGACACCGACGACGAGGGGACGCTCGACGACCTGTTCGTCGACGACAACGGGGGTGAGGAGGCGTGACGATCGGCGAGCGGCTGCCTCACGAACCCGAGGAGGTCGTCTGTTTCGGGTGCGGGCGCTACACTTCGACTCGCCGGACGGAGCGGATCGACGTCTCTCGCGAGGACGAGTACTACCCGAAGGTCCGACACCTGTGCCCCGACTGCCAAGGGCCCGACGAGGACGACGCCGATCGCGGCGGAAGCGTCGACACCGACGGCGGCACCGTCGACGTCGAGGACGTCGGTGAGCCGGCCGGCAAAGGGACGCCGATGGGCGATGCGAGTGCCGACGGCGGGAAGGAGGCTAGGGTTGTCACCCTGACCGACGAGCAGATCGAGGCGCTTGCGAACCGCAAGCTGGCGATCGTCAAGACTGACGACCACATCCTCGGGCTGATCCACGCCGACCGAGCGAGGGAAGCTCAACAGGCAGCCGCGACGCTCGCGGACGCTCGTGACGCCGAGTTCGACGTGACGGAGGTGACGGAGCGTGCCTGAAGACTACCTCGCCGAGCTGCGCGAGGAGCGTGAGGCGGCCCGTCGCGCGTTCGAGGTCTCGATCGCGATCGACTCGCAGGGCGGCGTCGAGTTCGCGAAGGACTGGTACCGCGACGTGGCCGCCGAGATCGCGGCCGAGAAGGAGTGTCGAGCGGCGACTGAGCGAGTTGCGGCCGACGGAGGACGTTCTGCATGAGTACTTCCGAGACTACCGACCACGACGACGAGACGCACGAGACGACGACCGACGAGGACGACGCGCCGTTCGAGGCGATCATTCAGGCGCGTGTGTTGAACGACTTCCTCGACCCGATCGACGCGATCGTCGAGGAGTTCCGGCTGAACCTCACGGACGAGGGCTTCCGCGCCGAGGTCGTCGACCCAGGGAACATCGGCATGGCGCGGGTGCGACTCGATGCCGAGGCGTTCGAGTCGTTCGAGGTCGCGGACGCCGGCGGTCAACTCGGGATCTCCCTCGGGAAGTTCCGCGAGCTACTCGATTTCGCCGACCCGGGCGATCTCGTGTCGCTCTCGCTCGACCAGGAGACGCGGAAGCTCGACGTAGCGTTCGACACGATCGACGCGAGTGTCGCGTTGATCGACCCCGAGACGATCCGCCAGGAGCCGGATATCCCCGAGCTGGATCTGGCGACGAAGATCACGCTCGAAGGGCGCCAGCTCCGCCGCGGCGTCGAACTCGCGGACATGGTGTCGGATTACGTCCGGTTCATCGGCGACCCTGACGCGCGCGAGTGGCGGATGGAGGCCGACGGCGATGTCGACGACGTGTCCGAGCGGTTCAGCCGCGAGGACCTGATCAAGGGCCAGGTCCCGGAGGAGCACGAGTCGCTGTTCTCGACGGACTACCTCCTCGACATGACCAAGCCGATCCCGAAGGACGCGGAGGTGACGCTGCGACACGGCACCGAGCATCCCGTGAAGTTCGACTACGAGATCGGCGAGGGCGTCTCGGTCGCGAACATGCTCGCTCCTCGGATCGAAGCCAAATGAGCGCCGCAGCCATGGACATCCGCGCTGCGATCCCACGGCCGGCGCCCGAGGCGATCGAGATCCGGTGTCCGTCGATCGAGACGGCGCGGTCGATCCGGGAGGACTACGGCGCGTTCTGCCACTACGACGAGCGCGATCTCCGGTTCCGGACGGTGTGGCTCGTCGAGGACACGCCCGAGTACTACGTCGAGCGCGTCCGGGCTCGCGTCGAACGGGACCGCCAGGAGGACGAACAGCGGTTCGGCCAGGCCGACCTCACGGACGCCGAGCGCGGGCGGCTGCAGCAGCGGACCGACTGGACGTACGGGACGCACGGGTTCCACGCTCGCAGCTGCAAGGCGATCGCTGTCGGCCTCGACGTGGACGACTGGACGGCTCACTACGATCACGAGTTGACCGTCGACGAACACCGCGACATCTACCGGGCGGTGAGCGGCCGCGGCGGCCGGAACGTCACGAACCGCTCCCAGCGGACGCCTTCGAACGCGACCCGGTACCTCCCCGACGGAGGTGAAGACGCGTGAGCGCCGTCCGACGCGGCCCCACCGACCCGGTCGCTGTGCCCGACCACCTGCTGATCGAGCCCGCGCCAGCCTCCCGGAAGGGGAATCTCCGGTGTCGCGAGTGCCGCCACCGCGTCACGATCGGGGACGACGGGACCGAGTTCGGCCATGTCCGCCGCGGGAAGCCGTCGAGTGACGGGTTTACCGGTCGGTGTCCGCACCGACCGGAATCGGTCGATCCGACGTTCGACGGGCCGACGCCGTGGAGCGCCGGCGTCCGGGACGGGGATCGGAGCGAGCCATGAGGGAGGAGCAGTCGCACCAGCGACTCCGGGATCACCTCGTCTCGATGTCGCCCGAGGAGGGCGTCGAGCGGTTCCTCGACCACCGCGAGCCGAGCGTCGCGAAGTCGACGTTTCAGAACAACCAGACGACGCTCGAACAGTTCCTCGCGTGGTGTCGGGAGAACGGGATCGACGACTTGAACGACCTGACCGGGCGGATGCTTGCCGACTACGTCCACTACCGGCGCCAGCGGGTGAAGCCGATCTCGCTGCAGAAGGAACTCTCGGCGATCCGGGTCGCGCTCGACTACTGGGCGGACCTCGATGCAGTCGAGCCAGGGCTCCGTGAACGCGTTCACGCTCCCGAGGTCGCGGACGGTGCCGAGGCTCGCGACGTGCTCGTCGATGAGGAGACCGCCGACGAGATCCTCTCGTACCTCGACCGATACCGGACGGCGACTCGCGAGCATATCGTGCTGTCTGTCTGGTGGCAAACCGGCATGCGGCTCGGTGCGCTCCGGGGTGTCGATCTCGGAGACCTCCGGGAGGAGGATCACGCTGTCGTCGTCAAGCACCGACCGGAGTCGGATACGCCGTTGAAGAACGGTCGCGACGGCGAGCGGTGGGTGTGGCTCGGTGAGACGCTGTTCGATCTCGTTGAGGAATATATCGACGTTCATCGCGAGAGCGTTCGCGACGAGTACGATCGGGAGCCGCTGATCACGACGCGGAACGGTCGTGCCAGCCTGTCGACGCTCCGTGACATCAGTTATCGGTGGACCCAGCCGTGCCGGTGGGCGGAGTGTCCGCACGATCGGGAGCCGGAGAGCTGCGAGGCGTACGGGAAGCCGAACACGCCGTCGAAGTGCCCGTCGGCGCGGTCGCCGCACGGGTGGCGGCGTGGGTCGATCACGAATCACCTGAATCGAGGTGTGTCACCGGAGGTCGTCTCGGAACGGGCGAACGTCTCGCTCGAAGTTCTGTATCGGCACTACGACGCGCGCCAGCCGGACGAGAAGATGGCTGTGCGTCGTGAGCACCTGCAGGAGAAGTAAACCACGCGAATGAACCAGCACGACGCGCGGATTCGGAGTCCGCACGAGAGTCGTATCGCCGCTCTCCCAGCGAGTCCACTTCTATACGGGGTGCTCGCGAAGGCCCCGATTTCTCGCGAGAGCAGCACTGACACGGAATCG
>NZ_JBNTJX010000021.1:0-35956 GCF_051195075.1 Halobaculum sp. EA56
CATCGACGCCTTCTTCCAGGTCGTCGACTGGGAAGAGCCCTCGGCACGCTACGAACAGGCCGTCGAACTCTTCGAGTGAGGTAGCTCGCGGCACGATAAGCCGCCGCGCGGGGCACGGACCCGCGCGAACGTGAGCGGGTCGCGGGCGGCGGCGTCCGACCGTGGGCACGGACCGTCCGTCGCCGCACGCGCCCGCGTTCGCCTTCTCGCGGAGCAGGTTCCGCTTCGACCGAGCAGCGGAGGCTTCGACCGGCGAACGCGAAGGGGGTTCTCTTCCGTCGTTCCCCTCGCCGTCACTCCCGGTCGCCCCCGTCGTCCAGCAGCCGGTCGAGTTCGCCCGCCCGGGCCAACTCGCGGACGAGGTGCCGGTGCTGGATCGCCCACAGCCGCCGGGCGAGTAGGTACGCGACCGCCCCCGTTGCGAGGACCAGCGCGCCGACGAGCGGCCCGTCCGCGATCGCCGCCGCGACCGCCTGCCAGCCGAGGACGGCGAGTATCAGCGCGGCCGCCCCGGTCGCGAGCGGGTTCCGTCCCGGCCGGCGCAGGACGTCCGAGAGGCACCGCTGATCGCGACGCAGTTCCGCCGGTAGCTCGCGCTCCGCGAGCACGCGTTCCTCCAGCGCGGCGACCCGATCGGACACGCCCGAACACCTCGGTTGGTCGACTTCGAACAGAACTATCGTTCGATAATCATTACCGTTTCGACCGGCTCGCGCCGGGCGGCGTCGACCTGACGGACGGCAGGTACATACTCGTCGGGGGCGTACGAGGGGGTATGACGGAACGCGCGACGTTCGGAGGCGGCTGCTTCTGGTGTGTCGAGGCCGCGTTCAAGGAGCTGGACGGCGTCCGCGAGGTCACGTCCGGGTACGCCGGCGGCCACACGGAGGACCCGTCGTACAGGGCGGTCTGCTCGGGGGCCACCGGCCACGCGGAGGTCGTGCAGGTCGAGTACGACCCGGACGCGATCACCTACGAGGAACTCCTGGAAGTCTTCTTCACGATCCACGACCCGACGCAGCTGAACCGCCAGGGGCCGGACGTGGGGACCCAGTACCGCTCGATCGTCCTGTACCACGACGACGAGCAGCGCGAACTCGCGGAGTCGTACGTCGAGGCGCTCGACGAGGAGGGCGGCTACGACGACGACGTCGTCACCGAGGTCGAGCCGCTGGAGACGTTCCACCCCGCCGAGGAGGAACACCAGGACTACTTCGAGAAGAACCCGAACGACGCGTACTGCTCGATGCACGCGCAGCCGAAGGTGGAGAAGGTGCGCGAGCGGTTCCGCGAGAAGGTGCGGGCGTAGGCGGGCGCCGCGAGGACGCGCCGACGACGGACGGAGGACGGGTGCCGGCCGACTCGGGCCGGCCGCGCCGACAGAACAAACCCTTTGTGTCGCCCCGTTCGACGGTTCGGCGTGACCGGCGACGACTCCGGCGGGTCGGGGCACGCGACGCCGCTCAGCCCCGGGTCGGTCGACCCCGGGACGAACGTGCTGGTCTCGGGGCCGGGCCTCACCGGGAAGCGCGACGTCGTCCTCGACCTCGTCGGGGCCGCACCGGACCCCGCCGCGTCGCTGGTGACCACGAGGTCGGGGACGGCCGGCCTCAGGGAGGACCTCCGTCGACGGTACGGCGACGACTGGTCGCTGCGGTTCGTCGATTGCGTCTCGCGGCAGCGGTCGATGGCCGCCGCGCGCGACACGGAGGAGGTCCGCCACGTGAGCGGCCCCGGCGACCTCACCGGGATCGGGATCCTCGCCAGCGGCGACCTGTACGACTGGTACCGCGCGTCGGAGCGCCGCCGCGGCGCGCTCGCCGTCCACTCGGTGTCGACGCTCCTGATGTACGCCAACGTCCGGCGCGTGTACCAGTTCATGCACGTCCTCGCGGGCCGGGTTGAGAGCGCCGAGTGCGTCGGCGTGTACGCGCTCGATACGGTCAAGTCGGACCTCGAACCCGCCGAGCGGTTCACGCAACTGTGTGACGCGGTGGTCGAGACCAGACTGACCGACGAGGGACGAGCGATCCGCGTCCGGGGCGACGACTTCGGGCCGCGGTCGTGGACGCAGTTTTGACCCGGCAGGAGCGCGGGGACGGCTCCCGGTCGGTGCCTCTCCGCCGTCAGTCGTCCAGGTACTCGCCGACCAGGTCCACCAGCGGCGCCGCCTCGCGGTCGAACACGAACAGCAGCCCGGACCACTCGCCCGACGGGAACGACGCGACGAGCGCCTCGTCGTACCACCGGATCGTCGCGTCCAGCGTCCCGTAGTCGTACAGCGGCTCGTCGCGCGTGGGGTCCCCGAGCCCCTTCAGGGCGAGTTCCTCCATGCGCTGCCGGAGCTCGCCCGGCGAGAACCGCTCGCGAACGTCGTCGCGGACGAACAGGGGTTCGACCGCCTGACCCTCGTAGCGGACGGCGAGCCGGAGGGTACCCACGTCCGCCCGCAGGGAATCGATCAACTCCCGGATCTCGGGGTCGAGCGCGTCGAGGTCCGCGTCGGCGCCGTCGAGTTCCTCGTCGAGGTCCGCGGGCGGGTCCTCGAGTTCCTCGAGGAGGTCGTCGTCGGTCCGCTCGACGGGGGCGTCGTCGCTCACACACGGCCCGTCCGTCGTCGGCCGCATCAACTTACCGGTGCCGCCGATCCCGGAGGGGGTCGGCCCCGCCGTCGCGGGTCGGCTCAGGGGTCACGCGGGGCGACGCCCTCGAAGTAGCGGTCGTAGTGGGCCGCACACCCGGGGTTGAACGCCGCGTCGCACTCCGGGCACGCGAAGTCGCTCGCGAGGTACTCCCGTACCGAGAGCGTCGCCCCGCAGACGCCGCACAGGACCGCCGGCTCGTCGAACCGGTCGCGGGGCCACGGCGCCGGCTCGTGGTCGGCGACGGCGTCGTGACACGCCGCACAGGGGAAGAACGTCCCACAGCAACCGAACCGGAGGGCGATCACGTCCGTCGGGCCGGCGTAGTGGGCACACCGCGTCTCGGCGCCCACGTCGACGCCGCGGACGGCCGTGCCGTGGACGGTCGTTCGCACGGACGGACGGCGGCGCCCGGGGCGCAAAGGCGTTCCGGACCGGTTAGGACGCGAGTTACGAACGGTCACCCGTCCGACGGGCCGGACGCTCGCGGACGGCGACTGTCGCTCGTCGACGCCGCGAGCGTCCCCCGGATCCGCCGGCGTGGTGCGCCGGGACGGTGTCCCCGATGTCGCGTCGGATCACGTGGTCGACGCCGGGGCGGACGACCGCGCGAGCCGTCCGCTCCGTGCACCGTTTTTTGCGTTGTGAACGGACCGAAGTTTCCCGTCGTCTCCGATATCTGGTGAGCGTGGGTGCGAGGGAGGGACGTGAGCCGAACGTCCGGAGCGGAACACCCGGGCGCCCTTCCCGAGTAGAAGCGGGCCGACATTGACCGTCCGTTCGCCGAGGATCACCGCGATATCCGGAGTCGTTCCCCGCATCCTCGACGGTCGTTTCATCCCGTTGGACTGTTCGTATCCGACAGTCGCGCACGCCTGGTCGTCCCTCCGTGCGTCTCTCTTTCCTCATGGTCTTATTTAGGAGGCGAATTCGAGCGATTGATACTGGGTAGCACAACCGTTTTCCCGCGATCCCGTGACCTAGCGCACGATGGGAGAGCCGCTCCGGGTACTGTACATCGACGACGAGGTCGACCTCGCGGAGTCGGTCGCCGCGTTTCTCGAACGCGGGGACGACCGGTTCGAGGTCGAGACGGTACCGGACGCGAGCGAGGGGCTCGACCGACTCGACGCCCGGGAGTTCGACTGTCTGGTCTCCGAGTACGACCTGCCGGACGGGAACGGAGTCGAACTCCTCACGACCGTCCGCGAGACCCGCCCCGCACTCCCGTTCGTCCTGTTCACCGGGGCGGGGTCCGAGGAGGTCGCAAGCGACGCCATCTCCGCCGGCGTGACCGAGTACCTCCGGAAGGGCTCCGACCCCGAGCGGTATCGGCTCCTGAGGAACCGGATCTCCGACGCCGTCGACCGCGGCCGCGCCGAACGCGAGTACCGCGAGATATTCGAGGAGGTCCCCGACGGAATCGTCGTCCACGACGTCGCCGACGGCGAGTTCGTCGACGTGAACGAGGAGTTCGCCCGGATGTTCGGCTACGAACGGGACGACCTGCTGGCGGCCGGGTTCGAACGGATCCTCCCCGACGAACCGCCGTACACGCCGGAACGGGCCCGCCAGCGCATCCGGGAAGCGGCCGACGACGGCCCGGAAACCTTCGACTGGCCGGGCGTCACGAGCGACGGCGAGCGGCTCTGGGTGGAGGTCCACCTCACGCCGCTCCGCCCGCGCGGCGAGGAACGCGTCCTGGCCGTCGTTCGCGAGTGCACCACCCGCAAGGAACGCGAGCGGGACCTCGAACGGTACCAGACCGTCATCGACACCGTCCCCGACATGGCGTACGTGTTGGACCCGGACTTCCGCTTCGCCCTGGTCAACGACGCGATGGTCGACGTGACGGGCTACCCGCGTGAGGATCTGCTGGGAGCACACGCATCGCTGCTGTTCGACGACGAGGCGATCGACGAGGGCGAGTGGAACCGCGACCGGCTCAGGTCGGGGGCGCGGGAGTCCGAGCGCCTCGAGACCCGGCTGGAGACCGCGGACGGGGAACGCATCCCGTGTGAGATCAGGGGCGACCTCCTGCCGAGAGGCGGGGAGGGCGAGTGGCGCGGTACGACGGGGATCATCCGAGACGTCACCGAGCGGAAGGAGCGCGAGCGGAAACTGCAGGCCAGGTCGGCGGCGATGGACGCCTCGATCGACGGGATGGCGATCCTCGACGCCGACGAGGAGTACGTCTTCGTGAACCGGGCCCACGTCGACTGTTACGGATACGACGACCCGGACGCGTTCCTCGGGGAGACGTGGCGGATGTGTTACGGCCCGGAGGAACTCGCGCGCTTCGAGGAGGAGATCATGCCGGAGCTGTTCGAGCAGGGTGACTGGCGGGGGGAGACGGTCGGCGTCCGCGCGGACGGCAGCACGTTCCCTCAGGAGCTCTCCCTGAGCCTCACCGACGACGGGCGGGTCATCTGCGTCGTCCGGGACGTCACCGAACGCAAGCGGCGCGAACGTGGTCTGGAACGGCAGAACGAGCAGTTGGAGCAGTTCGCCCGCGTCGTCTCCCACGACCTCCGGAACCCGCTGAACGTCGTCGAGGGCCGGCTGGAACTGGCGCGTGAGGAGTCGGAGAGCGCCCACCTCGATAGCGCGGCGGACGCCCTGGATCGCTGTCTGACGCTGGTGGACGACCTGTTGACGCTCGCACGGGAGGGCCGGCGCGTCGACGAGCGCGAGCCGGTGGACCTCGGAGCGCTCGCCGAGGACTGCTGGCGGACCGTCGACACGGCCGACGCGGCGCTCGTCGCCGACGCGACGCGGACGGTCCGGGCCGACCGCAGCCGGCTGAAACAACTGTTGGAGAACCTGATGCGGAACGCGGTCGAACACGGGGGCGCGGGCGTGACCGTGGCGATCGGCGATCTGGAGAACGGGTTCTACGTCGCCGACGACGGTCCGGGCGTTCCCGACGATGCGGCCGACGAGGTGTTCGAGCCGGGGTACTCGACCGCGGACGACGGGACCGGGTTCGGACTCAACATCGTGGCGGAGATCGCGGAGGCACACGGGTGGGACGTAGCGGTCGCCGAGAGCCCGGCCGGCGGAGCGCAGTTCGCGATCACCGGCGTCGACGCCGACGAGTGACCGACCCCGGAGTCGCTCCGGCGGGCGTGCCCATCGGTTCGGGGTGCGACGGCGGAACGGAGCTCCCGACGGGTGCGACCGGCGGGGAGCCTCGCGTCGCCCGGCGAGAGCGGATCCCCGGATGGAAACCGGTATCGTAGAGCGGGGACGGGATTCGAACCACGCCGTCGGCTCGCTTCGCTCCCCGCCGTCTGATTCGTATCCCGTCCCGCGGCCGTTCGCCTCGCTCCGCTCGGCAGAACAGCCGGGGGCGGGATTCGAACCCGCGAAGTCTCGATTACAAGTCGAGTGCATGCACCGCCCATGCTCCCCCGGCGCGGGGCATCCGACCGTTACTGTACCAGCCGTTTAATCGCTATCGTTTCGCCTCCCGGCCACCGACTTCTCCAGTTCGACACGGTGGCGTTCGTATCCGTTGCGCTCGTAGAACCGGATCGCGTCGACGTTGCCGGCCATCGCCTCCAGCCCGACCACGTCGGCGCCGTCGTCGGCCAGCGCGGCCTCCGCTCGCGACAGGAGCAGGGCGCCGACGCCGCCGTCGCGGTACGGCGGGCGGACGTAGAGGTTGTACACCGTCCCGCGGTCGACGTCCGTCCGGTAGCCGCCCGACTCGCGGCCGAAGGTGACGAAGCCCACGACGCCGCGGGCGGCCGCCGAGTCCGGGCCGCCGTCGGCGACCGGGTCGGCGGCGCGGGCGACGAGGACGCCCCCGGTGACAACCGCGCGCGCGACGGCGTCGCCCGCGGCGTTGCGGTTCCCCTCGGAGCGGAGGTGCGAGCCGTACGCGCGCTGCCCGCGGGCGAGTTCCACCCACAGGTCCGCGACGGCGTCGACGTCGTCGGTGTTCGCGCGGTCGACCACGACGCCGGCGTCGTCGCCACGGTCGCCGGCGTCGTCGGCGTCGGCGGGCATACACGTGGTCGTCGGGACTCCCGACGCTTGGGGTTTGTGCCCGCGGACGGCCCCGGGGACGCGACCCGGACCTGTCGGCGGATCGACGGTCCGGGGCGGTGAGAGAACGGTTAAGTGTGTCGGGCCACCTCCCAACCGTGAGAAGGTACAACAATGGGCATTAGCGAAACATATTCACGCGGACGGGAACTCGCCGTCTCCCGGCCGTTCCTCCTGGTGGTCGTCGGGATCCTCGGGCTCCTGGCGGTCGATCTCGTCCGCCGGCTGGCGACGCCCGACGGGCTCTCGGGCGCCCGGCTCGCCACCCTCCTGTGGGACGGGCTCGTCACCGGCCTGGCGATCGGGCTGGCCGGCGTCGGCCTCTCGATGACGTACAGCATCCTGAACTTCGCGAACTTCGGCCACGGCGACTACGTCACCTCCGGCGCGTTCGCCGGCTGGGCGGTGACGTGGCTGTTCGCCGGCCTCGGCCAGTTCGACCTGTCGACGCTGCTGTTTCTCGGGTCGCTGTCGACGCGCGAACTGGGCGTCTCGGCGTTCACGACGCCGCTGGCGGTGATCGCCGGGCTGATCGTCGCGGCGGCCGCGACGGTCGTCGTCTCGCTGGTCGTCGACCGGCTCGTGTACAAGCCGATGCGCGACGAGGGCGGCATCACGCTGCTCATCGCGTCGATCGGGGTCGCGCTCGCGCTCCGGTACACAATATACATCGTCTTCGGCCAGCGCACCCGCGGGCTGACCGACGCGCAGTCGGTCCCGGAGGTCACGTTCGCCGGCGGCTTCGAACTCGGCGGCCACCAGGTCACGCTCGTGGTGATCGCGGCGGCGCTGATGCTCGGCGTCCACCTGCTGCTCCAGACGACGAAGCTCGGGAAGGCGATGCGCGCGATGGCCGACAACGAGGACCTCGCGCGCGTCACGGGCATCCCGACCGAGCGTGTCGTCCGCTTCACGTGGATCATCGGCGGCGGCCTCGCGGGCGCCGGGGGCTTCCTCATCGCCCTCGAACGCGGCGCGATGAACTTCCAGTTCGGCTGGATCCTCCTGCTGCTCATCTTCGCGGCGGTCATCCTGGGCGGCATCGGCTCCATCTACGGCGCGATGTTCGGCGGCGTCACGATCGGGATCGCACAGAGCATCTCGCTGGTGTGGATCCCCAGCGAGTTCTCGACGGTCGCCGCCTTCGGCGTCATGATATTCGTGCTCCTGTTCAAGCCGGAGGGCATCTTCTCGGGGGTGACGACCGCGTGAGCTCGCCGACGGAGACCGCGGACGCCGGGGCGGAGGCGACTGCCGGGGACGGCACCGACCCCGAGGGCCGTGAGGTCCCCGGGTGGACGCCGTACCGCGAGTGGTTCCGCGACCGGTGGGACGAGGGCGGCGCCGTCGCGTGGGGCACCGCGCTCGGCCACCTGCTCGTCGGGGGTGTCCTGTTCGCGCTCGTCGCAGGGTTCGACATGTCGACGCTCCCGGTCGGCGGGAGCCTCATCTGGTTCCTGTACCTGTCCGTGACCGTCGCGGTCCTGTACGTCGCGACGGCGCCCCCGGCGGAGCCGTACGTGGCGTGGCTCGAGGACCGGTGGATGGAGTCGGACACGGACAAGCTACTCATCGTCCTCGGCCACGTGGTGGCGGTCTTCTTCGTGTTCGCGGTCGCGCTCGACCTCCCGTTCAACGGGCTGGCGGGCGCGCTCGGGTCGGTGTTCTTTTTCACGGCGGTGTACGCGATGCTGGTGTTGGCGCTGAACCTCCACTGGGGGTACGCCGGCGTGTTCAACATCGGCATCGCGGGGTTCATGGCGGTCGGCGTGTACACGATGGCGATCCTCTCGGGCTCGCCGGACCCCGGGCCGACGGGGGTCCCCGGGTTCGGGCTGCCGCTCCCGATCGGGATCCTCGGCGGGATGCTGGCGGCGGCGTTCGTCGGGCTGATCGCGGCGCTGCCGGCGCTTCGGCTCCGCGCGGACTACTTCGCCATCGTCACGGTCGCGCTCTCGGAGATCATCCGGATCACGCTGAAGTCGACGGCGCTGCAGGAGTTCACCGTCGCGGGCGTCACGACCGGAACCGGCGGCGCAACCGGGATCACGATGCCCGGGAACCCCCTCCGGCTCCTCTTTTACGAGGGGTTCGGCCCGGCCGCCGAGCCGGCCTTGCTCGGGACGGTGCTGTTCCCGCTGTTCGCGGGGCTCCGTGTGGAGCTGATCCCGCCGGAGTCGTACTGGCTCGGCGTCGTGAAGCTCCCGGCGTTCACGCTGGACCTGGCGGTCCAGCAGCCCGTGATCCTCAACTGGGCGTACGTCGTCGTCCTCGCGGGCTTCGTCGGGCTGTTCTACCTCCTGCTCGTCCGCACGGGCAACTCCCCGTTCGGCCGCGTGCTGAAGGCGATCCGCGAGGACGAACTCGTCGCGCAGGCGCTCGGGAAGGACACGCGGCGGTTCAAGATCGTCGCGTTCATGTTCGGCTGCGGGCTGATGGGGCTGGGCGGCATCCTCTGGCAGGGGAGCCAGGGGTTCACCAACCCCGGCGCGTTCCGGCCGATCCTCACCTTCTACATCTGGGTCGCGCTCATCATCGGCGGCGCCGGCTCGAACACCGGCAGCGTGCTCGGCGGCGCGCTGTTCGCCGGGCTCATCTGGCAGGGGCCGGTGTACCTGCGCCGGGTCGTCACGAACTACGTCGAGTTCGGCGACACGCCCAGCACGTTCCCGGCGGCGATCGCGCCGTTCGTCGAGGGCGAGGTGCTCCCGTTCCTCGCGTTCCTGCTCGGGAACATCTCGGCGCTCCGGTTCGTCCTCGTCGGCGTCATCCTCGTGGTGCTGATGCAGACCCGCCCGGAGGGACTGCTCGGCCACCGCAAGGAGGAGGCGGCGGCGATCCCGCTGACGCGGCCGGCGAGGGGCGCCGGCGGTCCGGGCGGGACGGCCGCGGCCGACCCGGTCGCCGACGGCGGAGCCGACGGAACCGACGCGGCGACCGCGAGCGACGATCACTCCGACGGGGAGAGCCAATGAGCACCGAGACCGAACCCACCGCGACCGACACCGTAACGGAGGAACAGTCCGCGGAACCCGACCCCGACGGCGACGCCCGGGAGGCGGCCGCCGAGGGTGCCCGCGACAGGGAGGGGCACCCGCTCGTCGTCGAGAACCTCCGCAAGACGTTCGGCGGCATCGTCGCCGTCGACGACGCGAGCTTCTCGGTCGCGGAGGGGTCGCTGACGGGGCTGATCGGCCCGAACGGCGCCGGGAAGTCGACGACGTTCAACTGCATCACGGGCGTCCACGAGCCCACCGCGGGACGGGTGACGTTCCGCGGCGAGGACATCACGGGGATGGCCACCCACGAGGTGGCCCAGCAGGGACTCGTGCGGACGTTCCAGATCGCCCGCGAGCTGCCGGAGATGACCGTGCTGGAGAACATGATGCTCGCCCCGCAGGCGCAGGTGGGCGAGCGGCTCAGCTACTCGGTGCTGCCCGGGCTCCGCGACCGGGTCGTCCGCCAGGAGGAGGAGCTGCTCGAACGGGTGTGGGAACAGCTGGAGTTCTTCGAGATCGACCACCTCGCCGAGGAGTACGCGGGCAACCTCTCGGGGGGCCAGCGCAAGCTGCTGGAGATGGCGCGCGCGCTGATGACCGACCCGGAGATGGTGCTGCTGGACGAACCGCTCGCCGGCGTCAACCCGACGCTGGAGGAGAAGCTGCTCGACCGGATCCACGAGCTCCGCGAGCGGGGGAACACGTTCCTGCTCGTGGAACACGACATGGACGTCATCATGGACAACTGCGAACACGTCATCGTCATGCACCAGGGGTCGGTACTCGCGGAGGGCACCCCCGACCAGATCACCGACGACGAGCGGGTCGTCGAGGCGTACCTCGGGGGCGACGTATGAGTAGCGAGGACGACCGACGGGAGTCCTCGAACCGATCGGGGAGCGAAGCGACCCGTAAGGCCGGGGGACACGAACGGAGTGAGGGTCCCGCTGAATCGAGCGGGGAGCAGCGCGCCCCGCGAGAAGTCGAGGCCGACCGGGGGGCGGCTTCGGATCGGGCGGGGAGTGAACCGACCCGCGAGGAGAACGAGGCCGAGCGGGACGCCGTCGACCCCGGCGACTCCACCGGCGCCGCCCGCCCCGGCGACGCGCCGCTCCCGGAGGAGAGCCTCCTGCAAGTGCGCGACCTGGACGCCGGCTACGGCGACCTCCAGATACTCACGGACGTGGACCTGGACGTGGGCGACGGCGAGTACGTCACCGTCGTCGGCCCCAACGGGGCGGGGAAGTCGACGGTGATGAAGTCCGTCTTCGGGCTGACCACCTACATGGGCGGGAGCATCGAGTTCGCCGGCACGCCGATCCACGGGCTCCGGCCCGAGGACATCATCCACGAGGGGATCGGGTACGTCCCCCAGAACGACAACATCTTCGAGAGCCTCTCGGTGCGCGAGAACCTGGAGATGGGCGCGTACATCCTCGACGAGGTGCCCGAGGACCAGATCGAACTCATCTACGACCGGTTCCCGATCCTTCGGGAGCGCTCGGACCAGCGCGCCGGCTCGATGTCCGGCGGCCAGCGCCAGATGCTCGCGATGGGCCGGGCGCTCATGCTCGACCCCGACCTCCTGCTGCTGGACGAGCCGAGCGCCGGCCTCGCGCCGGACCTGGTCGACGAGATGTTCGACCGCATCGACCGCATCAACGACGACGGCACCGCGGTCCTCATGGTCGAGCAGAACGCCAAGGAGGCGCTGCGCCGGTGCGACCGCGGCTACGTCCTCGTCAACGGCGAGAACGCCTACGTCGACACGGGCGAGGCGCTGCTGAACGACGAACAGGTCCGCAAGGACTTCCTCGGCGGGTAACGCGGGCACTGCGGGCCCGCCCGCAGCGACGGCGGAGTCGCGTCCCCCCGTCGCTACGCCAGCGCGTACCGCCCGCCCGTCTTCTCCACGTGGCCGGCCTCGCGGAGCGTCTTCAGGATGGAGTACAGGGAGATGCGCTTCATCGACAGCCCCTCACACAGGTCGTCCTCGGGGACGGCGCCGTGGGTCGCCAGATACAGGTACACCAGCTTCGCCCGGGGGGACGAGACCCCGTCCGGAAGCTGCGTCATCGGCGTCTCGGCCGTCTCCTCGACCGCGTCCGCGTGCGTCGTAGCCATCTTGAACGCATCCAGCGCTTCGACGTACGTAAAACCTCTGTACGACACACGTCGAAATATTCGCTGACGGCCGTTCGTGCCGGTTTCCGTGGGTGTGACCGAATTACGCGACAGTGAGTAAATATAGTTCGTCCCGGGAACGGCCGTCGATTTCGACTCCTGACGGCGAACGGGGGCGGGAGAATCGGGGTCGCCGGGAGGCCCCGGGCGGCGTCGGCCGGCGGTGGCGGGGGGGTCCGGCCGGGCCGGGTCGGTTCCGTCAGTACGACCGGATCTTCGGCTCGTACTCCTTGTCCTCGCCCTCGAGGATGACCGGCTTGTACCACAGTTCGGGGTCGCCGTCGTTCCACGACAGCATCGTGTGCTTGAGCCACTCGTCGTCCCTGCGCTCGGTGTGCTCGGCGCGCCAGTGGGCGCCGCGGAACTCCTCGCGCGCGAGCGCGCCGAGGGTGATCGCCTCCGCGAGGTCGAGGATGTTGCGCGTCTCGATGGTCTGGATCAGGTCCGTGTTGAACGTCCGCGAGGGGTCCTTCACGAACACGTCCCGGTACCGCTCGCGCGCCGCCGCGATGTCCTCGAGCGCCCGCTTGAGGCCCTCCTCCTCCCGGAAGACGTTCACGTGCTGGGTCATCGTCTCCTGGACGTCCGAGCGGATCTCGGCGTGCTGGACGCCGTCCTCGCGGTCCATCAGCTCGCGGACGCGCTCGCGCTCGCGCTTGACCGCGTGCTCGACTACGTCGGTGCCGGACATCGAGGCGGTGTCGGCGGCGACCCCGCCGTCCGCGACGGCGTCGCCCTCGGCGCCCGCGGGCTCGACCTCGCCGGGCCGGACCGGGGTGTCGACCTCCCCGAGCTCGTACTCGCCGCGCTGGCCCGTCTCGATCCGCGCCTCCTCGAGCTCGCCGCCCGCGGCGTGCGTGCCGGCGCGCTTGCCGAAGACGATGAGCTCCGGCAGCGCGTTGCCGCCGAGGCGGTTCGAGCCGTGGACCGAGGCGCAGGCGCACTCGCCGGCGGCGTACAGCCCCTCGATGCACGTCTCGCCGTTCTCGTCGGTCTCGATCCCGCCCATCGCGTAGTGCTGGCCGGGCTTGACCGGCATCGGCTCCTCGAGGCCGTCGACGCCCTCGAAGTCCTTCGCGAGGTGGAGGATGTTCTCCAGGCGGTCGACGATGCGGTCCTCGCCGAGGTGGCGCATGTCGAGGTGGACGTACTCGTCGTCGATGCCGCGGCCCTCGTTCACCTCGTTCAGCTCCGCGCGGGCGACGACGTCGCGGGAGGCCAGCTCCCCGTCGTTGCTCGCGTAGCCGTACTCGAACATGAACCGCTCGCCCTCCGAGTTGTAGAGGATGCCCCCCTCGCCGCGGACGCCCTCGGAGATGAGCACGCCCGTGCTGGGCAGGCTCGTCGGGTGGAACTGGATGAACTCCATGTCCTCGATGGGGACGCCCGCGCGGTAGGCCATCGCCACGCCGTCGCCGGTGTTGGCGACGGCGTTGGTGGTGTGGTCGAACACCTGGCCGAGCCCGCCGGTCGCGAGGATGACGCCCTCCTTCGCGCGGAAGCCCGACAGCTCGCCGCTCTGGATGTCGTAGGCGACGACGCCGTGGCAGGTGCGGTCCTCGGGGCGGTCCTCGTCGGTGACCGCGAGGTCCGAGACGTACCACTCGTCGTAGACGGTGATGCCGCGCTTGACGAGCTGCTCGTACATGGTGTGGAGCAGCTGGTGGCCGGTCTCGGCGCCCGCGTACGTCGTCCGCGGGAACGAGAGGCCGCCGAACGGTCGCTGGGAGACGCGGCCGTCCTCCTCGCGGGAGAACGCCATCCCCCAGTGTTCCAGCTGGATGACCTCCTTCGGGGAGTCCTTACAGAGCGTCTCGATGGCGGGGGCGTCGCCGAGGTAGTCCGACCCCTTCATCGTGTCGTAGGCGTGGTCCTCCCACGAGTCCCCCTCGCGCAGGGCGGCGTTGATGCCGCCCTCCGCGGCCCCGGTGTGGCTTCGCACCGGGTGGAGCTTCGAGACGATGGCCACGTCCGCGCCTTCCTCCTGGGCGGCGATGGCTGCGCGGAGTCCCGCGCCGCCGGCGCCGACAACGATGACGTCGTGTTCGTACATGTGTCGTGTGTCCTGTGTCGCGTGTGTGCTGCGTTCGGTGTTCGTCCGCGCGTCCGCCGAACCCCGGGTCCGTCGTCGGGTCCGCTTGGGGTTCGGGCTACTTCAATCGCGTGCCGATTCGGGGCGTTGAGCCGGGCGAGCCTACCAGAACTTCAGGTTGCTCTTGACCGCCTCGCGCTTGAGCTCCTGGATGTGCTCGGTCAGCGGGATGTCCTTCGGGCACACCTCGGTGCACGAGAACTGGGTCTGACACCGCCAGACGCCGTTCTCCTGTTCGAGGATGTTGAGCCGGTGCTGCTTGCGGTCCTCGCCCTCGCGCTCGTCCATGGCGAAGCGGTACGCCTTGTTGATCGCCGCCGGGCCGAGGTACTCGTTGTTGCCCGCGGCGATGTTGCACGAGGACATGCAGGCGCCGCACCAGATGCACCGCGTGGACATCTTCACCTTCTCGCGGTTCTCCCGCGTCTGGCGCTGTTCCTCCAGTTCGCCGTCGGGGAGCTCGTCGGCGTCGAAGTACGGCTCGACCGCCTCCATCTGGTCGTAGAAGTGGTCCATGTCGACGACCAGGTCCTTCTCGACGTCCGCGTGCGGGAGCGGCTCGACGCGCACCGGCTCCTCCAGGTCCGACAGCTGCGTCTTGCAGCCGAGGCGCTGGGAGCCGTTGATGAACAGGGCGTCCGACCCGCAGATCGCCTGCCGGCAGGAGTGTCGGAACGTGAGCGAGGAGTCGAACGTGTCGCGGGCGTAGATGAGCGCGTCGAGGACGGTCATCCCCTGCTTGAACGGGACGTGGAAGTCGTCGAACCGCGGCTCCTGTTTGCCCTCGACCTCGGGGTCGAAGCGGAACACCTTGAGGTGGTAGGTGTCCTCCTCGGCGTCCGCGCGCTCCTCGGCCTCGCGCCGGGCGCGCTCCTCGCGGTCGGCGCGCGCCTCCGCCTTCTCGCGCATCCGCTCCTCCTGTGCGGGCGGCAGCGGCTCCTCGCGGTCGGTCCGGGTCTCCTCCTCGGTCTCCGTCTCCGGTTCGGGTACGTGCGTGCTCATTGTCAGAAGGTGGGGAACCCCGCCCAGGCGTTCGCGGTGCGGATCCCCTGCACGACGAGCACCAGGCTCGCCGCGATCAGCGTGTACTTGACTACCCGCTTCTTCGTGCCCGTCAGCCCCTGGTTCTCCAGGGCGTTGTAGACGCCGTTGACGCCGTGGAACGTCGCGGTGATCAGGAACAGCACCATCAGCGAGTAGTAGGTGAGGTCCGTCATCCGCGCGCTCGACATCGCGAACGTCACCTCGTCGGCGTGGTTGACGAAGTGGAGCAGGAAGAAGTGGAACGCGAGCACCACCACGAGGAACGCCGCGGTGATGCGCTGCCACAGCCATCGCCGTCCGCCCCTCTCGAACGAGGAGTAGCGCTCGGCCATGTCAGAACACCCCCGCGAGGAACGTCGGGACCGACGCGACCACGATGGCGCCCGTCAAGATTAGCGACGCGTAGAAGCTCTTGTCCTGGCTCTCCAGCCCGACTCCCAGGTCGACCAGGAGCAGACGGCAGCCGTTCAGGATGTGGAAGACGGCGACCGCGAGCAGGCCGACCTCGAGGATCCGGACGACCAGCAGACTCTCCAGCGTGGTGATGACTGTGGTGTACACGTCGTTCTCGGCCGCGATGGCCTGGGTCTGCCCGGCCGCGGAGATGGCGGTACTCAGCACGGCGATGTGGGTAAACAGGTAGCCCACGAGCACCCAGCCCGTGAACTTGTGGAACACCCACGCCCACATCCCCGCCGAGAACTCCCGCCACCGGCCGAAGTCCTCGACGAGGCCCCTGTCATACGACTGGCTCATACGTACCGTGGCTCGGGTCCACGGTGGTATAGTAGTTACGTGACGTACTCGCACACCGACGCCCGCGAGCGACGCGGCGGCGACACCTGTCGCTCGTCAGGTACGATTATGTCGGTCCGAACGAACGCTGTTCCGTGAGCGATCCATCGACCGAGCCGGCCGAGGCGGCGTTCTCGTTCCTCGGGGACGGCCTCCGGCTCGCTATCCTGCGCGCGCTCGCGGAACGGGAGGCCAGGGCGGGTCCGCGCGAGGACGCGATGGCGTACAGCGACCTCCGGCGCGCCGTCGGCGAGCGCGACAGCGGGAAGTTCAGCTACCACCTCGGGAAGCTCACCGGCCGGTTCGTCGAGAAGACCCCGGAGGGCTACCGGCTCCGCGAGCCCGGCCGGGAGACGGTCCGCCTGCTCGAACGCGGCGTCGTCGACGGCGACGCCGACCTCGACGCCGCGCCGGTCGCGGCGCGGTGTCCCCTCTGTGACGCTCGCGTCCGCGTCACCTACGGCGACCACCACCTGTTCGCCTGCTGTTCGGAGTGCGCGGGGCTGTTCGGCGCCGACGAGTGTCCCGAGGGGACGGTCACGGGGATCGTGCTCCCGCCGGCCGTCGTCGAGGATCTGGACCCGACCCCGCTGTTCGAGCGCGCCCACCGCGTGTTCGAGCGACGTCTCCGGCCGATGTTCGAGGGCGTCTGCCTGGAGTGCGGCGGCGAGGTCGACGGCCGCCTCCGCCGCTGTCCCGATCACGACCCCGGTCCGAGCGGCATCTGCCCGGAGTGCGAGACCGCGTCTCCCCTCCTCGCGGAACTGGTGTGCGAGACGTGCGGCCGGGGGCGGGTGAGCCACCCGCTGTTCGGCAACCCCGGCGCCGACGACGTCGACGCGACCGGCGACGGGACGTGGACCGGGCCCGCGGTCGCGGGCGATGCGGGGGGGACGGCCGCCGCGTGGGACCGATTCGGGTCGTTCCTCGCGTGGACGCCGACCGCCCGGGAGGACGGGGCCGTCGCCTTCGATCCCCCGTCCGGAGACGGACAGGTGGTCGTGAGCCCGGACCTGCGCGTGATCGAGTGACGGAGGAGGGGGGTGCCCCGGACCGTGAGGCCGAGTCCGGCAGTCACGCCGCGGCGGCCCGCGGGAGCGACGACGGACCGCTTCCGATCCGGCGTCAGTTCGCGCCGCCGGGCGGGCTCTGCTCCATCTCGACCACCCGCCGGGTGCGCTCGTCCAGTTCGACCAGGTGACACAGCGGGTTCCCGGGGTAGACGACGGGGTTCTCCAGCACGCCGACGAGCAGGCCGGTGAACGGCGCCTCGACGGGGGCGTTGTCGTTCTTGAACGGGTTCGTGATCGTGCAGACGGTGTCGCCCTCGTGGACGAGCGAGCCGCGCTCGAAGTGCATGTCTACCATGCCGCCGGCGTCGGCGCGCAGCCACGTCTTCTCGCGCTCCTCGGTGATGACGGTGCGCCACCCCGGCCAGCGGACCGACTCGGCCGAGAGCATCCCGTACTCGGCGAACACCGAGCGCACGCCCGCCAGCGCCTCGTCGATGAGCCCGCGCTGGAAGCGGTGAGCCTCGCCCATCTCGACGGTGATGGCGGGGATGCCGTCGGCGACGGCCTCGGTCCGGAGCATCCCCGAGGAGCCGTCGCTGTCGATGATGACGTTCGTCCCGTACGCCCGCGCGAGCCTGGCGGTGGCCTCGTCGGCCATGTCGGCCCGGGCGTGGACCATGTTCGTCCGGCCCCGCGTCGACGTGTGGAAGTCGAGCCCGAGGTCGCACGGCTCGATGAAGTTCGTGTAGATGCGGGCCGCCATCCGCTTGGCGCTCGTGGAGTCCGGGGAGCCGGGGAACGACCGGTTCAGGTCGCGGTCGTACACCGGGAGGTAGCGCTGCTGGGCGAGGAACGCGGGAACGTTCATCACCGGCAGGCAGATCAGCGTGCCCGCCAGGTCCGCGAGGTCCCACTCGTGGGCCACCTCCCGAACCACCTCGATGCCGTTGAGTTCGTCGCCGTGGGCGGCCGCCGAGAGGAACGCCGTCGGGCCGTCCGCCTCGCCGTTGATGACCGTCACGGGGATGCGGACCGGGTCGCCGAGGTACGTCTCGGACACCACGAACCGGATGTTCTGTCGCTCCCCCGGCGCCACCCTCCCCCCGTTGTAGGTGAAGGAGCCGTCGTCGCTCATACCCGCCCTCTGCGACCCGCGGGGATAAACCATCCCACAGCGGCGCGCCGGAGAGTCCGGCCCGCCGGCGCCGCCGGCCCGAGCAGCGGAACCGACCGTGCGTGTCCGACTCAGTCAGGGGCCCGAGCGACCGGGACACCTTAGGCGTCGCCGCCGAGTCGAATCGGTATGAGCGAGGACCCGGTACGCGTCGGCGTGCTATCCCTGCACACGAGCAAGGAGTCGAAAGCCATCTGCAACGCCGTCGAGGCGCTCGGTCACGAGCCGGAGTGGCTCCGCCGCGAGAACGCCGCCGTCGACGTCACCGACGGCGAGGTGACCGTCGAGCCCGACGTGGACGTGGTCGCCAACAGGATGCTCCTCTCGAACATCGAACAGCCGGCGGAGGGGCTCGGCCTCGCCCACACCTTCGGCCGCGCGCGGCCCGTCCTCAACGACCCCTCGGCCGTGCTGACTGCGATGCACAAGTTCGCCTCGGCGGTCGCGCTCGCGGAGGCCGGCGTCCGCGTCCCCGACGCGCTGCTGGCGCTGTCGAACGACCGCCTCAACGCCGGCCGCGAGCGCTTCGGCGAGGAGGGCGTCTACAAGACCGCGATCGGAACCCACGGCGGCGGCACCTGGAAGGTCGACCTTACCGAGCCGGTGAACCCGATGGTCGGGAACCGACAGGCGTTCCTCCAGGAGCTGATCGACCGCGACGACTCCCGCCACCACGACACCCGGGTGTACGTCGTCGGCGGCGAGGTCGTCGGCGCGATGAACCGCTACGCCCCCGACGGCGACTGGCGCACCAACGTCGCGCTCGGGGGCGACGTGGAGGACGCCACCGACTCGCTCGACGACGAGGTCCGCGAGATGGCGCTGGCGGCGACCGACACTATCGGCCTCGACTACGCCGGCGTCGACCTCGTTCAGGGGTACGACGGCTGGTACGTGTTGGAGGTCAACCCCACCGCCGGGTTCAAGGGGCTATTCAAGGCCAGCGGCCGCTCGCCCGCGCCCCACATCGCCCGGCTCGCCATCGAGCGCGGCGGGGGGAGCGTCGACGACGAGCGAGTCGCGGAGCTGTCCGCGGTGCTCGACGACTCGCGGCCCTCGTGCATGCCGCCCGAGCACCGCATCAACGACGGCGAAGTGCCGACCATCGGCTACATCGAGCAGGTCCGGGTCGCCGGCACGCAGGGCTCCACGGAGGCGTACGCGAAGTCCGACACCGGCGCGACGCGCTCGTCGATCGACACGTCGCTGGCCGCGGATATCGGCGCGGGCCCGATCAAGAGCATGACCCGCGTGAAGTCGGGGTCGGTCAAGTCCGGGAAGGCCCGCCCCGTCGTCGACCTCGTCGTCGGCATCGGCGGCGAACAGCACACCGTCACCGCGAGCGTCGAGGACCGCTCCCACATGGAGTACCCCGTGCTCCTCGGGCGCGACATCCTCCAGCACTACCGCGTCGACGTCCAGAAGCGGGTCGACGAGGGGCGGGACGCGGAACGCGACGAGGAGGAGGAGGAGGGCCTCGAGGAGTAGTCGCGCCCCCGTCACGGCACGCGCTCGCACGCCGCCTCCCGGCCGGACCGCTTTTCCCTCTCGGCGTCCCCGGTTCCCCCATGGGCTTCGGGAGCTACGACGAGTCCGAGCAGGAACGACAGCAGAACGACGGCGGCGAGGCCGGCGACGGGTCGACCGTCGACGCCCACGAGAACGACCACGACGGGAAGGCGAGCTTCGAGGCCGGCGCCTCGACCGACGACCTGGTCTCGCAGCTGCAGGAGATGAAAGACGACAGCGACGACGACGAGGAGTAACGCCGACCGCGCCCGGCGACGGCGGCTCGACGGCGCTTCTTCCGCTCGGTATCCACCGTTCCCGGCCGTTCCGATCGCTCCCGAGCCGAACGGCCCGAGCGCCCGGACGCTATCTGTTCTGAAAACCGGCGCCGAAGGTATATCTACGTCCTCGCCGCCGGTCGAGGTACGCCGCCCGGTTCGTTCGTCGCGAGC
The DNA here is from genome assembly GCF_051195075.1 of Halobaculum sp. EA56. Classification (NCBI taxonomy): domain Archaea; kingdom Methanobacteriati; phylum Methanobacteriota; class Halobacteria; order Halobacteriales; family Haloferacaceae; genus Halobaculum; species Halobaculum sp. EA56. The sequence continues at coordinate 19,958 of NZ_JBNTJX010000021.1, forward strand.
GGGTGGGAGCAACCAACCAATGTTCGAATTCATCACGGACGAGGAGGAGCGCGGGCAGGTGGGCATCGGGACGCTCATCGTGTTCATCGCGATGGTGCTGGTGGCGGCGATCGCCGCCGGCGTCCTGATCAACACCGCCGGCTTCCTCCAGAGCAAGTCTCAAGAGACCGGTCAACAGTCGAGCAAGCAGGTCAGCGACCGCGTCCAGGAGGTCGCCACCGTCGGCAACGTCACCGGCAGCGGAACGATCGACATCGTGAACGTGACGGTGACGCAGGCGCCCGGCGCCGGCGAGATCGACATTCACAACGCCACCGTCACCTGGATCGGCAACAGCGGGACGTACCAGCTGACCGCGAACTCCACGGGGACCTACGGCACGCTGAGCGACGGGACCGTGGGCCAGGAGTTCTCCTACGAGCCGGTCAAGGACGCTGACGGCTCCAGCAACGTCCTCAACGACGCGGACGACCGCCTGAACCTCGTGTTCGAGGTGTCGGAGTTCGCGGGGAGCGACCTCTCGGAGGGCGACGAGGTGACGGTCAAGATCAACACGATGGCCGGCGCGACCACGAGCATCCGGTTCACCGTGCCCGAGTCGCTCGGGAACAAGGAAGCCGTCGAGCTGTAACGGCGCTTCCCCGTCTCTCCGTTCTCACTCGCCGCGAGTGGCGACGCCGACGGGGACGGCCGCGACCGTGGCCGGCTACGCCGAGCCGTCCCCGCGGACCTCGTCGACGCTCGCGGCGATGTCCTCCTTCGCGCGCCACAGGTACAGCGAGGCGTAGCTGCGGTACGGCGCCCAGCGCTCCGCCTCGGAGACCATCTCCGCGCGGGACATGTCGCGCCCGTACAGCTCCTCCATTCCCTTCCTGATCCCGAGGTCGCCGACCGGGAACACGTCGGGGCGCCCCAGCGTGAACAGCAGCTGCATGTTCGCGGTCCACTCGCCGACGCCGGTGATCGCGGTGAGCTCCTCGCGCACCTCGTCGTCGCTCATCGCGGCGAACGCCTCGCGGTCCCACCCGTGTTCCGCGAACGCCTCGGCGACGTTGCGGACGTAGCGGGTCTTCTGCCGCGAGAGGCCGGCGTCCTTCAGCGTCGCCTCCTCGGCCGCGAGGATCCCGTCCGGGGTGACCTCGACGGCGTCGAACAGGCGCTCGCGCGTCGCCTCCGCGGAGGCCATCGACACCTGCTGGCGGAGGATCGAGACGACGAGCCGCTCGAAGGGGTCCTCGGCCGGCTCGATCGTCAGCGGGCCGTGTCGCTCGATCACCGGCCCGAGCAGGTCGTCGGTCCGGAGCGCGTCGAGCGCCTCGCGGTCGGCCGGCGCGAGGTCGGCGAACGCGTCGGCGTCGGAGTCGACTGGCATACGACCGGGTGGGAGCGCCCGCGAGAAACGGCTTTCGGCGCCGGCGAGCTGGTTGCGCCGACCGCCGGGGGTCCTGGGCCCACGGGGGCGGACGCCGACCGCCGACGCGGGGGGCTCCGACGCGGGGAAACGGGAACTCCGGGAAACGGGCGCCGTGTTGGCGTCGGAGCGGAGGGAAACGTTGAATCGGGGCCCCTCCGACGCGATCACCATGGACGTTGATGACGTAGAGACGGTCGCGGTGCTCGGCGCCGGAAACATGGGTCACGGCATCGCGGAGGTCGCCGCCCTCGCCGGGTACGAGGTGAACATGCGGGACATCAACGAGGAGTTCGTCCGGAAGGGCTACGACCAGATCGAGTGGTCGCTCGGGAAGCTGGCCGAGAAGGACCAGATCTCCGAGTCCGACGCCGACGCGGCGCTGGAGCGCGTCTCGCCGGTGGTCCCCGTCGAGGACGCCGTCGCCGACGCCGACCTAGTGATCGAGGCGGTGCCCGAGAAGATGGACGTCAAGAAGGACGTGTACGCGGAGGTGGAGGAACACGCCCCCGACCGCGCGGTGTTCGCGTCGAACACCTCCAGCCTCTCGATCACCGAGCTGTCGGAGGTGACCGACCGCGAGGAGCGCTTCTGCGGCATGCACTTCTTCAACCCGCCGGTGCGGATGCAGCTCGTCGAGGTCATCGCGGGCGCCCACACGGCCGAGGAGACGCTCGATCTGGTGGAGAGCGTGGCCGAGCGGATGGGCAAGACGCCCGTCCGCGTCCGCAAGGACTCGCCCGGCTTCATCGTGAACCGGGTGCTCGTCCCGCTGATGAACGAGGCGGCGTGGCTCGTCCACGAGGGCGAGGCGACCGTCGAGGGGATCGACTCCACGACGAAGTACGGCATGGGGCTCCCGATGGGGAGCTTCGAGCTGGCGGACCAGGTCGGGATCGACGTGGGCGTCCACGTGCTGGAGTACATGCACGACGTGCTCGGCGACGCCTACGAGCCGTGCCCGCTGCTGACCGAGAAGGTCGAGAACGAGACGCTCGGGAAGAAGACCGGCGAGGGCTTCTACGACTACGAGAACGGCGGCGCCGAGGTCCCCTCCGACGCCGTCTCCGAGTCGGTCCAGCGCACGCTGCTCGCCGTCATGGCCAACGAGGTGGCCGGCCTGATCGGCGACGACGTGGCCGACGCGGACGACATCGATCAGGCCGTGAAGCTCGGGGCGGGCTTCCCCGACGGTCCCGCGAGGATGGCCGACGACGAGGGCCTCGACGCGCTGCTCTCGACGCTCGACGAACGCCACGACGAGACGGGGGCCGAGCGGTACGAGGCCGTCCCGTACCTCCGCGACCTGGTGGAGGAGGGGCGCGGCTTCCGCGACGCCGGCGGCGACGGGGACGACGACGCCCTCGACTTCGAGACGATCCGGGTCGAGCGCGAGGGGCGCGTCGGACACGTCGTCCTCGACCGGCCCCACCGGATGAACACGATCTCCGGCGAGCTCCTCGACGAACTCGGCACCGCGATCGACGAACTGGACGCCGACGAGGAGGTGCGCGCGGTGCTCGTGACCGGGGAGGGCGAACGCGCCTTCTCCGCGGGGGCGGACGTCCAGAGCCTGGCCGCCGGCGGCGGCGACCCCCTCGAGGTGGTCGAGCTCTCGCGGAAGGGGCAGGCCACGTTCGGGAAGTTCGAGGCGTGCGACGTGCCGGTCGTCGCCGGCGTCGACGGCTACTGTCTCGGCGGCGGGATGGAGTTCGCCACCTGCGCGGACCTCCGGGTCGCCTCCGAGCGTTCCGAGTTCGCCCAGCCCGAGCACAACATCGGGATCATGCCGGGGTGGGGCGGCACCCAGCGCCTCCGGCACATCGTCGGCGAGGGCCGCGCGAAGGAGATCATCTTCACCGCCGAGCGCTACGACGCGGAGACGATGGAACGGTACGGCTTCGTGAACGAGGTCGTCCCGAACGAGGACCTCGAGGAGCGCGCGATGGAGCTGGCGGCGGATCTGGCGGCCGGTCCGCCGGTCGCCCAGCGCTACACGAAGCGCGCGATGCTCGCCGGGCGCGACGACACCGACGCCGGGCTGGAGATCGAGGCGCAGGCGTTCGGTCAGCTGATGAGCACGGACGACGTGATGGAGGGCGTGATGGCGTTCATGTCCGACGAGGAGCCGGAGTTCGAGGGGAAGTGAACGAGATTCGCGGCAACGCCGCGAATCTCGGAGTAACGGCGTTCACAAATCGCTCCGCGATTTGTGAGCTCACGAGACCGGAGGTCTCGTGAACGGCGAGGTCCTCGGGCCGAGCCGCCCAGTAACACGGCGAGTGAGCGTGGCGAAGGAGACCTCGTCGCAACGGCGGAGCGTGGCGAACGAGCCCTCGGAGAACCGGCGGAGCGGTGCCCGCTCCGCCCGTCCGACTACACCACCCGGAACGCCCGCAGCGTGTCCCGGTCGCTCGGCTCCTTCACCACCTGCACGGCTCCCAACTCGGAGAACACCTCCTTCCAGTTCCGGTGGTACAGCGGGAACTCGTCGTCGACGTAGCTGACCTCGGCGCCCTCGCGGCCGCGCCGCGCGCCGTTGCCCTCGTTCTCGACGGTGACGAGCAGGTCCGAACAGACCCGGACGACCTCCTCGAACACCCAGGTGTCCTCGGGGTGGACGTGCTGGAGCGTTTCGACCGAGTAGACGGCGTCGAACTCGTCGTCCGCGAACTCGGGGAGGACGTCCTCGATGGCGCCCGTGTGGAACGTGCCCGTCGCCGCGAGGTCGGGGAAGTACTCGCCCATGACGCCGAAGGACTCGTCGTTGATGTCGACGCCCGCGAGGTCGTCGACGCCGTTCCTGCGGAGGTGTTCGAGGTGCCGGCCGGAGCCGCACCCGATCTCAAGGACCGCGGCGTCGTCGCCGGCGTAGAACTCGATCGCCGAGCGGAGCGCCTCGCTCGTCCCGTCGGGCCCCTTCTCGGCGTAGTAGCGTGGGGAGTAGTCCCCCTCGCGCTCGGCCCAGTCGCGGCGGACCTCGTCCGGCTCCATGGACGGGCGTACGGGACGGTCCGGTAAACGTCCGCCGGAGTCGCGGCGGGACCGGCGCCCTGCCGGCCGCGATGCTCCCGAACCGGCGCGGCCGGGCTACTCCCCGCGCCGCTCGCGGTAGTCGGGGAGGAAGTCGTCCTGCAGGACGGCGTCGCGCCCGCCGTCGACCGGCTCGCCCCACCCGACGGACCCGTCGGCGCACTCCAGTTTCAGGAACAGCTATCGCGGCGGCACCGCGTACAGCTCGTAGTCGACGATCTCGGTCACACCCGTCCCGTCCGCGGCGCGGGTGAAAACTCCACAGGTGTCCCCCCGTCCCCGTGCCGCACCGCTCCGTCCCGACGACCCCGCCCTACCGGAGTTCGACGGAGAGGGCCTCCCGTGCGGTCGCGTCGATCCGGCGGTACGCCGGCTCCTCGCCGGCGCGGTCGACGGCGAAGACGCGGACGGAGACGACGAGCCGACCCGCGCCGGGGAGCGTCGCGCGGACGACGGGCCCGGTCGCGGTCACGACCAGGTACGGCGGCGCCGCGACGGGCGAGGCCGGGAGGTCGACGCCGAGCGCGTCCGCGCCGGTCGCGAGCAACCCCGGGAGCCGGTCGAGCGCGTCCGCGGCCGCGAGCGCCCCGCACATGGCCGGCACCACCGCGTCGCGGTCGGCTGTCGCCGGGCGGCCGTCGGGTCCGGTCGTCTCCCACCGCGCGGCCACGGCGTCGGCGCAGGCGTCGACGGCGTCGAACAGCGGGCCGTGGTCGGCCAGCAGCCGCTCGCGGACGGCCTCGACGGGGTCGTCGTCACGCTCGGTCGGACTCACGCGGGACCGATCCCGGCATCGGGTCGTAAGCCCGTCGGGATCGACGCGGACCGGCCGGCACCCGCCGCCGCCACCGACCGCTTTTTCCCCGGCGCACGTCCACCCCCGTCCATGAGCATGACCGCCGCCGACGTGGAGGAGGCCATCGAGGCCGGCATCGAGGACTGCGAGGCGACCGTCACGACGCCGCGGGCGCCCGACCCCGACCACGAGGACGCCCACTTCGCGGCCGTCGTCGTCTCGCCGGCGTTCGAGGGGAAGTCGCTCGTCCAGCAGCACGAGATGGTGTACGACGCCGTCGGAGACGCGATGACCCGGGACGTGCACGCCCTGGAGATCAAGACGTACACCCCCGAGGAGTACGAGGAACACGAAGGGTAGAGTCCGTTCTTCGCCGGGACGGGACTGGCTCGTGGAGTCGGCTCCCCCGTCCGCGACCGTGATGATTGTCTCCGCGAGAGCTTCGGCCGCGATCCGGGCACGCCGTGGCCGGTCTCCTCCTACTCCGGTTCGGTATCGAGGATCCGCACCTCGTCGCCGACGCGGAGCGTCTCCCCCACGCTGGCCTCCGGAACGACGGTGTTCACCATCAGCCGGAAGGCGTGGTCGAACCGCCCGCCGCCGCTCCACTCGGGCATCGTCTCCTCGCGCTTCCGGATGAACCGCGTGCGGAAGCCGTCGAGTTCCTCGCCTGTATCGGGATCCCTCGATGGGACGACACAGCGCTGGCAGGGGTTGACCCCGAGCAGGTCGGCGTCGCCGACGCGTACGCGGACGCGCTCGCCCGGTTCCCCGACCAGTCGGTCCTCGAAGAAGGGTTCGTCGCTCGCGAGTTCGACGTTCGCGCGCAGGCGGCGACGCATCGAGTCGACGGTCACCCCGTCGAACCACGACGCGACCTCCCGGAGCGTCCCCGTCGAGATCACCGTCGGCCCCGACAGCTCGGTGTCGTCCGGGTAGCCGCCGGCGCGCTCGCCGACCATCGACACCTCGTAGCCGAGGAACGACGCCATCCACGACTCGACGGCCGCGCGGTCGTCGTCGAGGTGGAACGTCCCGGGGTCGGGCGCGTCCGCCCCGTCGTGCGGCGCCGCGAGCCGGACCGTCCGGGCGTCGAGGTCGACGTCGGCGTCGACCCGGTGGACCCGCCGCTCGTTCTTGCCGTTGACGTAGTCGCCGTCGGCGTCGAGGAACGCGAACTCCCGGTCGGGGAGGAGGCCGCCGCCCGGCGCGAGGTCGGCGGCCTCGACGTCGACGCCGTCGAGCGACTTGACGGGGAAGACGCGGAGGCGGGCGAGCGTCGTCGCGGGCGCGTCGTCGGTCATCGTGACCGCTTCGTCCGCCCGAGGATTGAATCGACCGATCCGTTTTTACACGTCACGTCCCTTGTTAACTCGTGTCACGGCCGGGAGACGGGGTGGGGACCGACCGCCCCCTCGTCGCGCGGGCGCTGCCGCCGGCGGCGGCGTTCCTCGGGGTGGCAGCGGCGGGCGCCGCCGGCTTCGTCGTCCTCGCCGGGGTCGGCCCGGTCGAGGCGACGTTCTGGCTGCTGGACCCGACGGGCATCGAGCTCCACTTCGAGCGCCACGCCGGGCCCGAACGCCTCACCAAGGCGTACGCCGTCGTCGTGACGGTCGGGCTCGTGCTCTCCTCGCTGTGGGCGGGCGAGACGGTACTGTCGGCGGCCTTCGGCGGCCAGATCGCCCGCGAACTCTCCCTGGCACGGGACAGGAGACGGATCATGGACACCGAGGACCACGTCATCGTCTGCGGGTACGGCATGTTCGGACGCTCCGTCGCGCGGCGGCTGGCCGAGGCCGACCGGGAGGTGGTCGTCGTCGAGTCCGACGGGGACGAGTCCGAACGGGCGCGACGCGACGGCCACCTCGTCGTCACCGGCGACGCGAGACGCGAGTCCGTCCTCCGGGAGGCCGGGGTGGACCGTGCGCGGACGACCGTCGCGGCGGTCGACGACTCGAACGTCAACATCCAGGTCGCGATCGCGGCCAGCCAGCTCTCGCCGGGCGTCCGGCTGTTCGTCCGCGTCGGCGACGAGACGTACGAATCGCTCGCGCGGCGCGCCGGCGCCGACGAGGTGGTCATCCCCGAGGTGATGAGCGCCCGGTCGATCGCGGACGACATCTGAGGCGGCACGGTCACGCCGACCGCGGCGGCGGCAGTACGGCCGGCGTCGGCTTAGAGAACGGGCGCTTACTCGTCTTCCTCGGCGTCGTCTTCCTCGGCGGGGAGATCGAGGCTCTCGACGAGGTCGGCGATCTCCTCGGCGGTGAAGCTCGCGTACCCCTCCTCGGAGACCGTCGCGACCGAGAGGTCGGCGGCGGTGAGCTCGTCGTTCGCCTCGAAGAGGGCGCGCAGCGCGAGGCCGATGCCGTCGTCGAGGGTCAGCTCCTCGGACCACTCCTCCTCGAGGAGGTCCTGGATCTCCTGGCGGGAGCCGCCGATGGCCGTCGCCTTCCACTCGTGGGGCGTCCCCGATGGGTCGGCGCCGAACAGGCGGGGCTCGCCGTTCTCGATGCCGCCGATGAGGAGGGCGGCGCCGTACGGCCGGGTGCCGCCGCGCTGGGTGTTCTCCTGGATGTGGTCGGTGACGTACTTCGTCAGCGTCTCGACGCCGACCGGCTCGCGGTAGCGCAGGCGGTTGCCCTGTGCCATCCGCCGGGCGAAGTCGATGAGCTGGCGGGCGTCGGCGACGTGGCCGGCGCTGGCGGTGCCGACGTGGTCGTCGAGCTTGTGGAGCTTCTCGATCGACTCCGACTCCATCAGGCTGGAGGACGCCTGCGCCTGCGCCGCGAGCACGACGCCGTCGCTCGTGCGGACGCCGACGGAGGGCGCCCCGCGCGAGACGGCCTCGCGGGCGTACTCGACCTGGTAGATGCGGCCGTCCGGCGAGAACAGGGAGGTGCCGCGGTCGTAGGCCTGCTGGTCGTTCCCCCTCATCGGTCACCACCGACGCGCGAAGTCGTCGCGAGTGTAGTCATCGCTCGACGGTATGGGTCCACGCCGGAAAAAGCCTCCCTAAACGGAGCTTTAGCGGCGCGGCCGGAACCGACGGACACGACGGCGACGGCGGGAACCCGGGTCGGGTGCCGTGCCGGGTCGGGACGCTTCGGAGGCGGCGTGAGTCGAACGGTGCGGGTCGAACGGCGCCGCGACCGGCTCAGTCGGGCCGGACCGAGCGGGGTCGACTACCCGTCGACCGCGACGACCTCGGCGTCGGGGGCGTTCCGCTTCACGCTCTCGACGCCCTCCTCGGCCTTCCGCCTGGTCGCGTACCCCTCGCCGGAGTCGGCGATGATGTTGCCGTTGTCGTGCTCCAGTCGCCACCGCCACTGGCCGGCGCTGTCCTCGTACACCTCGAAGGTGGCCTTGCTCGGCATGCGCGGATCCTCCCGCCAGAGCGACTAATCGCTGGCGGCCGACGCGTCCCGGTCCGGTCCCCGGTTCCGGACCCGTTCGGTCCGGGCGGTCACTCCGTCGGGGGGTCCCCGTCGGCCTCGCCCTCCCCGGCGTCCCACGACGCCAGCGGCTCGCCCCCGAGCACGAAGTCGGCGCCCTCGTGTTCGGTGAACACGACGTAAACCGTCTCCTCGGGCACGCCGAAGCGGTCGTCGAGCTCGGCGGTCAACCGCCGCGCGAGGTCGTGGCGCTGTTCGACCGTCCGCCCCGCCCGGACGTCCGCGTTCACGAGCGCGACCGGGTCGTCCGCGCCGGCCCGACCCAACCGCGGGTCGCTCTCGGCGACGACGACGCCGACGTGGTCCGTCCCCGTGTCCATCACCGCGCCGTACGTCTCGGCGACCCAGTCGGCGAACGCCGCCCGCTCGTCGTCGTCGACCGACACCGAGAGGTCGAACCGGATGTGTGGCACGTCCCCGAGTGACACGCGGCGGGTGATAAGTCCGGTCCGCGGCGTCGCCGCCGGGCGGGGTGGGACGCGGAGGGACGGGGTGGTGCGGGGCGGAGCCGAGTCAGGTCGATCGCTCGTCGACGACGCTCCCGTCCGCGTCGCGAAGCGTCACCGTCTCGCCGTCGTTGTTGAGGGTCGGCCGGCTCCGCCCCCAGTACAGGTCGGCCTCGGTGTCCTCGCCGCTGCCGACGTGGAGCGTGAGCGACGCCCCCGGAGCCAGCGTCGTCCCCTCGGGGAACTCGTAGGTGAAGCCCGCGGCGTCCGCGAGCGTCCACCCCGAGAGGTCGACCGCCTCCTCCCCCCGGTTCGCGAGGACGACGTACTCGTCGTTCAGGTTCTCGGCGTCGTCGCCCTCGGCGTCGGCGTGGATCCGCGCGATCACGACCCCGTCGCCCTCGGGCGTCGCCGTCGCCGACGCGGTGGCGGTCGTCTCGCCGTCGCCGGCGGCCGCGGGCGTTCCGTCGCGACACGACCACAGGCCGCGCCCGTCCGCCATCGCGCGCTCCTCGGCGGCGTAGAACGCCTCGCGGCGCTCGAAGGAGGAGTCGTACACGCGGGCGAGCCCCCGGTCGACCAGGGCGTAGTTGAACGACCGGCCGTCGTGGTGGACGTACACGAGCAGGCGGTCGTAGTAGCCCCGCCGGGGCTCGTTCGCGTCGAAGGCGATCGTGACCGTCTCCCCGAGCAGTCGGTTCCTCGCGTAGGCGCTCGCCCGGTCGGCGTACTCGTCGAGGCAGGCGCGCCCCGCCTCGGTGTCGGGGACGCCCTCGAACTCGCCGGGGGTGTTCTCGCCGTACACCTCCGGCGTGTCCACCCCGAGCAGGCGCGCGGTGTCGGTCGTGCCGTTGTCGTACGCTATCCGGACGGTGTCGCCGTCGACCACCTCCACGACCGTCACCTCGACGCCGTCGGCGGGGGCCGGCTCGGTCGCCGGCGTCCCGTCGGAGGCGGGCGGCGCGGTCGCGGTGGCGTCGCCGCCGCCGGGGGCGACGACGCACCCCGAGCACACGAGGAGGAGACAGCAGGCGAGCGCGGCCACACCCGAGCGGTCCATACGCACGGGTCGGCCGGAGATCGGAAAGCAGTTCGGACGGGATCGGAGCCCGGCGGGGCGGCACGCGCCGGCTGCCGGCCACGTCACCCCTGGCGCTCGTAGACGACGAAGTCGAACGCCCCGCGCTCGTCGCGCTCGCGTTCGGTCCACTCGTCGCGGTCGAACGCCGGGAACCGGGTGTCTCCCTCGTAGGACTCGTGGACCTCGGTGAGCACCAGTTCGTCCGCGAGCGGGAGGAACTGCTCGTACACCCGACCGCCGCCGGCGACGTAGACGGTGTCGACGCCGCGTTCGGCGGCGGCGTCGCGGGCGTCGTCGAGCGCCTCCTCCACCGACCCGGCGACGACGACCTCCGCCGGCAGGTCCGGCTCCGACCGCGAGAGGACGACGTTCGTGCGGCCGGGGAGCGGGCCGCCGATGTCGGCGGCGATCGACTCGTACGTCCGGCGGCCCACGATCACCGGATGACCCGTCGTCGTCTCCTTGAAGTGTCGCATGTCCGCGGGGAGGTGCCACGGCATCCCGCCGTCCGCGCCGATGACGCCGTTGGCGGCGACGGCGGCGATGAGGGCGACGCGGACGGCGGGGCGTTCCTCGTCGTCCCCCGTCCCGGTTCCGCGCCCTCCGTCCCCGCCGTCGCCGTCGTCGGACATCACTCGGCGACCGCGAACTCGATCCCCGGCGCGGGGTCGTAGTTCAGCAGCTCGATGTCCTCGAACTCGAGTTCGTCGAGCGGCTTGTCCGCGACCCGGAGCTCGGGCTTCTCGCGAGGTTCACGCGATAACTGCCGGAGGAGGCCGGGGACGTGGTCCTTGCGCTCGTCGCCGTCGGCCTCCGGGGGCGCCGTCTCCTCGACCCAGTCGGCCAGCGCGAGGTAGTCCTCGGCGCTGTCGGCGGCGGCGACCCGCTCGGCGAGTTCCCCGCGGTGCTCGCTGTACCAGTCGCCGCGCTCGTCCGTCCCGCAGTAGACGTGCGCGTCGACGACGCTGTGGGCGAAGGTGCCCGGCTCGAAGCCCGTGCGCTGGGCGACGGCGGTGAGGAGGATGGAGTAGGCGGCGATGTTGAACGGGATCCCCAGCGCCATGTCGCCCGAGCGCTGGGTGAGGTGGAGGTTGAGCCGGTCGCCCTGGACGTTGAACACGAACGTGTAGTGGCACGGCGGGAGCGTCGAGACGGTCGCGTTCGCGGGGTGCCAGGCGTTCACGACGATCCGGCGCGACTGCGGGTTCTCCCGGAGGGTGTCGAGGACGTACGCGATCTGGTCGAAGGTGCGCTCGTCCTCGTTCAGCCAGCGGTGGGCGTCGTCGGGCCACGCCTCGCCCTCCAGTCCCTCCTCGGGGACGGGGTAGCGCCGCCAGAACCGGCCGTAGGCGGTGTCGAGGCGGCCCTCCTCGTCGGCCCAGGCGTTCCAGATGCCCGTCTCCTCGCGCAGGTCGCGGACGTGCTCCTGTCCGGAGAGGTACCAGAGCAGCTCGTGGATGAGCGAGTTCCAGCGGAACCCCGAGAGGTCCTTCGTGGTCAGCAGGGGGAAGCCGTCCGCGAGGTCCGCCTCGTAGTGGGCCGAGAAGGACGAGAGCGTGTCCACGCCGGTCCGGTTCGGCTTGTAGGTGCCGTCCCGGAGCACGTCCTCCACGGTCGAGAGGTACTGCTGCATGTGCGTGAGGGGTGGCCCGCGGTTGATAGAGCTACCGACCTCGGCGGCCCGCGATCGACCCCGCCCGGGCGACCGCTACGCGAACGAGGACACTCCGGGGTCGGTCAGGGCTCAGGGGGACGATTTGCCCGAACCGTCGGTAACGATGGAACCCGCGCGTGCCTCAGACCGAGACCGGGACCGAGTGACCCCGTCGAGATCCCTCCTCGATGACTACCTCGTGAACCGCGGTGAGTGCGGAGCGGGCGTTCGGCGAGACTCGTCTCTCTCGTCTCCTTCCGAACGATCTCCCGCGTCGGGAAACATCGTCCTACCCGGTGGGAGAACTGTTCAATTCAATTATAACTATGGAGTGGCCTCGCTTCCTCGAAATATGCGCCGTCGGAGAGTCATCGCGGGTGTGGGGCTCTGTCTGTCGCTCGTCGGGTGCACGGGGGACCGTGGAAGCGAGCCGATCGGGAGTCCGACACGGACTGGCACGGAAAGTACGCCCACAGCGACGGAGTGCGCGACCGAACCACCGACGTCCACCGACTCGGAGACGCCGGGCGACTCCGGGCGGGCTGAGATCGTCGTGGCCGAAGGAACGTTCGGGTTCGCCGACTTCGGGTACGCGGAGTATCCCTACTACGAGGCGGAGTTGACCAATCGGGGGGACGCTCCCTCGGGCATCGTAGAGTTCGTGGTCGATTGGTTCGACGAGAACGGCGGCTACGTCGACGACACCACGGAGGAACTCGTTTCGTTGAGTCCGGGCGAGACCTGGGTAGCGCGGTCGTACAACGTCCTCAACGACGAGGAGGTGGCAAGCGCCGAGGGATCAGGTACGTACGGATACGAACTCCCGGCATGGCCCGACGGGCTGGAGGTGGTATCCAGCGAACTGCTGTCCGGTGAGGAGAACGTGAAAGTACGCGCGACAGTGCGGAACGATACCGGTCGGACGGTCGACTACGTGGCGTTCTACGGCAAACTGTACGACGTCGAGATGAGGGTGCTCGGCCAAGTCTGGACGAACGAAACCGACCTGACGGACGGATCCTCGTGGCGGGCGGAGAGAGAGTGGGACGACAGGGTGCGATCCGGGCTCGTCGAAAGCCACGACGTCGTGCTCGAAGGGAACACCTACTGAGCGCTATCGTACTACTGGAGCCACTGCTCTCGATGGGTCACTCGCCTGACCGTACCTTCCGCGGGAATCTCAACGGAGAGACCCATGTACGAACGAACTGGCGCGGCTCCGCGATCACGCCCTCGGTGGAGGTCGACTGACTCCCACCGAACGCGAACCCCCAAGACCCGTCGCGCCCAACCCGCACGCATGATCCGCAACCTCGCGGCCGGCGTGCAGGCGTTCACGAGCAACGCGTTCCTCGTGTCCGGCCCGCCGCGCGCCGACGCGCCCGCGACGAACGACGGCGGCGACGCCGGCCGGCGCGTCCTCGTCGACACGGGGGCGAACTTCGACGTCGTCCCCCGAGTCGAGGAACACGTCGACGACCTCGACGCCGTGATCCTCACGCACACCCACCCGGACCACGTCGGCAACGTCGAGGCCGTGTGCGACGCCTTCGGCGTCGAGACGTGGGGGTTCGACGCCGACCAGCCGGCCGTCGACAACGCGATCCCCGACGAGGGAACCGTCGAACTGGGGCTCGGGAGCTACGAGGCGCTGCACACGCCCGGCCACAAGGACGACCACCTCTGCTTCTACGACGAGGCGGCGGGCGTGCTGTTCGCAGGCGACCTGATCTTCCAGAACGGGGGCTTCGGCCGGACCGACCTGGAGGAGGGCGACCGCGACGCGCTGATCCGGAGCGTCGACCGCGTCCGCGGTCGCGTCGGCTCGGACCTCGCCGAACTGCACGTCGGCCACGGGCCGAGCGTGCTGGACTCGCCGTACGACCACGTCGAACTCGCGGCGCGGGCGGCCCGGACGCGGTAGGCGGTCGCGGTCGGGTCCCTCCGCTCCCGTCGCGTCCTACCGATCGCGGGCAGTCGCCACGAGCGCGTCGTAGGCCTCGCGGTACGCGTCCGCGACGGCGTCGGGGTCGGCCCGCTCGGCCGCCGGCAGGGGCCGGAGGTCGTGCGTCGAGACGGGGTCGAGCATGTCGGTCACGCGGCCGACGCGCACCTCCAGTTTCCCCTCCTCGCGGCCGCCGGTCGCCGCGTCTCGGGCCACCGCCCATCGCTCGCCGCCGTACACGCGGCACCGGCCGGGATCGACCACGGCGACGGCGTCGAAGCGAACCTCCCGCAGCGGGGTCGCCACGTCGCCGTAGGACTCCACGAGCGCCACGCCCTCCTCGCCCGCCTCCCGAACGTCGCCGGCGACGCGGTCGAGCGCGGGGAGGTGCAGGTCGCGCATCGCGTCGTTGACCGCCCGGACCGACTCCACGCGGCGCGCGCCCGCGAGCGGGAGGTCCCTACGGAGTCGGTCCGGCACGTCCGCCGTCCCGTTGACCACCCACTCGTCGCCGTCCGGGGTCCGCACCCGGTCGACGAGGAAGGTCCGCCCGGGCTCGCCGAGCAGGCCGGTCGTCCCGGGGGTCGGCCGCCAGAGCCGGTGGATCGGGTTGCGGCGCTCGTGTGTCGCGTCCCCGTCGGCCGCGTCGAGCAGGCGGCGGACGTCCTTCCCGTAGAGGCGGCCCTCGCTCGCGGCCCGGCGCACGTCGCCGTGGTCGAACCAGCGGTCGTTGCCGGCGCGGGGCTTGAACGCCGCCAGCGGGTCGTCGCCGGCGCGGAGGCGCGCGGCGAGGCCGACCGCGAACGTCGTCTTGCCGGCGTCGACGGGGTCGCCGCCGGCGACCAGGAGTCTCACGAGTCGGCGTCGCCGTCGGCGGCGGGTCCGTCGTCGCCACCTTCGTCGCCGCCGTCGGCCCCGGCCGCGCCCCCGTCCTTCAGCCCGTAGTACCCCGGCTCGTCGTCGTGGCGGGGCTCCGCGACGACGAGGTCGTCGGCGTTGGTCACGACCCACGGGATCGCCCAGTCCAGCAGCACCGCCTCGGTCTCGGCGTCCACGTCGGCGTCCGGCTCCAGCCCCTGGAGGAGCCGCGCGATCTCGTAGACGGTGTACATCCGGTCCGGCTCGAACAGCTCCTCGGGCGTGTAGAAGTCGCAGGGGAACAGCTCCGGGAACTCGGACTTGTCGGTCGGCATGGCCGGCCGTTGGCCGGGACGCCGCTAAAGGCCGACGACTCCGCTCGTCCCCGTCTCTCTTCTCCTCTCCGCTTCCGGCTCGCTCAGTCGAGGTGTTCGGCCGCCAGCGACTCGTACACGCGCTCGATGTCGTCGGTCCCCGCGTCGATCGTGCCGCCGTGGAAGCAGTGGACCGTCCGCACGTCCAACTCGGCGAGCCGCCCGACCGAGCGCGTCGCCGTCTCGAAGTCGGGCGTGAACCGCTCGGAGGGGCCCGAGAGTTCGCCCGTGTCGCTGCGGAGCGCGTCCGCCGCGAGCAGGAGGCGGGCCTCCGGGAAGTGAAGCGCCAGGTGTCCCGGGGCGTGGCCGGGCGTGAACACCGTCCGCATCGGCCCCGCGTCGGTCCGGAACGCCACCCCGTCCTGAAGCTCCACGTCGACCGGGACCGGCTCGTAGCGCTCGGCGTCCTCGGGCGCCTTCATCGGGAACTGTCGCCCGTCGACGTACGGCGCCGCCGCCTCGTGGGCGTACACGACCGGGTCGGCCGCCCGCTCGACGACCGCCGCGAGCCCGCCCGCGTGGTCGCCGTCGTGGTGGGTGAGTACCACGGCGCGCACGTCCGCGAGGGCGAGCCCGTGGTCCGCGAGCGCATCGGTCAGCTCGGCCGTCTGTCCGGGCAGCCCGGCGTCCACGAGCACCAGCCCCCGCGGCGTTTCGACGGCCGCCGGGTGGATGACGAACGTCCCGTCCTCCCGTTCGGCTTCCAGTTCCAGCGCGTACACGCCGTCGGCGAGTTCCATGTCCCACCGGACGGTCGCCGGGGAGGTAACTGTGGGTGTCGCGGCGTGGCCGTCGCCGTCGACCGCGGACGCCGAAAGAAAGCGGTGATCTGCTCGGACCCCTCCGGGTCCGTTCGTCGCGGGAGCCCTACTCGAAGAGTTCGACGGCCTGTTCGTAGCGTGCCGAGGGCTCTTCCCAGTCGACGACCTGGAAGAAGGCGTCGATG
>NZ_JBNTJX010000022.1:0-27882 GCF_051195075.1 Halobaculum sp. EA56
TCGACGCGTTCGACCCGGACACGGCGGACCCGACGTTCCGGTTCCGGCGAACCGACACGGACGAGACCGTCGAAGTGACCTACCACGTCAGCGACGTTCCTGACGGTGGACCCGCAATCGGGAACCTCCAAGGGATTCTCGACGAATCGGCAACTGACCAGCAACGAGAGGCTTTCGCTGACGCCTGGCACCGCCGGGTACAGGTCGTCCTCAGCGACGACTCGCTGTTCACCGTCGACGCGGTGTGAACGCGACGGTCTACCCCTCTCACTCGAAATAAGTTACTGCGGTACACTATCGATCTCCTCAAGGGCCTCAGTAGCGACATCACCTAACTCACCAGCCTCGATATGCGAGTACCGCTCACGAACCATCTCCTCAGAATTATCGAGATATCGGGCCGCCACAGTATATCCGAATGCCCGGACCAGAACCTCGCCCATGCCACGACGGCCACCGTGCGGAGCAAGATAATCGTGTTTCGGATGGTCGATGTCGATCTCCGCGGCCTCCGAGAGTCGTTGGAGAATCGACCGTGCGCCGTCCGTCGTGATCGACGGCGGCCGAATGTCCACATCGAGCGCCAGCAGCAGGTCGCGAGCGTACTCCGCACGGCGTTCAATGATTGCTTCTGGGCGTTCCCCTCGTTCGGCGAGGTTTTCCCGGACGAGCCCTGCGAGCGTCCGTTGGTCGAACGTCGGAAACACCGGCCAGCGCTCCGTTGGTGGGTCCATCAACTGGCGATAGCTTCGCAACGGCGAGATCACCGGATCGGGAAGGCTCGCGGCATCCCATTGCTGTTTCTTCCGGTAGACGTCCATACTCCCGTCGTCGACGGAGAGGTCCTCCCAGCGGACGCCGCGCCGGCGCGGGTCGTTCGGATCGCGGAGGAGTTCGCCAACGCGGACGGCGGTGTACGCGAGGACAAACACCAGCGCCCGGTCACGAGCCGCCTTCAACGCCGCGTAGCGTGCTCGCTGCTTGTCGAGGGGATCAGTATCCTCCGGGAGTGTCGTGTACGCCTCGACGGCGTCGCGGGCCCGTTCGTCGACGTGACGGGTGAGGGCGTGGCGCTGTTCGGACGTCCAGGCCTGCTGGTCGCCGGGCTTGCGACCGTCGTCCTCCGGCAGCGGCGCCATCGCACTCGCTCGCTGCGCGTAGTGGGCCTCAAGATATCCCTCGTTGACGCACCAGCCACACCACGCAGAGATATAGCGATAGTAAGTTTGGACGGTGTTCTGTTTGAGGCCACGGTCACCAGCCAGATGCCGAGCGTATTCGCGGAAGACGCGTTCGTCGAGATCGTCGAAGGTCGGCTCGCGGCCGACGTCGTCGGCGATCCCGGTCCAGTCGTCGGCGCCGCGGTCGCCGGCGGCCCACTCGGCGAACCGTTCGAGCTCGCGTGCAGCGTTACGTCGATAGTTCCCACCGCCGCCGCCCCGGCCTTTCCCCTTGTCTTGGAGGTAGCGCTCGAAGCTGTCGTCGAGCGGCGTCGAAAGCGCTCGGTCAGGCATTCACCGGCCCTCCACCGTCCTGCAGCCCCGGTCTCGGGTCCTCTACCCTGGGGGAAGCGTCGTCGTGAGGCGGTTGCAGCATTCGTGCTTCACCGACGGCGCCGGGGTACTTCAAAGTGGTCGTGATTACCGGCGTAATCAGGACCATCGAGTACAGAAATCTCATAACCATTTTTCCGATGATAGAAGGGTTCTATCCCCTGAAATTCGGATTTGACCAACGGTATAAACCATATACCGATATACTAAAACCGCGACCGCCGTTCGGACCCGGTTCTGAGAATAATCGCAAGACTGCAAGTAGATAGCTTGCTACACAATCTGCATAATGTACAATGCGCACGAAATCTGAATGGTGAGGGAAATCGGCCAAATCCAATATTAGTCGTTCGTAGCCTGCTCGCTCAGCATCTCCACAACTTCCTGGACACGTTCCTCATCGGCTTCGATACCACGCTCCCGGAGGATCTGGAGGGCGACCTCATCACCGTGGTCCGCAATTACCCGGAGACACGCATCTTGAAACTCTCTTCCCTCAAATTCGGGAACATCAAACATAGAGCACGCAGCAGTTACCGATGATCGCATCCGGGTGACGCCATCCCACGTGTCCTCCCGGACATAGAAGCCGTGCATATCGGTCTCATCAAAGGAGAAAGCCGGTCCACCGGTGGATTCGTCCACATCCTCCTCATCCTGCTCAGGAATGGACTCAGTCTCCGACTCTGTGTCCTCAGTAGTTATCTCTTCATCCGGTTGCGGTTCATCCTGGGTGTCAGTACGTTCGTCGTCATCCGATTCGGCTCCTTCCTCCGTTTGTTTGAGCTGTTCAGCGACGTCCCCGAAACGGTCGTCCTCATTAGGCATGGCTGTGTTCCTCCACGAGGTCCGCTAAGTGGTCGAAATTCGGGATCTGGTCGCAATCTTCGTCGAACTCCGAGACCGGCATTCCTTGCTTGAACGCGCGAGAAATCGCGGTCCGTTCGCGAATCCCTGGCTTCGGAATACTATCGATGGTGCGTCCCGAATCATCGAGGGCATCGAAGATCTCCGGGTCCACACGAGCGTACTCGGGGACGAATGAACCGAACTCCCGGTTGAGATTTTCAACGAGAGTCCGATGCTCGTTGCGTTGTCCCATTGTTTCGCGAATCATATTCGGAGTGACTGCGAGGATATCCAACCCGATATTCTGCCGGATTGGGGAGATCTGGCGTTCAATCATCTTATTGAGGCCGTTGATCGAGCCAGCACGCGGGATTAGCGGGATTATGACGCGCTGGACGGCGATGAGGGCGTTGTCGGAGAGTTTCCCACGGCCGCCTGCGGCATCAATTATCACGTAGTCGTATCCGTTTTGAATGAGCGGATCGACAACGTTCCGTCGAAGCTTCACGTCTGCGAACCGTTCGTCCTTCAGCCTCGTCTCGACGTTCTCGAGCTCGTTACTCGACGGGAGGAGGTGAACGCCGAAGTCCGTCTCGATAAGCAGGTCTTCGGGGTCCTCACCATCGATAAGGGCGTCACCGAGGTTCGCATCTCGGTCGTACGCATCGTCGTATCCCAACTGGGTCGTCATGTGCCCGTCCTTATCCAGATCCAATAGTACCGTCTCGTGGCCACGAGCAGCGAGTCGATCAGCGATGTTGAGTGCGATTGTGGATTTGCCTACGCCGCCCTTGAGCAACGAGACAGCTGCTCCGGGGAGTCCTTCAAACTCGTCAGCACTCATAGCTCAGTACCCCCGTAAGAAGTGGATTTTGTACACTTTGTAGGTAATGTGCATTGGTTAGATATTGAAGGTTGCGCGAGTTTTGTCGATAATGTACGTTTTGCACTGGTCATACGCGGTCAATGAAGCTCGTCCACCTTAATTCTGCGTCAGACAGATTGCGTACGATACCTACACAATCTACATTTTGTACATTACGTAGATTGTTGGCACAATCTCAATTGGCATAATCACCGTCGACCCTACGCAATCTACATAATTTAGATTATCAGCATTTCATACGTATTCATCGCAATCTTTGCCACCCACACGAACCAATTGAAGAAGCCCAATTTGCATTATCTACATTATCCACATTATGCAGATTGGCTATGAGATCTACATTCTTCAGTCATTCAATGGGAGAGTCCTGAGTGATAGAACTCAGACAGAGCCGTTCTACCCCGTCCTCTAGTAAAACTTTTAACTGTTACCGGATTATTGGTAACCACCAGATGTATGAGGTTCTCGACGACACCGCGGCGCAGGTCATCCTCACCATCGAGAGTGGTGACTCCATCCGCCGTGTCGCCCAACACCTCCACACGCCCTACGAGACGGTGAGACAAGCCGTCAATCGGCTGGAAGACGCAGGCTACGTTTCCTATGACGACGGCCTCACTGTCGTCGACGAGCGCGTACGCGACGCAGCGCTCGAGCTCGTCGCTGCCAGCGCTGGCGTCAGTCCACCCTCCATCGAGGAAACGTACGTCATCCCACAATTCGGTGACTGGCCGTTCGCATTCACGCGGATCGACGCCGTCTACGTGTGGACTCAGGGCGGCTACCAGGTCGGTCGCGAGCCCGACGACTATCCACTGTTCCTGGCTGTTCGTGAGCAGGACGTCGACGCCTGGGAGGGGTTCTTCGAGTCCTTCGACCTCCCCACCGCATTCGAGCGACAGCCCCGGGACGAGTTGGACGGACCGCTACAGATCGTCCTCGAGCCACGCCCGTCACTCGACATCGAGCACGTCGAAGGGTACCCAGTGATACCGAGAGCAGAGACAATCGAGTATATGCGCGAGAACTACGCCCAGTTCCAGTCGGCGTTGGCGATGCTCGACCGGATGTACGATGACCTCGACCTCGGCGTCACGTAGACGGATTAGGTAGATCTTTCAGATTATTTGAGAACGCTGTTTTCAGCGTAATCGGGGTATTTCGAATAGACCATATCGATGAGTTCGGGAAGCGGCATATCACCGTATTCCCCGACGATTCTTTTGGCTTCGTTGACGATACGTTCCAGTTCACCCTCAGAAAGCTGCTCCTCTATGAATTCCTGACCTTCCGGTTCAAGCTGGTATTCGTATTTCACTATGTCATCCTCTTCATCCAGTTCCTCTTTCGAATCGTCAATCAATCCCCGCTCGATGTGGATATCCAGATCGTCATACAAGGTGCTGGAAAACGGTCCATAGTCGTATGGTTCGAACCGATATGTGTCGGTTGGAGCGAGGTCGTTCAGGTTCCCTTCCATCTGCATCAGGAAGATGAGCTTCTGGAATCGGGTACGCCCATCAATCTGATGCTCCTCATCAGCGTACAACAACGCGAGCGGGAGCATCTTTCTGGTGTTCATGTTTGAGCCTCTACTTCTTCGTACGCGTATGTTTGAAAGTCATCCATCATAATTCTTGCAACGTCCGAATCCTCAAACGAAAGCGTGGCGTCCTGTGTGCCGATATTCAGGAGAACGCGGTTTTCATCTACCACGTAGTACGACGATCGGTTGTGGTTGTCGGCCACACTCGTCGTAGCTCCAGATGCCTCCAACCGTTCTAATGTATCCGAGGAGTGCGGCGTTCCGACGATGCTGACATCAATATCGTCCTCCAAAGCCTCTTCAAGTGCTTCAATCACGTCGCGAGTAGCCCACGCTAACCGAGTATCAAATCCGACGATAGAATCCTCCGCGTCCTCGATCAAATTTCTCAGCTCGGTATTCATCCCATCCTGTCCGGACAATACCCACGCTGAATCATCGGCATCAGGCCCCCGTTCAATCTGGACTTCCCACGCTTCTTCGAGGCTTTCAAGAATCTCGTCCGACTCCGACTCGAACCGCTCCCGCTCTTTTTCGATTACGTGACGCGGATTCTGAGCGACATACTTTTTCGGATTTTCACCGCGGATCTTGACGTATCCTTGCTCGTGAAGACTATTTAGCGGCTGATACACCTTTGCGGGTTGAGCGTCGATTCGAGCCGCTACCTGACTCGCCTTCATTTCTCCAAACTTGACGAGCGCATGGTAACAAGCTGATTCATACTTTCCCCACCCAAGGCGGCTCAACTCATCGCCCAGTTGTTCCATTCTACTACTAATCTCACAAAGTCAGACAACATCAATTCTGTGGTGGAGTATACTACTACTCAAAAGTAGTTGATATCCGCTTCTATTTCTGGAATATCAGGAAAACTACTAAGTTACATTCTCTCATATACCATGGTGATGGAAAGAGCGCATTCGTGGAACGCCGCTTTCCACATGGCTCAACAGGAATACGGTCAGAAAGTCAAGATCTCGAAGAGGGCCGCTGGCGGTATCCCGCCACAATTCACGGAGTCACCCATGTCACTCCATATGGGTGCGAACAAAGTTTACCGTGACCAGCGGGCCACGGATAGCTTCCAGATTCGGGAATACGACGACCACTACACGGTGCAGATGGACAGGCATAATCCGGATGATGGCAACGCCGTCAAGCACGCGATGACGGACGCTCTCCCCTACACGTTGGCGGCAGTCGGTGTCGGCGCAATGGTCTTCGGTGGTGGCGGAGGGTAAGATCGAATGTCGCTTCAGGTTGCCTACCTCGGTGCGATTGTTGGTTTCGTCGTCGGCGTCCTCTTCAACGCCCGACTATTCGGGCAAACGTCGAGAGCAGGATATCACGGTCGGAGCGGACAGTTCAGAACAAAATCCGATGCTCTGTTCGGAAAAGCGGCGTCTATCGCCTTCACCACCGTAGCCGGGTTCTTTGCTGGCCCGATGCTCTACGGATTCCTCGTCACCAATCCATTCGTTGGTGTAGTTGGGGTCCTCGGCCTACTCTACGTAGGACTACATAAGGAGGTCGATGCGTGGAACCCGTGAATGGAACTCGCTTCGAGGGCTCTGAAGAATCGTTATGTAATCAGAAGGACTTTTGTGTGCCTTCCCATACCAACAACTGCCTCTCAGGAAAAATAGTAAGAGGTCATCATGAGTGATAGCAATTCCTTCAAGACGACGAGCGACGGTGAAACCACCGTCCAGATAGGCAACCACAAGGGAATCGAAAACGCCGTTCTTCGCCCCTGAAATCAAGAATTGGCAAAACGATCTCCACGTTACCCTCGATTATCGAGAGGCGTTGGACGATCACAATCCAGTTCTCGTGCCCGCTTGGGACTGGCAGCGTCTTCGAGAAAAGAATGCGATCCTCCAGCGGCAGAGCGATGGTGAAACACCGATTGGGGAGAAGGAGATCAAGGAACTTGAACTGAATCATCCCCTAATATACTACTTCCCTCCCGAACTTTTCGCCTACCGGGGAAAAACCAACATCCTCCGTACGTACCTGCTGAAACGTGACAAGGAGGCGAAATCCAATTTCAAAAGTGCCCTCCAAGATGGAAATTCTGAAGCCGCCCTCAATCAGCTTCCGGGATTCGCTCGGCCGTTCATTCAGTCGAATTTTAATCCCATACTGAACGACTTTAGTATCTCAAAGGGTGCTGTCTCGGATAGCGGGGAAGACCCCGAAGAGATCTGGAAGAGCGTTCCGGACTCTCATTACAACGAGTTTTTTGGACAAATAGCGGCTGAGGCGATGGACAGGCCGAGTGCTGTTGTCGTTCCTCCCGTACCGCTCATAGAGAGGTACGATGGGGATCTGATAACAGCGGTCTGCAAGGCAAACTCAAAGATGTCGGAGTTCGCCCGAGAAGATGGAGAGCCCCGAGCCTACTTCCATTTGTACCTACACTACACGTCATTCTCCGATGGTCAGAGAGGCGAAGAGGATACCGCGTCAAGAGCGTTGAAAATTCTGCGGAATGAGGTTGAAAGAGGCGATTATGCCGGAATCGCTGTTACGATTTACAAGGGCGAGGAGGTGTTTGAGAGCAGCACAGCACCACGAGTGGAGACATTCTTCCGGAACCTCGGTTCATTCGCTGAGGAACAGAACCTCCCCGTAATATCCCCACGTTCAGAGTGGCTCGGGTTCTGGGCAACTGATTTGGGAATAGACGGCTTTAGCTCCCTCTATAACGGAAGTTGGGTCTACCGTTCTGGTGGGGCTGTAGACGATGTTGACCAGTACGGTTATACGATGGTTCCCTCGGAATCCCGTTCTCTAAAACTCCAGTCAAACAACGGGAAAGATATTAAAGATCAAATAGCGAACGGTGGTCTTTCAGGGTTGGATGCACTTCCGGATGTCCCGCCAAAGCCACCGTCCGATTTCGACCCAGATAACGGGTTGCAATCGAGGTACGGTACACCGTTCTACTACCGCCGACACTTCGGCAAACCTCAAAAGCTGAACCACGTCTGGGAAGCTCGCCAGGTTCGGTCTGGGAACCAGTCTTCTGCCCGTGACCACCTAGATAACTCTGAAAATGGTTACGTGGAGTTTGAGGACGATTCATGAATCAGTATAACTCCGGTAGTGCGGTAGCTTTAGCTACGAAATTTCTCTATGTTTCACATCCGCGGCACCGTCAGCGAACGCACGGGCAACCACGTCCGTGTGACTGTCCATCACCCCTACGGTTATCTTGGGGTAACGGTGGAGACTAGCACGGACTACGCCCGGGCATCACCGTCTGCCGTGACTAATTAATAAATGTGGTGGGCCACACAACCTACATTAACGTTGCTGGCGAAGGCTACGAGATCGCAATCCACGCCAAGCGAGTCCATCCATGAGCTACACCACGCACGTCAACTTCCGAGCTGACAACATCACCGCCGAGGAATACGAGACAGCCATCTCGGAGCTGGAGACGGTAGACGGCGTCGAAGTCGAAGAGCGGAAGCAAGACGCGGCGATGGTGGCCAACTCCGATGCTGGCGCGTCTCTCGCCCTGATGGCGGGCACGCTGGCGGTCACGAGTGTCGACGCCCTCGTCAACATCTACAAACTCGCCAGCTCCAACCCGGCGTTCTACCACATGTGGACGAGGAACGAGGACGGCCATCAGATCGAACCGTGGGTCGAGGATAGGATGGAGATGTACGGGGTAGAGGAGGACGACGAGATCGTACTCGCCAAAGTCGAGGGCGACAACAATGACGTCGACGTCCACATCGACGGCCCGGTGTACTTCGTCGACTCGAACGAGGCGAGTATGTTCCCCTCCGATGAGGAGGAAGACTGAGAATGGCGTACGGACAACCGGCGAGTGACTCCGATCCGACGACGGCTCAAGGAGTCCTCGCTGGCTTCGCCGAGGGAATCGCACTCGCGTTCCTCAACAAGATCGTCGTCGTGGTATTCGCCCAGCTCACCGCCGTGCAGCAGACGCTCAACCCCGAACAGACGCTCGTAGACCTCGGAACCATCTTCACGGCGTGGGGAATCGCCTACTTCGTTCTCGCCTACATCGCACCCGTACTCGCCGCCTACGTGTGGGCCGACAAGACGGGTGTGGCCGTGTACTTCATCGGCTGGATGGGAACGACGCTGTTCCTCAGCGGATCGTTCACTGCCGGAATGATCTTGCTCGTCGTAGCGTGTTTTCTCGTCCTTCTCGTCGATTTGCTCAAAAACTCCGGTGGCCGCAGCGGAAGGCACCCTCCAATCAGATAACACCCACCTCAAATGCCGGAAACCGTCAACGTAGTCGCATCAGGAAAGCTGGGTAGGGAGATAGATGTTTCCAGCGTAGGAGAGGACATCGACGCCATCGTCAGCTATCCTGAAAAGGACTACACGAACGACGTTGTGTACCTCCGACGTGACGAGGGCAGCCCGATGGTGACGTTGTTTCGATCCGGAAGCTACCATATCACGGGTGGCAACAGTCTGGACGAGACGGAGCGGATGAAGGACTGGATGGTGGACATCCTCGGAGAACTCGGTATCGAAACGTCGCCGACGTTCGCCATCAAAAACATCGTCCAGACGGCCGATCTCGGTCGTGAAGTCAACCTAAACGCACTCACTATCGGACTCGGACTGGAGCAAACAGAGTACGAACCGGAACAATTCCCCGGCGTCGTTTACCGGCCCCCCGACATCGACTGTGTGTTCCTCGTCTTCGGCAGCGGCAAAGTCGTCATCCCCGGTGCATCAGACGTCGAAACGGGGGCAGAAGGATTCGAGATGCTCAAGTCTCGAATTGAAGACCTCCTCGCTTAACCCCGGTTCACCAGACCTTGAGGAACTCCTCGACGGTGTTCTCGTCGGTGTCTCCGAGGCCGTACACGTCCCTAAGCACGATCTCGTCTAACTCGTCACACAATCGGTCAAACTCTTCTTTCAGCTCCTCAATCCGCTCCATATCCCCGATGTACTCATCCATCAGTTCGATGACGGACTCATGAGATGGCGTGTCCATGTTGAGTATCTCAGAGCGTGAGAGCCGCCGGTTCTGGGCAGTCAACAGCTCGAACACGAAGTCCCGGACTCGCTCATCCTCAAACTCGATCTCGTGGTTCTGCTTCATCACCACCTGATACACCTTGTCTGCACTATCCACTTCCATCTTCACGTCCTTACGAATCGGCCCTTGTCGGTAGTCGTCGCCGTCGAGATTGATGGATTGGGCGAGATCGAGGACAGAGCTGTCTCGCTCGTAGTCGGGGAGGTAGTTGCGCACGTCGCTGGTCTTGTACTCCAAGTCCGTGCGCTCCGCCCGGGCACTCTGGATGTCTTCGGCGTACTCGGTCACCGTGTCCTCGGGGACGTCTTCGGGGAGAACGATGGGATGTGGCTCCAAGTACCGCTTGTTGTACGAGTAGTACTTCCCGCCGAAGATCGGGGCGATGTGCTTGTGGTAGAACTCCAGTACCGAGGAGTTGAGGAGGGCGACGTAGTACAGATGATCCTCGGACGTGGGAGCGTACTCGTCGCGTAGCTGGATTCCGTATCCACCCGCGTTTCCACCGCCGACGAAGTAGTACTCTCCCTCGGTGTCGGCCACGAACCGATTGTAACTGCTGAGGATGTTCGTCATAATCTTGTCCGGATCGAACTTGGTGAGATTCTTCGGGTAGATGTACCCGTACCAGTCGTCCTCACCCCGCATCTTGCCGGACTCTCGGCCCTTCAACTTCTCCTCGTATTCGAGGAAGAAGTCCCACGCGTGCGGCATCTCCTCCTCCAACACGGACTGCGGAATCACGTCGAAGTCATCGGCGGAAACTTCGTACGGGAGAATCATCCAGAGACCCTCCCAGTCGACTCCCCAGCGGTCGATCTCTTTCCCCTTCAGCACACGAGTGAGGATTTCCTCCTCGATGGGATGCGTCTCGTCATACCCACTCGGTGCGAACTCGACGACACCCTCCTCGTCAGTCTGATCTACAATCTCACCGATGTAGACCGTGTTCGCGCTCGTCTGTGTTCCGACGAACACCTCCGCTGAAATCTCCCCCACCCGCATGTCTCCCTGCTCTTCGATCTTGTCGAACAGTCGGCGTTCCGAGTCCGGCATCGGCTTCCAACTCGGTAGGTGATCATCCGCGTTGTCCGCTCGCATCTGCTCCTTCTCGTAGGTGTACAGATCGTAGGCGTCGACGTCTGGGTTCTCCCAGTCGTCTCGTCGATGAATCTCTTCGAGTATTCGGTCACGTTCCTCGGCGAACCTCGCACACTGCACCGGTTCCTCCGGCGAGCGGTCTCTGTCCACAGTGAAGATACACGGATACGGTGTCGCCGCGTCGAACACCTCTACGTCCTTGAAGTCGATAATGTGAGTGAGCGGCTCCTCAGCAAGCTGGTCACGAATCAACTCGCTGTACTCGTGGGATAGCACTCGGTTCGGGCAAATATACGAGAGGTTCCCGTCATCCTTCAGCCAATCCAGACCGCGCTCGATGAACGGCACGTAGATGTCGAAGTTGCTTTCGACGGACGAGTAGCGGGCCACGTAGTCCTCCTTCGGCCCGTTGATATTCTGCACCCTGACATAGGGCGGGTTTGCAATCACCACGTCGAACTCCATCTCGTCCTTGATGCGGTCAACCGCGTCCCTGTCGTCAAGGAAGGATTGCGCCCGGCCATTATATTGAGCGAACTGGCCAATCTGCGACTGCTTCCCCTCATCGTCAGTACTCCCCTCCTGCTGTTCCAGCACGGTCGGAGTCAACGTGTCTGCGACGTGAATCTCGAACCCATCCATCGTGTAGGACGGGTCTTGTTCCGTCACCTTGTCGTAGAGATCGACGGTGCGGAACAGGAGGTTGATTTGGGTGATATGGACGGCGAACGGGTTGATGTCGATGCCGTACACGTTCTCCTCAACACGCTCCAGAATCGTACGCGCCTCCTCCGCGTCGAGGTAGTGGATGCTGGTCTTGCCGAACTTGTCGATGTAGTGCTGTATGAGCCGCTCCGTCGCCTCAGTCAGGAAGCCACCGCTCCCACACGCCGGATCGAGAATCTTCTGCCGGCCGATTCCCTTGTTCGCCTTGTACCCAGTCTCGTCCAACATATACCGGATGACCTCAATGGGCGTGTAGTACTCCCCGAGTTCCTTCCGCTCCTCCTGCGGCAAGTAGTCCTCGTAGATGTGACCGAGAATGTCGCGGTTGACGTACTCGAAGTCGAAGCGGTTCAGCCGCTTGAACACCTCGCCGAGTCGGTAGTCCAGATCATCCTCGAGATCCTCCTGCCGATTCTCCTCGTCGGAACCGAACCGCTGGCGCTTGTCTTTAGACACCCACCACCAGTCGAAAATACCGAGTTCGTACAGGTCTGCGTAGTGATCGTCAATCCTGTCGTACGTGTCCATCAACGCCTCGAGATACGGACGCTCATCACCCTGCTCTAGCGCGTCTGCCATCCCACGTCCGGACAGACGCGTGTTCCCGACGATCTCCTTGTCCTCGGCGATACGGGCGAACAACGCCCGGTTCATCAGGATGTACGCCGTCTCCCGGCAGAACGTCTGCTTCGCATCGTCGCTCTTGCCGGTGTACTCCCGCCAGTCCTTCCAGTCGGGGAAAGTCGTCTCTAGAAACTGCTTGGGGTAGGAACCATCCGGCCGCTCCATGTAGCTGTCAAAAAACCGCTCCATCACGCTGGACAACTCATCTAGCGACTCCTTCACTGCCTCGAGAAACAGGTCATACCCCTCGTCATCTGTCCCCGGCTGGTACTGAACCGGCACCTCCTTCGCCCGGTCTCGGAAGTAGTCAGCGTCGCCGACGTTCGTGTAGCGGTCACGGCGGAAGTACTCCAGTTCGCCGAGTGCCTCGCGCTGCTCCTCGGTGAGATCCTCAACCGACTCCGCGTTAGCCACGAGGCCGATGTCGAAGCCGTCGACGGAGGAAAGTGAACGATCCTCCGACGAGTACTCGTAGACACGGAACTCGTGGCCGTTCGTCAGAATGCCGTACTCAGCACTCCCAATCCCCACCATGTACGTCTCCAACTGCTCTACGTCGCCCAGTTCCAGCTTGTGCGAAGGCCGCTTCGTCTCGCACGCGATGACCGGAAACGGGGGATGGCTGTCGTCGTAACAGAGGACGTCCTTCCTGTCGTCCTCAAAGTTGACGTGTCCCTCTCCCTCAGTACGTGACCACCCGAGAGCATCCGTAAACAGATGATCGACGAGACTGTACCTGAAGTCGAATTCGCTCCCCTCGGAACGAATCTCACCACCAATCTCTTGGAAGGCCTCGTGAATATCGGCGAGGAACGTGTCCGGCATTAAAACCACATTCAGACACAACCTTCTTAAAAATTCACTTACAGCTGGCCGACGAGGTGGCTGTATGGAGGATGTTCCACAGCCCGCCACCGACCCCTACTTAGTAGGGGATGAGGTGATGGTCTACCTCGCCGAGGACGACCCCGACGGCCACCACCACGGAGTTGAAGGTGTCGTTATTTGGTAAGATATTGGATCCATACATCACAGAATTATGTAGGGGTGGTGAGGAAGCCTGTATGAGACTGAATTTATGAGCAATCGGAATTGGCGAGAGAGAATCTCGGCGTGGGCCCATTCACTCATAGTTCGATATCTCCTCCTCACGCTTACCGCGGCGGGGGTGGTCGCGACGCTGACTGCTCTCCTCAACCCGACTGTTCAGACCGAGAATATCAGGGCGCTATTGACGACGTTAGCGACGGCAGAAGCCTCCGTTCTGGCAATCGTGTTCTCCGTGACCGTCGTCGCCCTACAGCTCGTTGTGACGCGATATTCGGCCCGCCTCACCTCACTGTTCACCAAGGAGCCGTTGTTCCGTACGACGTTCGCGCTCTTCGTTGGCGCCATTGCGTTCAACCTGCTGGTCGTCTATCTGCTCCCGATACAGAACAGCCGCCTAATGAACGCAGTCGTCGGAATCGCGTTTGCGCTTGCTGCTGTCTCTACGTTTGCGCTCTACCAATTCATCCAGCTGATGATCCAGCGCAGCTCGCCCGACGATCTCATCTCGGTGTTGGTCGAACGGGAACTCGCACCGGACGAATACCTTCCAGCGACCGCAACGGAATTCACCGAAATCGAGGTCCATCCGATTCGGCCCCTGTACCGAACGATTGCTCGGGCGATCGAGCTGGGCGAATACCAAACCGCAGAACAGGGAATCGACGGACTTCGGACGGTTCTCAACAGGACGTTCGAGTACCTCGAAAGCGAATACTCCGAAGAAGACGCCGCCCAGTACGCATCGGCTGTTTCGACTGAGGTCCTCACGGAGTATGTCCCGCCGATCTTGGAGCAGGCATACACCCACGAGCAATACGACCTGGTTTCGGACGCAGTCGACGATGTCGAAGCGGTCGCTCTCGACGGGCTCAACCACGGCTTTACTGACGTCACCGAGGACGCTGCTGAGGGACTCGGAGACGCGTTCGATGCGGCGCCCTTGACGTGGGAGGGGAACCGCCTTCGAAGCCCGGTCAAAGAGTCACTACTCGAACTGACGAAAGCTACAGCCAGCGACGCCGAGTACTCGACATTTCGAGCGGTCTTCCATCCAATGAATTTCCAAATGACGCTCCTTTTGCGACGCCGACCGGATTCGAACGTGACCCACCACGTCGTTGGGGACTACTACAGCCGAGAAATCGTCGATATATTCGAAGTTCTTGCTGACCGGTACGGCCCCACTGTACAAGATCAGGACATCAATTGGATTTCCCCAACAGAGGGGCGGAAGTGGACGCTTCCCGATGAAGCAGAACCACTTCGACACGTCTGGCGTGAATACGCCAGCTTCACAGAAAACGTTCTGCGGTATCGCGTCTCAGAAGAGGAGTACCCATTTGTGGAGGGGTCAATCGATGACGGCTGGAATCGGATCACGCAGTGCGCTGCTGATGCTGGGATAGACGATCTGGCAACGCTGTGCTGTATGACGACGCTTCAACTCGCGTATCGCGTTGACCAGCTTGAGGACGGCCGTCTCGGGATGTGGACGAATAATCTCGGACGTCTCCGACTGGACTATGATCCGGCTATCGTCGATAGGGCATTCGAACTCCTGAAGGCGGGCGGACAGCCGGAGGGGCAAAACATCTCGGTCAGGACCGTCGACCCGGCGTCGACAGATGCAGACGAGGGCTTCATTGAACGGTTCCTTAGCACTGAAGAGGAAGACACACCATTCGAAGAGTGGCTCGTTGAGTTCGAGGAAGACGTCCACGAACGAACGGAGTACCTCCGGGAGCGAGAATGACCGACCACCAGTTCGAGGAGGGTGACCGTGTGCGAATCGATATTCCTGATGAGACGGACCCGGACTACAGCCGGCTCCACGGGCGGCACGGCGAGATCGTCGCCATCCTGGAAGACGATGCCGGTGCCGTCACGGGCGATACTCGTGATGCTGTGCTGTATCGTATCCTGCTGGAAGATGGAACGAAAACTGATGTCCGGTGGCGAGATCTTCGACCACTTTAGGTTATCAGGTGTCTCGGGGAACTATTCTTCTGTGTACCCTCCCCCCTCATCATGCACCCGAATCTGTTCTTTGACTGCCTCAATGTAGCTTTCAATCGACTCAAAGTCGTCTTTGTTGAGCGGCTCTTCACCCTCTGGTGCTGGAAGATTTAATTCTGATTCGGGGACAGCACCTTCATGATATAGGTGCTCGAGCAAACGAACAAAGGCCAACCGAGGATTGCCTGGAACAGCATCACGGCGAAGCAAGTAGGTTAGTTCGCTATAATCTTCTTCTTCCTGCAGGTACCGGTCTTTCAACTCCTCCAGCTCCGGCTTGTGTTTCTCGATCGAGACTTTGACATCTACATCATCTACGATATATTCCGGTTTGAGACTCTCAATCCCCCCACCGATTCCAGCAGCGCCTATTTGTTCAAACGCTTCGACAGCATCTTCTTCATCCTCAAGGGTGTCGAATAGCCCTTTAAACAAAAATTCAAAAGCGGAAAAGAAAATTGGCGTTGGGATTTCTTCAAACACGAGCGAACGGTCGTCTGGCTGAAGATGATCGTTGAGGATGTTGAGATCAAGGAGTGCATTTTCTGTCCGGTCTCTAATCCGATAACGTGCATCTCGTTCGCCTTGAGTTGAATACTCTTTTTCACCAAGCAAATATGCGCGATCTGAACTGGTCAAGATACCCCGTCCACGCGCCTCCTCAGCTTCGATTATGTCATCTGTATGGTTGCTATTTTCTCCGCTCATTGTGGCCCCCGACTACTTATACGGCCGTCCATTGTTAGGTTTCCCTTAATTTCTGACTCTATACTACTCAATATAGTCTGTTTCCGACTATGAGGGCACATTCTGATAGTACGGTCCTCCGTAGGACTTAATAAGGTTGGCGATATAGATGATACCACGAGGCGTAGGCAAATCATACGCGGGACTCTGGTTACGAGAGTCTCACTGGTTCCCAGGAGAACCGACGTGGAGCATCACGGTGCTTGTGGAAGGGTGCGCGTGATGCCCGCGGACATCAACTGCCCACGGCCATGGGTTAGGCCCCCGGCGGACACCGGGTCACACACCACAGATGACCATGGGCGACGACGTTTCCAATTGGCAATTTACCGCGATAGGTCATAGTCGTTGTGCCTCTCAATCTTGGTGTGATGTCCGTGGACTCGTATGAGTCGAGAGGACGTCGAACACTACATCCGCTCCCAAAATGGGAGTACGCTCAGCATCGCTGATCAAATCATCATCGCCCACTGGCTCCGTGATCGCGGCATCGGGCCCGCTCACGATGGCCTGAAGCGCACCGAAATTGCGGAGGCCATCGGCGATCGACTGGACTATCAGGTGCGGACAAGCCTGAAGCACCTCCGCGAGGCAGACGTCGTAGAGGAGTTCCGCGATAGCGGCCCTGACACCTATGTCATCGCAGACTGGCATGAGGAGGTATTCGTGATGGGGATGGTCGATGAAGCTGCGGCAGAAGGCGTTGAGGCGCTCATCGATCACATCCAAGACGACGACCCCTCTTCGAGTGGTGATGCCCCTGCAGTGGCTGATGGTGGAGTCACTCTTCGTCGAGTAGTCTCCTCCCAGTTCGACCTCCAGCCCAACGCGCTGGAGCAGTTCCTGCGTGAGGGTGACCAAGTCGAGAAACTAAACGATGCGGTCAAAGCAATCGAGGAGAGCGACTACGAGACAAGAGAGGACTACGGAGCTATCGAGTTCCTCAACGTCCCGTATCGCTATCGATTGACTGAGAAGGTGACGAACCTCTACGAAGAATAGGGTTCGTCACGGCTGAGATATTTTTATTTTTCAGCAAAGCGTCACCTGTCGCTGATGCGCATCGGAATTTCATTCGCAGTGAACCGGGCGTTCGCAGTCCCACAGTTCGGACAGTCCTCGAGATACGCACACACCAGAATCGAGGCGGCTAACATCCGGTGAGCGCCGCAGACCGAACACTCGAACGTCGTGACGTACTGTATTGGCTCTGTGGGCGTCCCTGTGCCCGTGTTTCCAGAGTCCGAATCGGCTGTCGTCACACGAACTTCCAACGTGTTCCCTGACTCTTGCAGTCCATCGTCGAGCAGCACTGCAAGGTGATACAGCGATTCACTGACAGGTGAGCCGTGATCACCGGTGTGGTGTTCGTCGACGAGCCAGTCACGAACAGTGGCGGCAGCTGTCCGATCGATCCGGAACGGTTGGGTTGTGTCCATCGTCGTTCGGCCTCCACCCCCCACGGGAACGACAAACCTGCACCACCTCTGGAAAGGACGCTTCGATGCCGGTCAGGTACTCAATCGGGACGGTTAACCCGCCGCCCCTACACAACCAGATAGATGGCTGGTGCTGATCCTGACGACTGCTGCCGGGGTGCCCACGCAGCTGCCCAACGGGACGAGTTCACTCAGGCAACCGTCTGGGACGCATGCAGCGCGGGGATCCGCGACGCAATCGAGTCACAACTCGACGACGAGCAGGCATCACCTGTGATTATCGACGGCCTCCCCACGATCGGGAAGACGCGACACGCAACGGACATCGCGTTCCACCTCGACGTCCCGGCCGCAATCCTCACCCACCGATACGAAACGCGAGACGAACACCTCGAACTCGCGGCTGAGCATCAGAAAGCAGTAGTTGAAATCCCAACGCTCGATCGGGACTGTCCAACTCGCAGAGGTGATCATGGATCGGGCTGGGCCGAGCGAATCAACGACTACCGGTCACGGGGCGCCTCACCGACGTATCTCCACTACTATCTGCAGGATGCGCTACCGTGCATGCAGGACGGCGACTGTCCGTATCTCGCACGCTGGGACGCAGTCGAGGAAGCAGACGTCGTCATCGGTGGGCCCGCCCACGCTGCCCTTGATCGCGTCGTCGACGGCCGCGTCGTAATCTTCGACGAAGACCCCGGGACAGCCTATCGCACAGAATTCGATGCGAACCAGCTCACGGCTGCTATCTCGTCGTTCCTCAGTGCATCCGATAGTCTACCCATCGACAACTACCTCGGTCTCCTCGCGGTCGCGACCAACGAATCGATGGCTGACATCCAGGAGACGATCCGGGACGAGCTGGCAGATACAGAGTCAATTGCTCGGCCAGCGGCGGCTGTTAATGATGATGACGGCCATGCGGAGGCGTCGACTGCGATCCTGGCCCACCTAGAATTCGGTGGGCCGATTGTCGATGATGCCGTCCCAGACACCTACGACTGGGATGACCGTCTCCGGGAGCGGGCGGAACTCGACTATGTCGAGCTCGAGGACGGCGCGCAGGTCGTCTACGATCACGCCGAATCGCGGGTCTTCATTCGACGGCCGCCGGACCTCACTGCTGCCCGCGCAGTGGTCGGGCTCGACGGAACACCGGTCGAAGAACTCTGGCGTGGACGCCTCGGTGTGGACGATATCGAAAGCTGGCGGATCCTCTGCGATGACTGTCGGGCCCGATATCTCCGCGATGTCATCGGCTACACGTTCGTCCAGACGACCTCACACGTCAAACCATACAGCAGTGGAGAGTACGTCAACCGACGCGCCGACTTTGGATTGATCGAGGCGGTCGCAAATCGTCACGAGACGGCACCCGGCGTCATCACGACCAAGAGTGCAGCGGAACGTCTCTTCGGGGAGTCGCCCAGTGAGCCGTTTATCGACATCCAGCGAGTGACCGACCGAATCGCGGACGTCAAACACTACGGCGCGCTTCGGAGTAGCAACGATTTCACAGGGAAGGAGGTGGGGATTGTGCTCGGCTCACCCCACCCGGGAGATCGACCGCTCCAGATCACGGCCGCACTGGAGGGTTACACGGCAGTGAGAGACGACGAGGGCAAGGGAACAGACCTCGATTACGGGATTCCTGACCGACCGTTTCTCCGGCACTATCGCGAACACAAGATTGCCCAGGCTGTGCTCCGGTTCGGCCGGACGACAGCCGCGACGGTCTACATCCACACGGGCGTCCTCCCCGAGTGGTTAGCAGAGATGGTCACGGCTGGACCGGAGACCGTCATGATCGACGAGCGTTCCGAAGGCCAGCGTGGTGTGATCCGCGCGCTTCTGGATGAGGCCCCGGGGACTGCTGCCGAGATCGCGAAGCGAGAGAGGGTATCGATCGGCGAGAAGCAAACGCGGGACTGGCTGAAGCGACTCCGGTCGGAAGGGTATGTTTCTCGCGATGACTCTCAGCCGTACACGTGGGCTGCTGACGGGTTGGCTGACGCTCCACACACGGCCCGTGTTCGCCTGCCTGACCTTGGGTAGTGGGCGAAAGTGTTATCACCCCCACAAGCGCCCGTTCCGGCGATTTTCGGAGAAATCACGAGCAGCTCGCGACGGCCCGCCTCGCTTCGGTTTCACGCCATCCGAACCCCCATCTCTAACGCTAAATCGGGCCTCCACCGTCTAGACTACGCTGGCTTCCCTCCGCTAAACTGATCCACTCCGTATAGAGTCCTATACGTCCCACCTCAGATTCCCTGACCTTCCTCCCATTTCTCAGCAGGACTGGTCACCCTATGGCTCTCTGAGACCTGTCCCTATCTCTTTCTGCACGATGCCTGCCCTTCCCCGTTGAACCGATATCTGGCCTCTACTATCGAATCTCCTTGGGCCATTGGGCCATCGCGAGGCGGGCCGGCGCGGGGGCGCGCCTCACCGTCGGTGGAGCGCGCCCGTCGCGAGGTTGCGACGGGGCGCGCGGCCATCGACTATGAGTTCGCAACGCAACGTCCGTTCGACGGACACGACCGATGCACAGACGATCGGGGCGACGCCCCGGTTCGAACAACCGCTCAGCGACGACCAGATCTGGACGATGCTCCAGACGGCCGCGAACAGTGCCCGGATCATGCCGATCGTGAAGGGTGACTGGGAGTCGTCGACGCGGTCGTACAAGACGCGTGAGGACGCAGCCCGTGCCCTCGTCTTCGACTTGAGCTTCTACGCCAACTACCGGTTCAGCCAGGTCCGCCGGCTGTTCAAGCAGACCGCGATGCGGGACGTCTTCACCAAGACGGAGCTCGACGACATCGTCGAGGAGGCCTACTTCGAGCAGAACGGACGGAGCTATCCGACGTTCACATAGCGCTGGAGTCGGCCAATCACCCGACTGGTACGCCCTGCTCTCGGTCGTGGCTGCGCGCGCAGCGACCGCAGGGAGCGAGCACGGAGCGGTGGATGGGGTGGAGGGGCGTCCACGGGCGGTGGTCGCCACTAAAAACGGGGGAGCCGCCCCGCTCAGCGCAGGGTGTCCCGTTCCTCTTCGAGGCCGGCACCCGGGTCGTCGGTGCCGTGTTTGTCCTTGTAGGCGTCGACGAGCTCCCGACTGTACCGTGCGATCCGGTTTCGGGACGTCGGCACGATCGTGCTCGCCGCCGCGGCGACCTGCTCTTGAGTGAGGTGCTTGCGCGAGAGCAGGCGATCCGCCGCGTACAGCGCCGATGCCGCGACGGTGCACCGTGGCGTTCCCGGCCCAATCGGCACCTGGTCGCCGAGTTTCATCAGGTGTTGGGCCAGCCGCCACGTCCGCACCGCTCGCGCCCCGGGGATGGAGTCGTCATCGAGGGCGTCGACGACCGCCATCACGGCGTTGGGCCTGATGAGCGGCACGTCGAACCCGCATTCACACCGGATCTTCCGCGCCGCAGCGCACACCCGCTCGTGGGGCGCTTTGGTGTGCGTCGCGACCGCGACGTCGATCTCGTCCCGGTCGACCGATGAGGCCCGCGCGGCCAGGAGGACGGCGCCGCCGGCGAGTGCCTCCCAGGCCATCCGCCCGCCCGGCAGCCGCGCTTCCGAGGCGCTCCGGAGGTGTTGCGCTGCCTGCTTGATGACGTGGTCCGGCAGGGCCAGGTTGCCGCCGATCATCTCGACGTCCCGCAGCCCCTCGTTGAGCCGCTTCGTTCGCTTGCGCTTCTCGCCGAACTGCATCCGCTTGTGCCACTTCCGGAGGCGCTGGACCTTCTCCCACTGCTCGTTGCTCAGGGGATTGCCGTGACCGTCGGTGTTCCTTCCAATCTTCGTGTGCAGGCCCTTGTCCGTCCGCAGCGGGTCCACCGTCTCGATGCTCTGGTCAGCGTCCCCGACCAGGCCCAAGTCGTTCAGCGTCGGGCTCAGGTCCACCCACTCGTCGGCGACGATCAGCCCACAGTCCGTGCAGAACGACTGCTCGTCTTCGGTGATCACCTGGCCCTCACACTCGGGACAGACGGATCGCCCCGACGGCTCGTGTTCGACCGTCGGCTCGTGACCGCGTTCTTCAGTGGTCGTATGCTGTCCGTCCGAAACCGTCTTTTCGCTCGCGTTTTTACTCGACATTGGTGTGCTAGCACCTGAAGGCGCTCACTACAGCGCCCGACTCCCCGTGTTCCAGCACGGGGATTTCCTCGACGTCACGACCGACAGAGCCGTCTGTGCGCTCTCGCTCGCGCCTTCGCGAGCACCCTCCTGGGCGCGAGCGAGAGCGCGTCTGCACGGAGGGACTCAACCAGCGCCGCGCGCCGACCCGCCCGGAGCGAGCGACCAGCGGAGAAAGCGTGGGGGGTGAGCAGCCACGCCGCGCAACCCCTCGCGCTTACCCGCTGGCGCCGAGGGCACATGCACTTTAGCCCGGCAGTCCGCCCGCTACTGCAGGCAGACCGCCCGGAATGGTCGGTCGCGAGCGACGCGGAGGGCGGCAGCGGCGAGCGGCGCGGGCCGTCCGAGACACACCGGACAGCCGATGTCGTCGATGAGGAATTAGGTCACTACCTGGTGGACTCAGAAAGGGCGAGGCCGTCTCGATCGTCCCCCGACCCCGCAAGCACCGAGTCCAACGAGACGTGCAGCGTGGGTCGCGGGGCGTCGAGCGGCCGAGGGCTTCCGCATAGTGACCAAGAAGAGCAGATCAATTCAAGAGTTATATGTGGGTGTTCTAGGAATAGCACGTAACACCCTGAATATCTGAAAATGCCTGATCAATCTGAGGCCGTTACTGAAGAGACAGACCTTCTCCTCACCCATCGGGCTAGTCGACTCGAGGATTTAGCGAACAATTCGTTGGAACTGATTAAAATCAATCTTCTCGTCCTTGGGCTATTCACCCCAATCTTCTCGGCCCTGGATGGTGGTATCTCAAAAATTGGCGCAGTTATCAGCTCTACATATGGTGCCGTAGGTATCTTCGCGTGGGCAGTTGGTCTGTATATTTGCACCTATGTTTTCCGAAGAACGCGATCCAGTTCTATAGATCAATTCTCCCCCCTTGAGGACGCAATTGCCAACGATCACAGCCCAGAAGTTCTCAAAAAAGACGTCGCAGATGGAAAACCAGAATACGAAACTGAGACAGAGGATTTGATGGCCATCCTTTCGGTTGCCGTCGGGCTATCCCTGAGTTCGATTCTGCTTTTGATTTTCGCCATTGCAAAAACGGGTCAACCAACTTTCCTCGATGAGACGGTGGGGTTCAGTTTAGTCTCTGTGACGTATCTAGTGGTCTCCGGTCGAGGAAACCTCGTTGCGATACAATCGATAGCACAACAGATTCCCAATCCATTCACATGGATCGAACTGATTGAATATTCAGCAATTGAGAAGGCAATACGGCTCTCTACCTCGATTACGTCTCCAATCCTTGGGGTGCTGATTATAGATTATCTCCTCAAGCACGTCAGGGAATCTGATCGAGATTCATTAGATGACCAAGCTGTTGAGCAGGAGTCACTCACTCCAGAAGATGTAGAGGAGATCGACCGGCTCGCAGAAGTTATGAATCGAACGGATCAGATACCAACTACCCGAGCTAGGCTCCTCATCGCTGCAAAGAAGGCCTTTGATCGAAACCCATTCACCGCTGCTCAACTCCGCTCAGTACTCGAAGAAACCGATATACCAGTCACAAATTCGCTGTTAGAGCGGCTTACTGAAGGTGATCTCATAGAAAAACAGAAACGGAGTGACTCGGTTTTTCTACTCAATCAGCGGACAGACGAGGTTCTGATACCCAATAGGGAGGAAATCAATCAGGAATTGGAGAACCTGCAAGACTTCATAAGCGACCACGAATTCGCTGAGCAGTTTGTCGATGTCGACGCAATAAAAACTGTAATTGAAGACGAGTCGATCGGAGAAAAAGTGGACACGCTGAACTCGTCAATCTCTGAATTAGAACAAGCTGGGATTGACATAGATACCGCAGGTCGGTTAGTTTTCATGAATGCTCCGTCTCGGTATCGCCTCACAGATTTAGCACACGATCGAATCTCGTCAGCCAGCTATGAATTAACGAAAATCGAACGGCAGGAAGCGCAACAGGAAGCGAATAAACGACACCGTCTGATGGTTATTGAGCCCCCAGAAGACAAGCAAGGGACGATCTACCTCTCAGAAGTCAAGCCGGGTCCTGAAAAGGAATTTATCTGCCATCTCCCAGAAGCTGATATCTCCGACAAGGAGAAACAAGAACTAACTGAACTAGAAAATGGAGATCGGATTGAAGTCAAAATCCGTGGGACGATGAGTGGTGCTGATGTGCTTGAGGAAGTATATTAGGCAAAATACAGAATACGCCGTAGAAAGTCAACTCAAGCACGAACACTCCCCACTCGTGGGTTCTCTGCTCGCTCGAGGACGAGGTCGACGACATCATCAACCGATGGATTCTCGGGGTTCCCGGTACACTCACAAACGTCATCTGTCGACAGCACACTGGCACCGCTTGACTGGGATCGGAACGACATCCGACGAGAACTCAACGGATCACATGTAGTCGGTATCACGGAATGGACCTGACGAACCCTCTCCCCCCTTTTTCGAGTTGTAAACTCGTGACGGCAGGAGGGGGTGAACAGCAAGAGGGACTGCAAAATAGCTGATTGTGGCAGATACACACGATAGAGAGGGTGAGCACCTCATCTTCTAACTTGTAACTAGAAATGAAAAGGTTTATGTTGTACGTTACCTTACCACAACCGCACTAGAGACAAAAAGAACAAATCGTCTAGCTGAGCTAGACGATTGAGATCTCTGGAGTAGATGACCTCTTCATCTCGTCCGTGGTTCTGATCCCGTGTACTATCACGTCTCATCGCCTCTACGCCAATTTCTGTTAACTCAACGCTCGTTACATGGCGTCTGGTGTGGCCTGTTCCCATCGACTTACAACTCGAAAAAGGGGGGAGAGGGTGCAACATTCGAGATCACGAAATCAGCTTCACCAGCTACCATGTCTGAAACCCGGTATTACTCTCATTCGTGAACAGGTCCTACGAGCGTCGTTCTTTCGCTACTATTCTGGTGCTTACTACTCGAAAACGGGGAGTGTGAGTAAGACCGTATCACCCGAAGCATCATTCACAAAATCCGGATTATGTGGATTTTGCTCCGAGACCCACCTCGACTCACTTCTCCTTACAACGTGAGGGTGGGAGTATC
Source organism: Halobaculum sp. EA56 (assembly GCF_051195075.1). Classification (NCBI taxonomy): domain Archaea; kingdom Methanobacteriati; phylum Methanobacteriota; class Halobacteria; order Halobacteriales; family Haloferacaceae; genus Halobaculum; species Halobaculum sp. EA56. The sequence continues at coordinate 24,797 of NZ_JBNTJX010000022.1, forward strand.
GAACCAGGTGTATTACCGCCTCCCAACATCTTACAACTCGAAAACGGGGGGTCCGGGTCATCGAGGAAGATCGACGACAGCGAGCTTCGTCGAACCGTTACAACTCGACAACGGAGGGTGATAGATTCCGAAGACGGTATCTGACTCATCCAGAGGATACGGGGCTGTAGTCGTTAGATAGCCTGTTTTCGCCCGGTTACAACTCCACAAGGGTCCATATTTTTATACCCAGAGTTCGAGGGGTTCATAATGGGACGAGAGGGACGTAGAGCAGGATCGAATAATCCGGAAGGTGAGGAGGATCGTCAATCTTCTGCTGCTGATCCTGAAACTCCTGAATCGACGGATGAGGAGGTGGCGTCTCCTGGCACGTCACAAACGACCTTCGAAAACGGATCAGATCCCGCTGATTCGTCTCAAGAAGCAACTAACGGCGACGGTGGCGGCATCTCAATTCGTGATCGGCTCCAAACCGAGTCGTCCGGTGGGGTCTTCGCGAACAAAGACCTCGTCCGGTCAGATACCATCATCGACGAGGACCGTATCGTCGGTCGTGACGACCAGCTAGGCCGTGTCGTCGACAACCTAAAACCGGTCCTCCAGAATGAAGGGATCCCGGATATGCTTCTGAGTGGTCCTTCTGGAACTGGGAAGTCGCTCATCATTCATGCGGTCTGCAAACAGATCGTCGAACTGTGTGAATCCCAGGGCAAGACCTTCGGGGTCATTTCAATCAACTGCGAGGGGCCGAAGACTGCAGATCGGGCTGTCTATCGGTTAGTCAAAGCTGCTGCCGACGACCTCGGCGTTGATCCTGGTGTTCCCCAAACCGGCGTCTCAACGGATCAGAAGCTCGAGCGACTGTACGAACTCATGCGAGAGTATTACGACGGTGTCATCTTCATTCTCGATGAGATCGATATGCTCGAGGGACCGTATCAGGAAGCAGAGTACAATTCTCTCATCTACCAGCTTTCACGGGCTCGCAAACTCGCTGACTTTGATGGTCCCATCTCGCTCACGACGATCACGAACTACGCCGACTTTATGAAGGACCTCAACAGCCGCGCACAGAGTTCTTACAACCCTGACGACATTTTCTTCGACGATTACGATGCGAACCAACTCCGTAGTATTCTCCGCAACCGACGGGACGCCTTCAAGCCAGACTCACTTGCAGATGACGTTGTTCCGCTTGTTGCTGCGTTCGGCTCCCAAACGCACGGGGATGCGCGGAAAGCGATTGACCTCCTCAGATGGGCTGGTGAATTAGCCGAGCGGCGTGGGGCTGACACGGTTATCGAGACTGATGTCCGTGATGCTCAGGAAAAATACACCGAAAACCGCAAGCTCCGCCATATCAGTGGCATTTCGACTCAAAAGAAACTCTCCATCTACGCTGTGGCGGCCACTGCCCACTACGCAAGAGAACATCCTGAGTGGATCCCTGCTGGACCTGCGTTCAAGACGTATCAATTCATTGCCGATACGATGGATGCGGACCAGTACAGCCGCGAGACGTTCGTCAATCACGTCACAGAGCAGAGTACGTACGGTGTACTGGACTTCGAGCGTCGGGGCAAGGGGCGAGGCAGAGGAGTGCATATGTATTTCTCTCTCTCCGAGGATCCGGAAACGATCATGGAGACGATCCGTGAGGATTCCCGGTTCGAAGATCTAGCTCACGAAGAGGCGACTATCAGCGCGGTTGTCCGCGAACGGCTGAAGCAGTTCCGGAGTAAAAACTAATCTCGCCCGTATTCTCCGCGTACTTACTTCTCGAAAACGGGGGGTGTTCGTATCCCGCGCGATGCGTTACAACTCGAAAATGGGGGGTGTGTCCTACGATTTCTTTGTCGTCGGTACCATCGATGATGCGGAGACGGTGGAGAAACGACGGAAATACGAGGGTGTGGTCCCTTCAAAATCAGCGTCACCCCCTCCACACACACACACATCCTGTTACGACGGAAACGTGGGGTGGATGTCCTCCCCCTTCGAGTTTCAGTCCGGGTTGACCGGACCCATTCACACTCTGGGGGGTGTCGTCTGCGACGTCTCTAATGGTACTGAAAAGAACATCGGACTACAGTTCAATCTCGTCTACTCGTCGGGATTCACTGGCCCTTTGTACTTCGACGTCACCGAATCACCTTCCCGCCACTGCCAGTAGTAGTAGCGGTTGTCGTTGATCTCCTTGATCGTGATCGTCGCCTTCGCTGGCACGTCGTCCGGGAGGTCATCGGGGCGCTCCTCGACGTCGGCGTCATCCGCCTCTTCTTCCTCGAGACGAGCTTCACGCTCCTTGTATTCGGCCAACGCCTCGGCGTAGCTGGCAACGTCCCGAAGATGCTCCGATGAGGCTTCGTTGAGCGTGTTGACGATCTCCGTTGGAAGGTTCGCCGGTGGAGTCGGGGGTTCGTAGGACATCGGCTGCTCTCGTGTTAACCAACACTACCCACGAGTCCATAGTTTTGTTGGTTAAGACGATGGAGACGGTTCTCACGATGGCTGTCTGTAACACTACTCGAAACTTCTTTATATATAAGTTTCTTTCTATGTTACACCGTGCTCCGGCGCATCGAACTCGAGGTCCTCGCCACAGTCGAACGCGGCGACACGATCTCCGAGCTCGCGACGAAGCTTGACCACAGCGAGAGCTACCTCTCCCGTGCCGTCGGCGACCTCGTCGAGAAGGGGCTCGTCTATACGGAACGTGACGGCCGCCGAAAGCGAGTCGTCCCATCGAATGCTCGCGCCGTCGAATGCTACAAGGACCTCGTTCGCCAGCACTCCCACATCGACTTCCCCGAGCTGCTAACCGAGAAGGCACTCGAGGTGCTGCACTACCTCGACCAGCCGCGAACCGTCTCCGAGATTGCCGACCGGAGCGACAATTACCGCAACACGGTCAACCGGGTTCTCAAGCGGTTTCGCGACCGGGGTCTCGTCGGGACCGTCGACGGCCACTACGAGTTCAACGCCGATTTCGACCGCCTCCACGAGTTCGCCCGTGAACTCGCACACCATCTGCATCGCCACCGCCTCGAAGCCGTCGCCCCGAAGGGCACGATTCTCTGGGAGGA
>NZ_JBNTJX010000023.1:0-27395 GCF_051195075.1 Halobaculum sp. EA56
ATGAAGCCTGCGTCCTCCAACCGCTCGATCCAGTCGTAGACCCACGAGTAGGAGCCGTCGATCTTCTGGGCGATTCGCCGGATCGAGTCACCCGGCCGGGCCGCGACCATGATCTTCGCCGCGGTCTCGTCGACGTACTCCATCATCGCTAGTTATTGGTATCGCATCTAACGGTATTAGTCTTGTCCCCCGTATTCCCTATAAAATTATCTCTATACAGATATACCATTCTTGGCTCCGGTAATCCGATCCGGCTCAGAATTTGAGCGGAGATGAATTAACCAACAGAGGATACGATGGATCGCTATTCGTTGGTTAAGTTTTTCAGCGCCCGCCGAAGGGCGGAGGCGCACTCCTGTCTCCACCGACCTATGACCGACCGATATCTAACGACCGTTCTCGACGAGGCAGAGCGAGTCGCAGAGCACCATGAGCAGGTCGCCCAATCTTCGGACCATCCGGAACACGAGTATCTCAGGTACGCCGTCCTTCGGCTGCTCGAAGGAGAGGCTGACGACACATCGGTGGAAGTACCGCAGGTTGACGGCGTGACTGTCGGCTACGGAGAGGACGACGCGATGTGCAACAGTTGGGACGACGACGTCGAGTGGTGGGAGACGGTTCCGCCGCAGGAGGAGTGTACTCGGTTCCGGGTGTTCTACCCCGACGAGTACGACGCTGTTCCGCGAGTCATCGTCGACGTGATGGCAGCACTCGGGGCGTGGCGTGTCTGGACTGGGAGCGCTGCCGCCTGTGGCTCCTACGACCATCGCGAGCGGCGGGAAGTCCACTATCTGTGGCCGGAGGGCCATCCAGTTGAGGCCCTGCTTGCGGATCGTCTCCAGGATCCCAAGGCTGCGGTTGCTCCAGACGGCGGCCGCACCGGCGACGTACGCGATCGGATGGTCGTCACGGAGCACTCAACCCAGCACGACGACCTCGAGCCGCGAACCAGACGTGCCGTCGACGAATCGATGGCCGTCTCGCTGCTCGAAAAGGGTGGCCGCTATGAGGTCCGATCGGCGTCCGGAAACTGGTATGAAGTCGACGTGATCAGCGAGTCGTGTACGTGTCCAGACTGGCGGAAGCGTACGCCCGAGGGCGGCTGTAAACACCTCCGGCGAGTCGATCAGGAGATCAAGCAGGGGCGGGTCCCACGACCTGATGGGCGTCTCCCCTCGAACTCGTAGGATCGCCCAGCGTTCGAGATCTCCCGAGGCTACTGTAACATCAGACGAAACTCCTTGATGGAGAGTTTCGAGTATTGATACAGCTGCTGGAGAACCGGTGAGAGCCGTTGGTAGCGGCTTAACCAACAAAACTATGCGGTTTGCGCCTTTGTTGGTTAACACAGATCGGCCCATGTCCTACGAGCCACCGACGCCCCCAGCGGACCTCCCCACCGACGTCATCGACACACTCAACGACTATTCACCCGAGCTGCTCCGAGACGTTGCCCACTATGCCGAGGACCTCGCCGAGCATCGCGAGCGCCAGGCCCGCCTTGCCGAAGCGGAGGAGGAAGACGAGATCGACGAGCGACCCGATGACCTCCCCGATGATGTCCCGACGAAGGCGACGATCACGATCAAGGAGATCAACGATAACCGCTACTACTACTGGCAGTGGCGGGAAGGAGATCGCGTCAAATCAAAGTACAAATCCCCAGTAAATCCGGACGAGTAGACGGACTAGTACCTCAGTCGGATGGCCAGTTGTTCGGGGAGACACCCCGTCTGCGAAGTGAAAGACGCAGGGTACGAGAGAAGTCCCGAGTTGATGAGTGAGGATCCGGTCACTGTCGACGAACTCGTCGAGAAAGCCGACGAGTATCTGCACGAAGCCTCACCCACACCGGAAGAATACGAAGCGCTGAAACAGAGTGTTGCGGAGCTCACGCCGATCTTCTCAGCTGAGAATTCGTACTTTGTCCTCGGCAGCTACGGGAAACCCGAAATCCGTCCTCTCCAGCTCGTAAAAGATCGCCTCAACCGACAGCCCGGTGCGTACGCGTTCCTGATGATCGACATTCGAAGCGAGTGGACGAATACCTACCTCAAGTTCCGGCTGCTCGCCGATCATACAGACGTCATCCTGGGCGTCACCGAACACGCCCAGGGCTGCTTCCTCGTCGAGCAGGGCTACTTCACAGCCCTTGAGGAGTACTTCGCGAAGACGCACGTGTTCAAACACGACGTACAATACGATAGATGTGGACGCGATCGACACAAACGTAGCCGTCGAGAGTCCCTACAGTGGAATGCAGACCGCGATCTTCGAGATGCTCAACGATGCTAGGCGTCTCTGCCGGTGGACGACTGAGGACGACCTCGTCGAGTGTACCGAGGCTCTCGTGAGTGATCAGGAATACCCGTAGACAGAGACGAATCGGTTACTCCCACCCCCGACGTTTCTGTCGTTTCTCCACGAAATCCTGTTCACCGATGGCCCAGACAACGAATGAACTCGAACAGGAAGACATCCCCCGTTTTCGAGTAGTAAGTGCGGGGTGAATCCGTGCAAGATTGGGTCTTCGAACCACGAACCCTTACGCGATAAGTAGCCCACTGAAGAGCGATTGCAAATGCTCGTAAATGAAATTTCGTTTAAATGCTGTCAGACACTCCACTATTGCCAGTAAAATCGGAGGACAAGACGCTATTTGATGAAATTGGCAACGGTGGTCCTGATAGTAACTAGTCGGATTGATTAGAACAAGGAAGTTACTGGCAACACCGGAGAGGGTACTGGAGAAACTGGCACTGACGGTTGCGCGGTTACTGGCAAAAGTGGAGAGGGTATTGGCAGTACTGGTGTTGGCGGTTGAGAAGTCACTCCAGAACCCGATGCCGCTTGGCAGTTTCACGAATGTCGTTGAGCTCACCTAGTTCGCTCTCGAGTGCGTCGAGGGCCGACGACAGAGAGACATCAAGCTCGTATTCGTTGTAGTTCCCGCGTCCACTCGACGAGTCGACCAACCGTAAGATCCCGTGGAGGCTCAAATCCGACAGGTGGTCGTGTACTCGCCTGCGTTTCAGTGGTTCACTGCCGTGATTACGAAGAACCTCTCGATAGCGCTCATAGATCAGTTTCGTCCGTTCGGGTGTTTCTCCCTCTGCCGCTAGCTGACAGACAGTCAGCAATACATATTGCCCCTGCCGGGTCAACGAATGCATCCCTTCGACAACCTGTTGTCGTTGGATCTGATGCTCGGCCTCCCGAACGTGGTCTTCGGTGATTTTCGCCTCTCCACCCGCCATCGCGTCGTTCTCGGCGATATCAGCTGCTTTCCGGAGTAACCGTAATGCCTGCCGAGCAGATCCCGAGTCCTGTGCAGAGAATGCTGCGCACAATGGGATTACATCTGATTCGAGGACATCGTCGTAGAGCGCGATATCGGCTCGGTGCTTGAGAATATTCTGCAGTTCAGTCGCGTCGTACGGAGGGAACAAGATTTCCTCTTCGCAGAGAGTGTCCTTGACTTTCGGAGAGAGGTTTTCTCGGAACTTGAAGTCGTTCGAGATGCCGACCACACCGATTTTCACATCGAGATCCAATTGCGAGCGTGCTCGTGGAAGCTCGTACAGAATATCGTCATCCGAGCCGATGTTATCGATCTCGTCCAGAACCACGAGAATAGTCCCACCGATCGACTCAAGGTCGTTGTAGAGTTCGTTGAAGATGCGTTTTTGTTGATACCCGGTTTCGCTCATCGGTTCGCGCGAAGACGAGACTGTGGTGAGAGGGTGAGAAGGAGAGCGAATCTCGTTCACGAGATTGACCGCTACCTGATAGGATGTGGTGCAGCCAGTACAGTTGAGTTCAATAACGTTGAGATCGACGTCGTCGTACTCTCCGGCGGATTCTTGCAGCTCCTCAAGAAGATCGTGCGTAGCAGCTGTCTTCCCGACGCCGGTAACGCCATAGAGAAAGACGTTGTTCGGTTGCCAGCCCTGAATGACGGGACGGAGAGCGGCCGCATATTCGTCGAGTTCTTCGTCCCGCTCCTCGAGTGTCTCTGGCTGGTAATCATCCCGGAGGACGTCTTTGTCTTGGATGATGAACGATTCTCGATTGAATCGGCCCATAGGCGGACTCAAGACGAAGAACCATCATAAAACCATGGGTTCCAGTATCACCACTAACCCACCACTCGAACCAATTATGCCAGTGTCGCATCCACTTATAAAACACACACACTCCACTATTGCCAGTAAACCTTTGCAACAACTGGAGGGGGTCAACGACCCCCTCTCTAATTAGCGATACTCTTAATACATTGTACGTTAAACCATACCCGCACTAACGAAAACTCCACTAGTTGTAGTAGGTTTAGATAACAGTAACTAGACTAGAGACGTGACAGTTTCTGCCCTCCCGTCCATTCTCCCCTCGTTACTGGCAATGGTGGAGTGAGAGAGGTACTTAAACGACGGTATTATTGGCAATACTGGCAACTCTGGTCGCCCTCTCCCTGCTACCATCGTTGCCTGGCCGATATTCCAGTCGAAATCTACCCTTCCCGACACCAGTCGATGATGACCGTGGACCTCTTTCGGTTAACCAACAAATCGTATGTATTAACCGTCTGTTGGTTAACTGCTCATGGCCTATGCTCGATTCGCAGTCGGCACTCAGTACTAGTATCCCGTGATTTCGGCGTTTCGCGATTCCGCAAGGGTTCGCTTGATTGCCGCTCGATCTCACCCAATCGGAGACAGGATATTACTGCATCGGCGACGCAGCTTCCGAACCGACGAGTGAGTACTCCCGGTCCCGGCTCGTGCCTTCCGCATCGACGAGGTTGTACTGGACCATCTTGGAGAGATACGTCCGCACTGTCCGTTTTGTCCGAGGATCGTCGACCTTCTCGGTATAGTGGTCGTGAATCTCGCTCGGCCCGAGTGGCTCGTGATCGCGAACAATGTTGTAAACGACGCGCTGGTGTGGCGTGAGTGAATCGATGCTCTTCTGCTTAATCTGGGCCCGGGCATCCTCGGCGGCGTCCAGGAGGATGTCGTTGGTGATCCGCTCCTGGTTCTCGCGGTCAGCCTTGCCGGCGGCTGTTCGAAGGATGCCGATAGCGAGGCGGGCGTCGCCGGCGGCTGCATCGGCGATCCGGTAGAGCTGGTCGTCGGTGATGACGTTCTCGTCGAGCCCCCACTTCGCCCGCGCACTCAGGATATCGTACAGCTGCTCGTCGTGGTACTTGTCCATCCGGACGTGTTCGCTGGACCGCAGGCGACTCACGAGGCGATCGTCGACGCGGCCGAACAGCTCTTCTTCCTTGTTCGCGATACAGATGATCGCGAACTGCGGGAGGCTGTGGAGGTCGTAGATGACGCTGGGGTCCTCGAGTTGGTCGACTTCGTCCAGGATGACGACGGTTCGCGGGCCGTCGTGTTGCTGGAGGCGGTCGACGAGTTCGTCGTGCGGTGTCGACTGTCGGTGGATGTCGATGGTGGCGCCGAGGTCGTCGAGGATCTGGTAGAGCGTGCGGAACCGCGTGTAGTTGCGCCAGCAGTTGACGTAGGTCGTCTCGACGTCGAGGACCTCTTCCCGGAGTCGTTCGGTGACGAACTTCGAGATGCAGGTCTTGCCGGTTCCGCTGGGTCCGGTGACGATAGCGGTGTCGGCGGGTTCTCCGTTCGTGATGGGCTCGAGAACGCTGGAAAGGTGGTTGACTTCGGCGTCGCGATGCTCAACTTCCCGAGGGACGAACCCGGCGCGGAGAACGCGAGCATCGCGGATCATCTTCTATTGATGTCCATATTTTCCGTCCTGGTTATAAAGCGTAACCGGGTCGTTTCCGGAAAAGCAAGATCTGGATACCGCAAATATTCTCATCCGGTCGCTGCCCCGTGGTTCTGCAACCAGAAATCCTTGTTTCCGGGAAAGACCATAGATTAGCTCAGTAGAATTCGCTCATTTGGACAAGCATCAAGTAGGGCTCGGTTAGAACATAAGAGCATGACAATCTCCGAGCTCCTGACTCCTCGTGAGGAAGTTCAGGAAGGAAGATTTCAGGGAGTTCTCCAAGCTCACAAGGTAGGTGGCTCAGAGGACCGACTGGAAAACGACCCTTCCCGCCTACTCTCCATGACATACCCGTCGAACGCCCTGGAAACCGCGTTCGACCACGTCGACAACAAACTTCGGGGCCGAGACAGCCAAGGAGGAATCACGCTCACCGGCCCCTACGGAGCAGGTAAATCCCACGGCCTGCTAACCCTCTACCACCTCTTCAACAGCCCGGACATCGGCCAGGAATGGCTCGACGAATGGGAGATTGCTCTCGACGTCCCGGACTCTGCAGAAGCAACTATCCTCTCTACCAGCGAGACCGATGCCGACCACATCTGGGAACCGATCTTCGAAGACCTGGGACGTGAGGATATCTCGGAAGATGTCAAGCGCTACGTCACGACCGATCATATCGAGGACCTCTGTAGTGACAAGCCGGTCGCTATATTTTTCGACGAGATCGAAACATGGTGGGAGTCCTTCAGCGACTCAGAAGACGAGGAACTGGTGGAACGCAACGAGTTCTTTATCCAGAACCTGCTGGAGGTAGCGAATGACCCTGACGAGGACTTGTTCGTCTTCATCACGCTCTTGGACAAGAGCGACGACTTCAAGCGAATTCTCAACAGGACGAACCCCTACGCTGTCGACCTGAACGCTACAGGGGACCGGGAACGGATAATCCTCCACCGTCTCTTCGAGACCCGGCGCGAGGAGCTGGACGAGAATAAGGTTCGGGATATCGTTCAGAACTACGTCGAGAACTACAGCTACCCCATCGAGATCGAGGAGGAGAAACGGTATGAGAATCGGATGGTCGAGACCTATCCGTTCCACCCAGAGCTCCTAGATCTGCTCGACAATCTGTACGAGGGCGGGAAGGAACGGCAGAACGTCCGGGGAGCGATGAACGTCCTCGCAGACACGGTTCGCAGGCTATACCAGGAGACAGGTCTCATTATCACCAGCGACATCGAGGCAGCTGCCTTCCGGGGAATAAACCAGACCCTGTTCAACCGGTATGTCTCCGACCTCGATTCTGTAGAGGATATCGACTACGGTGAGGAGTTGCTGAAGACTATTCTCCTATACACTCTGGACGAGCGGTCCCAGATGGCCTCCGTCACCGAGTGCCTGCTTGGGACCTACAAGCCAGACAAGAACTCGGTGTCGAAGCTGGATATGTCCCTCCAGAACCTGTACGGCACAGCCCACTATCTGGACCGTGATGGGCAGAAAAACAACTACTACATTACCGAGGATCCCAAGCTCACCGCTCTCGTAACCCGAGAACAAGAGCGGGTTCTGGACGGGGACAGGGAAGCTATCGAGGAGAAGTTGGCCGAGGTCGTTAGAGACGATGTCTGGGACGGAGACGTAGTCGTCTCCCCCGAGGATGACGTCTCGGACTCACGGGATATCTCCGTCGTGGTTATGCTGGATTACCTGTCGAACGGGGCCTTGGAGAAGAAGTTGAACGGTTTCTTCGAGGGCCGGACCTACCAGAACACCGTCCTCTTCGTCACACCGAACCAGAAGATCCGACAGGATGACGACCTGATCAGCAAGGCCGCACGGGTGCTCGGTGCGGAGAACCTGAGAGGGAAAGTAGACGACGAGCAGGGAGAGCTGGAGAAAATCATCCGTGACGAGCGCCGGGAGCTCCGGAACGAGCTTGAGGACAACTACGGCAGCTGGGTCAAGTGGACCGACTCAGGAGGCGGTCTCCGGATGAGGAAGAAATCGGTCAGCCCAGACGTGGAGGACGTGAAGAGCAAGGTTGGCCGTGACAAGACGTACATCGGAGAGAAGATCGTCGAAGAAGTTCAGGACGCGGAAAACGGGGTTAACGTGGCCTCTATGCTCAACGACTTCCGCCAATTCCGCAGGATGCCTGTGGTCCTGGAGGACAGCGCGTTTTACTCCGCTCTCGGCCAGCTCTATCGCGACGGCAAGATAATCTTGGAAAGCGACCGGGCGAAGTTCTACGCTACTCAGAAAGGCGATCCGCTACCGGACCTGGACGATGATCTGACCATTCACCATCCGGATAACCTTGATGAGTCGGTTTACACGGAAACAGACCCTGAGCCAGAACCAGACACAGAGACTCCAGGAACGGGAGGAGTTGCAACTGGGAGCAGTATCGGAGCAGGAGACGGAACTACTGCCGTCGGCCAAACAGAGACCGAAACGAGCGGCACGGGAGAGACCGTCAGCACGGAGTCAGAGACAAAGACCGTACAGCTGGAAGGGAACAGCCCCCGTGTTCTCCGAAGCGTGGCCGAATCCAGGGTCAATGCAGACTCAGACACCGCTACCCATATCGATCTCTCCTACGATATAGACGAGCTTTCGAAGGAGGAACTGATCGAGTTTCTAGAACAGCTTCCAAGCGCCATCCACATAGACGCTCAGGTGGTGATCGAAAGTGAAGTTCAAGACTGAGGCCCTCACCGACCTTGTCGAAGCCGAAGACCCGGTCGACTCAGTCTGGCAGGCAGTCTGGAACATCTGGGCTCCACCTGGAGACGATATCGGCTCACATTACAGCCGTGAGCCGCAGATGGTGGAGTACGAACGCCTGCTTCTCGACGTCTACAGCGAGTTCTACACAGACATCCTGACGGACAAGTGTGTGAACGAGGCCTCCATGAACGTCCCTGAGGATGGGACACTGGTTATGATGGACTCGATGAGTGTCCGAGAGGCCTCTCTGTTCGTACAGTTCCTGCAGGGTGGAGACAGTGATCTGTCCGTCGGTTACTCCTACTCGACCGTCCCGTCAGAGACTATGCCTTTCCGGGAACGAGTGGGTTACTCCGACCTGAAGAAGGAGTACAAAACTGCGAGCGTAAAAAGCCAGGAACCATCACTGGACGGCGACGAACGGATAGTCTGGTGCCGTTTCCCTGACGCACTTCTAGAAAATATCCAGGAAGGGAAAACGAAGCTATCCTCGATCGAGGAGATGTACGAGAAATCGGAGACAGCCCTCCGAAACATCATTGCCCAACTTGATACGGATACACTGGTCATCACCTCGGACCACGGCTACGCACGGTTGGACTCCGGCCACACTTTCCAGATATCGGATCGGCAGAAAAACCGGCTTCAGGACACCTTCAGCGGACGATTCGAAAGCGTCGGAGGGGTCAACGCCGACGACCTCGTTGAGGAAGGCCTCGTTGTCGAGGCTGACGGATACTACATGCCTCTCGGACGGTACACCTGGCCCGCAGGAGGGAAGTACTCCAATTTCCAGCACGGAGGCCTCAGCGTTTCTGAATGCATCACTCCCCGAATCACAGTAAACCTCTAAAATCCAGCTATGAGCAAAGACAACAGTAGTCGTCGACCTATCGAGATTTCATTCCCGATCGAGGAAGTCAACGAGATCGCATCGAAGGAAGGCCACGCCAAGCGGTACTACCGCCCGGTGTACACGATGCACAAGTACTGGGCCAGGCGGCTGGGCTCAGTTTTCCGCACAATGCTCCTGTACTCTCTCGCAGAAGATGAGATACATATCAAGGAGAACGGGCAGGAGAGCCTCGAGGAGCTGCCGGACGTTGACTGGGATAACCCTGAGGCTTTGTGGGAGTACTACCTGGAAGATGTCGACTTCGACGGCAAGACTGTCCTGGACCCGTTCATGGGCGGCGGGACAACCATTGTCGAAGCCCTGCGGATGGGATGCAACGTCATCGGCAGCGACCTCAACCCTGTCGCCTGGTTCACCGTCAAGAAAGAGATCGAGCCGATCGATATCGATGATCTGCAGGAGGCCTACGACGAGATCTACGAATCCATCGGTGAGGAAATCCTCGAGTACTACCAGACACCGTGCCCGGACTGCGACGGCATGGCGGATGCGATGTACTATTTCTGGGTGAAAGAGATCGAGTGCCTGAACTGCGGTCACGATGTTCCGCTGTTCAAGGGTTACTACTTCGCCGACTCCCGTTCCTCCAACGACAGCTACAAGAACGTTCTCTGCCCGGACTGCTGGACTGTCCAGCAAACAGACGACCATAGCACTGAGACGAAATGCGTGAATGACGATTGCGGTAACAAGTTCATGCCCAAGGAGGGAACCGCTTCAGGCGAGAACTATACCTGTCCTGATTGCGGTGTCCGAAGCAAGATTATTGACGCCACGAAACGGTTCGGGAAACCTGACTCCCAGATGTATGCGGTCGAGTACTACTGCGATTCCTGCGACGAGAAAGGATACAAAGATCCCACGGATCACGACTTAGAGCTCTACGAGAAAGCATGTCAGGAGCTAGAGGAAGAGTGGGACGAGCTTCCGATCCCGGAGCAGGACCGGTATCAGGGCAGCAGCGACCGTGCCTGGAACCACGGCTACCACAAGTACCACCAGATGTTCAACGACCGGCAGCTGTTGCTACTGGGCCGGCTCCTGCATGAGATCGACGATATCGAGGATCAGAACGTGAAGGAGTTCTTGCTCACCACGTTCTCCGCCATGCTGGAGTCCAACAATATGTTCTGTATGTACAACCGCGTGGCAAACAAGCTTGAGCCCATTTACAACTACAACACGATAATCGCCCGCCACACGCCCGTTGAAGGCAATATCTGGGGAAGTGACTACGGCCGTGGCACCTTCAAGGGGATGTTCGATAAGACGAAGGCCGCGAAGGAATGGTGTCAGAGTCCGGTCGAGAAGTACATCGACGAGGACGGGAACTCACAGGACAAGCAGATGCAGACACCTGTCGAAGGCGTCCTCGTAGACGATGCGTCCGAACTTGGGGAGACAGGGAACGCCATGCTCCGCTGCGGAACATCAGAGTACCTGCCTATCGAGGACGAGTCCGTGGATGCAATCATCACGGATCCTCCGTACTACGACAACGAAATGTACGCTGAGCTCTCGGACTTCTACTACGTTTGGCTACATCAGGTTCTCAGCGACACCTACGACCACTTCCAGGGAGAACGGACTCCCAAGAAAAGCGAGGCCGTCGTCGATCCCGCGAAAGACGTTGAGGACAAGAGAACCGAGGAACACTACATTGAGACCCTGACCAACGTCTTCAACGAATCCCGCCGGAAATTGGCTGATGACGGCATTATGGCCTTCACCTTCCATCACAAGGAGAGCGAGGCCTGGGGTTCAACGCTTCAATCCGTCTTGGATGCTGACTTCTACATCAGCGCTCTCTACCCTGTGAACAGCGAGACCCGAGGCGGTACACGGCACGGCAGAGCCACCGTGGACTACGACACAATCATCGTCTGCAGAAAACGTCAGGAAGACCCAGAGGAGGTCTCTTGGAAGTCCCTTGAGGACGACATCTACTTCCGGGCAGAAGACGAGATCGACCGCTTAGAGCAGGCCGGACGCCGCTTAACTGGCGGTGATATCTTCGTGGTAGCGATGGGAAAGTGCTTGGAAATCTTCTCAAAGCACTACCCGAACGTCACCCGAGACGGAGAACAGATGGACGTCGTCGAGGCTGTCGACGCCATCAAGGAAATCGTCGACGAGCAACTTCTCGAAGAACGGTTCCAGATCCTCAGCGAGGAAATGGACCCGCTCAGCGCTGTCTACCTGACCCACGTACTCGGACGGGGTGAGGAACTGTCCTTCAATGCTCTCAATAAAGATCTTCGGCAGAGAGGCGTCGACGTAGCAGAACTGGTCCACGAAGACCTACTGGAGCAGCAGGGAGACGACCTCGTCATCCTTGACCCGTTGGAACGGGCCGACCGCCTGGAGAACAAAAACGAGCCGCTCGCTATCGACAAGGCCCACTACCTCTACTACCTCTTCGAGACAGACCAGTTAGCGAAGAAATTCGGCCAATGGACAGACGAAGCAGCGATCAACGCTCTACGGAGACTCTCTGAAATCGAAGGAGATGACGACTACGACGATATCGCGGAGTACGTGAAGGAACAGTCAGACACCCAGCTGGAGATCGAAGACTTCAGTTGACCCTTTATCGGCCCACTGAAACGGGGATTTTGAGATTACTTTTATGCCAATTGCCAGTTTACGGACTGCTAGAACTGGATGAACTTCGATATTGGCTATCACGTCGTCGACGAGGAGGCCTTAGAAGACGGCGATAGGTTCGAGGAGAAGATGAGCGTAGTGGAGTTTCTTCGTCGAGTCGACGATATGAGCGATCTTCCCTATGATATCGCGGTCTATGGTCTCGACAGTTATCTTAGAGGTGCGGAAGATCCTGAAGAGATCAGCGAGTTTATCCACGATATCCTGGCGGAGCGCGTGAACTTTCTGATGACGAACAACCCCAGAGTACAGTTCGTGGTAGACAACGTGGAGTACTGGGACGAGCCTGTACTACCCGACGGCGCCGACCGAATCGAGCTAAATACAATTTTCCGGGGAAGCCTTGAACAGGTCGGGCCAGGATGGTACTCCAGCAATCTGAACGTGACCTCATAGAACTGGCCCCCATCGCTCTGTGACGGGTTTCGTTGCCGTCTTCCTGCGATTGTTCAGGTTATCGGCCGGGGAAACTGCTATGAAGGAAGTATTATAGTCAATCGTCGTCTACGATTCGGTCGTGACAGAGTCTGTATTTCCGTTCCCAGGAGGCAAATCATATCTAGCCCCTTGGATCATCGAACATTTCCCTAAGCACAAGTGCTACGTTGAGGTATTCGGCGGAAGTGGAGCAGTACTGGTCAACAAGCCCGAGAGCCATACCGAGGTCTACAACGACTTAGACGGCGACCTGGTCCAGTTCTTCAAGGTACTGCGGGAAAGAGAAGACGAGCTCGTCGAGTGGTTGAACCTGACGCCCTACGCAAGGGAACAGCACCAGGAATGGAAAGAAGACTTCTACTCCGGCGAAAGACCAGACGATCCGATAGAGCGGGCAGGCCGATTCTTCTACCTCCGGTACTCTCAGTACGCCTCAAAATACCGGACAGCTTCGGGATTCGCGGGAGCCCATCAGAGAAATAAGGCCCGGAAGCTGAGAAACGCCGCGGAGAAACTCCACGAGTTTGCTGACCGATTCAAGAACGTCCAGATCGAGAATCTTGATTACGCCGAAGTGATTGATCGGTACGACAGCGAGGACACGTTCTTCTACTGCGACCCGCCTTACCTCGACGAAGGTGACGATCTCTACCGACACGAAGACGCTTTTGACCATGAACGGTTCGTCGACACCCTGACTCAAACCGAGGGCAAGTGGGCGGTATCCTACCAACGAGTCCCAGAGGGATTACAAGATTACATTATCGTGGAGAAAGGCCGCTCTCAGTTCATGAACAAGCAACATAATGATGAGACGCGCTCAACTGAGGTCACGGAGCGCCTCATCCTCAATTACGATCTCGATGAAGCCGGGAAGTTCGAGGTTGACGATACAGAGCAGACTACGCTTGACGGTCTTAACGACGACGGGTAAACATCCAGATGCTCTACTACAGGTTTAACTGTGCTCTATCAAGCACTTTCTCAAGTCCACTCTCAATATTTGGGGTTTACTAACAAGTCTGTCAGTCCTTCTCAAAGGGATGTTTCGGGCTGTTTTCCCATCCTTTGATTTGGATGCCTGGGATGTTATGCTCTTGGATGATATCGGCGTGGCCGACGAATAGGCCTAATTCGAGTTCCGGACTCCTAAGAGGATCGGGGCTACTCCCGACATACTTATTTTGACCATCACGATCCAACTCCATATCCTCACCTGGTCGTGCATAGGCACCGTACTCAAGAATTTTCTTCGTTCCCTCGATGACTGGGGGTTCGTATTCCTCATCCTCCAATACGATACTGTGTTTGACTTCTCCGATGAACAGGCGAATGAGGGTTGGATCGTCTGCTTCTGCGTCCAACTCTAATAGAACTATATCTGGAGTCTTGCGACCGCTTCCGGACTCTTGGCCGAACGCTTCGCTACGTATCCACCGGCGATGCTGGTGTACGTAGCCTACTCGCGCTGGATCACTCGTACCGAACTCGTCTGTTAAGGGTGGTTCAGGGGATGGATATCTTGGCTCCCGAATTGATAGAAGGTCATAAAATTCGGTGCTGTCGTCGTAGGGATACTTACCCTCCCAATCGTTGAACAGGAGAAATTCGGAGTTATCGTGTTCCCACCGGGCTAAGAGTTCACCACGATAGTCTCCACTTGTGTCTCCGGTGAAAGGTTCCAATTGATTTTCGACTTGTTCAACTTGCTCGAGGAGTTTGAATATCCAATATAGTTCGTATACATCTGAGCCTTCTTCATTCTCTTCAGTGGGATGGAACAAGTCTAGGCTGAGGAGACTCGCGGCGTACTCCCCGTGTTCGTCGAGCCAATCCGTGCCCAAACCCCGGTAGTATTCTAGCAGGGCTGCCGCTTCCCGATAGACCCGGTCGCGATCAGCTTTCACTTCAGCAATTTCCCGGTCAGTAACCGAGACTGCATTAAGATCTACTGTCTCAAAATGGGGGCTGTTCAGGATGCGATTTAGCTCCTGCCGATATTCCCCCCTAGGCCCCCATTCTTCAAACCAGGTTGGCCATTTACCATCCTCAACGACGTTACGCTTGAAGTCTGTACAGATGGACCGGATTGTCGAGAGGACCGCAAACAGAACACGATTCCGGGTCGAATAGGGCGTCTTTTCCCGCACGCGGCAGGCAAACTTCTGTGACCTTATATCGCCTGTCCGATAGCGATACTGAATAGTTTCACCCCAATCTATGTGACCACGGACTGTACCATCTGTGATTTCGACACGCTGAGTGACTTCTGGATCGAGAGATCGGAGTCTAGCTGGTAATAGTGAAATAAAATCCAGAACACCGACTGACTCTCCATATCTGTCCCTAATCCCTGCTGTCTTCTCGATCGGAACAGATAGTTCTTCGCGGCGTTTGGTCGTTCGTGGCTCCCACTTCCCTGTGCGGAGGAAATGGTACGAAAGGATATCATCAAGACCACGAATGTTCACATTGGGATCAAGAGCCCGAGACCATCCCTCAATGTTGGTCACATCGCCGAGATATCCCGTCAGGTGCTCAGCACACTCTCTGACGATGTCCTCGGTTCCCGGAGCCGAGATACCGTTTCTACTCGCCATCTGTGGGTATCGCGATATCTAAATACTCTCTGGTAAACTCGTTCACTATATCACGATCGAAGAGTTCGTCATCTAGTCGACCCCCAATTTCCCCTAATACATCGTCCATTTTGCTTGGCGGAAGACCATCGAGTTGTGGAAGTAGCTTTGCAACGGTGGCGTATTCGTAGTGGAGTTCTCCAGTCCGTTCTATGCCTGTAATAACTTGTTTAGCAAGGTCCTCAATCACACCTGGTCCAACTTTTTGATGTCGTTGAACCGCTGTCCATAGAATCGTCAGATCTTCTTTCAGGCGATTATCCAAGTCACTACTGACGTTCTCGATATCTTCTTCATCAGGATAACCTAAATCCCAGATGTCTAAGTATTCGTCAAGAAGGAACTCACCATCTTCCTCCAAGTCTTCGTCATCAGGGACCGGCACTTGGATGAACGCGAACCGACGCATGAAAGCCCGGCTCATCCGGTATAATGATGATTTATCGACGGAATTGATCGTCGCAATCAATCGCCAGTCTTCGGGGATATAATACGTATGTGAGTTCACTCGTGGCTCTGTAATGGCGTTGGGATTCCCATTCAATTTGATCGGTTTCGAGGGTTCCTGAGTTGTATCATCGAACGGGAGAGTGACGTTGTTTCCTGTCAACGCGGAGAACAGTGAACCGAAGGCCTTGTCGATGTTAGCTCGGTTTAGCTCATCGATTACCAGCCACTCGTTTTTAGCCTCAATACCACGGGCCCCCATGCGACTCTCGTCCATGAATCGCTGAAGGAATAGGCCAGGGTAAAATTCGAGACCGCCGTCAGTTTGTGGACGATACCCACCAATCGTATCAAAGGTCGTCCAGTCGTCTGTTGCCGTCGCCATCTGGTAATTGTCAGCATAGTACTCAGCCACTTGTTCGGCAAGATCACTCTTCCCCGAACCAGGAGGACCCGTTAGGATGACGTGGTTCCCACTTCGAAGCGCAATATCTATTTGTTCGATTATAGTTTGGCTTCGCTCCTCGTCGGGGGGAAAATACAGGTCAATATCATCGGGCGTACCGTCAACCTCTTCGAAGACAACCGGTTCCTTCCACAGATTATAGCTCTCAAAGTAGTGCCGTTCAATTTGGGATAACAGGGATCCCAGTGACTCCGGCAGCGTATTGCCGTCATTATCACCGTAAACCTCAGCCCGAAGTGAACTCATGATTGCGCTCTTACTTTTGTCTTGCAATTCTTGAACTCGCGAGATGGCTTGTTCACGCCGCTCTTGTACGGATTTACGTCGATCCGTATTTACGAGATATTCATAAACGAGATGTTCCAGGCGTTGGGCTCGGTATTGATTGGTGGCCCAATTTTCCTCCAGTACTTCATTGAGCTGTGTTCGAATCCACCGAATACGGTCACGCATCTGAAGAGCTTCATCAATACGATCCGGAGTTACTGTGATTACAGTCTCGCCTCCCCTATCACCGCGTTCTCTCAGTTCACGCGGTTGAATTGATATCCCATTCTCACTTCCTCTTTCAAGGGTCTCATCAGCTACGTAGGACTTGTGCGGAGCATTATCATCTCCTGTGTCGTAGTGTGAATAGACTGAGTCGTCCCAGAAGGTGAAGACATCATAGTCTTCATGATACCCTCCGAGAATTACCTGATACTCTTCGTCTGGGTTCCAATCGCTACCACTTTCACGGTCGGTAATCTCGTGACCGTTTTCATTTGTATTATCCAGGCGGACGTTTATCGCCCATCCATGATCCTCATCACTATAACTAGTCTCGAATAAATAGAACCGCACCTGACTCGGTAGAGGGTCCTGTAGATCTACATCGAGAGGGTTAGAGTCAACACCGGAATGTTGCTTGACGTATCCGCCTAAAGCATCCAAAAGAATTTCACGAGGGGTTGGAGAAGAGGACTTGCTGGTCATATCTTTGTCGTATATTAATAGATCGATAAAAGCGTCGCTGTCTAGTTAGTGAGTTTGACAAAGTGGGATGTCCGAGTCTTAATAACCGTCAACTGAGTTCTCAGTCCTCTCTGATTTATTTTAGCCGCTCTCGGTAAGCCACTCGTAAGCTGTCAGTCTCGCCAAGAGTGAAGTGAGACCGATATCTTGGTAGGGAATGTTCGATGGATTCAACGCTTCTGACCGGTCCGAAACACGCCCGATTGGAACGACGGGCATTTCAGCGGGGTGATGATATCGCAACTAATTCGCTGGGGAGTATTCTCTACATAACGCGGAACGACGCTCGCCGGAGTATGGTTGAGGACAGCTGGGCCGTTTCCCACGAACCTCTCCGTCTTCGTGCCGAGACGCTTGACGCGGTCGTTCGGGAGTGGTACGAGCATCTCCACGGTCCGGTTCAACCCCTCTCCGGGCAGCTGAACCGCCGGCTGGCGGAGTACGCACTCGACAGATCAACAGCCGAGACAGATGGCGCTCTCGCCGGCGAACCGGCCTCTGCCTCTCTCGCTGATTCGTTCAGTAGCCGCTTCTCGCTCTTCGACGACGCCGGCGTCGGGACCGCTGACGCGCTCGTAGCGGAGTTCGAGGGTTCAGACCTCGATGATCGTATCGCGAAAGCCACTGTCGACGCGTACCGACACTACCGGGATCTCCACGGAGACTACGTTGATGAGTGGATCTGTACCCGGGGAGAAATGTTCGACGCCGTGGCGACGGCGGAGCAATCACTATCGGCGTTCTCCCCGGAACTGGATGTCGTCATCCTTTCCGGGTATCACGAGTTCCGTCCTGTCGAACGACGCCTCATCGAACGCCTCGTCGACGAACTTCCAATGATCGCGCTGCTGCCGCTCCACCAAGATGGCCGAAGCGGAGTCGACGCTGTTGCGGAGGACGCCTTAGAGGTCTACGAAGCACTTGACTTTGAGACAGTAGAACTCGAGCCCGTCGACGAGTCAGGGCGGGCCTTCGGAACGATCACGGAAGCGCTCTATCGCCCGGACCCCGACACCGTCCCTTCTCCAGACGCTCTGCGATGGCGTGAACTCCCGACGCCCGAGCGCGAGATTCGCTTCGTCGCTCGCGA
This sequence comes from Halobaculum sp. EA56, assembly GCF_051195075.1. Lineage (NCBI taxonomy): Archaea > Methanobacteriati > Methanobacteriota > Halobacteria > Halobacteriales > Haloferacaceae > Halobaculum > Halobaculum sp. EA56. Next base: position 18,171 of record NZ_JBNTJX010000023.1, read on the forward strand.
GCTCCGGACTGAGTTGGCCAATGGTCGCGACCCCGACGACTTGGCCGTCGTCGTCCCCGGGACCGAGGCCTATTCGGGGTACGTCGAGGACACGTTCGATACGTTCGACATTCCGCACGTCACGACCGCTGCCTCACAGCTGAACCGGACGTTCACCGGGAGCGTCGTCCACGATCTCTTGAATCTCGCCGAACCCGATCCCCGTGCCGAGGACCTCACGTCCCTGTTAGCGAACCCGCTGATTGATGTCGTCGATACCGACCAGGTCAACGCCGTCACGGCAGCTGCTCGCCGGCGCGACACGGTTTCTGTGTCACCCCTGCTCGATGACGTCGACGACGAAGCAGCGGCTCTGATCGAGGATCTGCTGGCCACGCTAGAGACGCTCCGAACAGGCGACGTCGAGGACGCAACCGAAACGCTCCGACGACTGTTGGATGACCGATTCGACCTGGAGGCGGCGACGGAGGACTACGCCAGCGGCGCCGAGCAAGCCGTCGAACAGCGAGCCTACGACCTCGTAGACGAGGTTCTCTCCTCGTTCGAGTCGCTGGCGGCGGTCAATAGCGATCTCTCTCCGTTGGCACTGTTCACCCGTGCGTTCGATGGCGTGCCGATTCGGGTTCCACAGCGCGCTGCTGGCGGCCACGTTGAGGTGATGGGGCTGCTCGACGCCCGGATGCGCTCGTTCGAGAAGGTGTTCCTCGTGGGCCTGACGAGCGAGCATTTCCCGGTAACGCCGGAACGCCCGGCCTTCTTCGAGGAGATGACCGACGCTCATCCGCGGTTCGACACTGGCGACGAGCGCCTCCGGGGGCGCTATCTCTTCGCGACGCTCCTCGCGAACGTCGACGAACTCACGATCACCACACCAGAGACGGGCGACGACGAATCCGCCGTCGTCCGGTCGCCGGTGCTCGACGAACTCCAGCGCGTGACCGGCATCGAACCCGAAGACGGCGTCGACGACCGCGTGGGCTCCCGCGAGGACCTACAGCGGCATGTCGCTGCAACGGCCGACCGGCGTGCGGCAGTCAGCCGCGCCGGCGACCGAGGTGATCTCTCCCCCGAGCAGACCAAGCGCACGGATCGGGGACTCCACTGTGCGGACAACAGGGGAACGACTGGCCTCTCCGAACACGACGGCGTGTTAGAACCCGAGACGGTCGATGAGGTATACCCTCCGTCGGCGCGGGAACCCTACAGCGCGAGTCGAATCGAACGATACGTCGAGTGTGGGTTCAAGTTCTACGCTGACGAAGTACTCGGAATTGCGGATCCGGACGATGTCGAGGTCGTCCCTACGCCCCTCGAAACTGGATCGTACGTCCACGACGTCCTCGAACGGTTCTTCGCGGATTTGCAGGACGAGACCGAGGACGGTGTCGATCTCACGAACTTCGACCGGGACGACCTGGCGACGCACCTTCGCGAGATCGCCGTTGAGGAACTCCGTGATGCTGACTTCGAGTACGACGGCCTGTTCTACGAACGGTGGAAGGCGGAGCTGTTCGCGGGCCTGGGTGACGGCGAGAGTGCTCCGTACGAGGCCGGGAGCAAACCTCACGACGCACCGGAACAGGGGTTGTTCGCTACCTTCCTCGACAACGAACTCTGGCGTGACGGCGCCGCCCGCCCACACCTGTTCGAGGCTCCGTTCGGTGAGGGGCTGCCCGACTCGGATGCTGGGCCGTTCACGGTTGAGCGACCGGACGGCTCGACTGTCTCGATTCGGGGATACATAGACCGCGTTGACGTGGGCCGGGATGGCGAACAACCGACGCTCACGCTCTACGACTACAAGACTGGTCGAGCACCGTATATGACGAAGACGACCGGCGGCACGAAGTTCCAGCTCCCTATCTATCTGCTTGCTGCGGCCAACGTCGTCGACGGTGATCTATTCGAGCAGGGATCGCTTTCAGCGACGTACTATCAGGTTCGACCGCCCAACGACATCAAGGTTCCACGCGGCGTCGAATCGAAGTTCGATTCAGAGGTCGAACTCCGCCGGTTCCTGAACGATGTCGTTCCGGAGTGGTTGGGCCAGATCGACGAGGCGATCGGTAACGGTCGGTTCCACACGACGCTTCTGTCGGCTAGCGGAGCGAACTGCCGATACTGTGACTACCGTCGGGCGTGCGATGTCCGCCATCACCGCAAGCGGGAGTTCGTCGACAAGGTCCACGAGGACGACTCCGCGTACGTTCCGCTCCGTGTTCGTGACGACGAGGACATCGAGGCGGTGATGAGCGATGACTGAGGACCCCGAGGAGATTCAGCTCACGGAGGAACAGGAGGACGCGCTCGTCCAGGGCCGGAACGTCGCGATCACTGCCGGTGCTGGGACGGGGAAGACGACAACGCTCACCGAGCGGTACGTGACGATACTGGCCGAGAACCGGTCGCTCACGCCGGAGAACATCGTCACGATCACCTTCACGCGAAAGGCTGCTGCCGAACTGACTGAGCGTGTCCGAGAGGAGGTGTACGACCGGCTGGAGGCCGTCGACTCACCGAAGGCCTACCACCGCTGGCGAAACGTGCTCGACGATCTGGAGGACGGCTATGTCCACACCATTCACGCGTTCTGTACCCGGCTCCTGCGAGAACGGGCCGTCGAGGCTCCGGTCCCGCTCGGCTTCGACGTACTCGACGAAGACGGTGCCGCGACACTCCAACGCGAAGTCGTGACGGAGTTCCTTGAACGCAACCAGGACGATGATGAAGTCGCGCTCCTCGCGCAGCTCTGGGGTCGTGACCAGCTGGTCGATGTACTCGCTGGATTACTCGATGAGCGCCCGCAGAGCGAGGCCGTCCTCGATGAGTGGCGTGATGCCGAGGTCGCCGACTACGTCGATATCTGCTGGGAGGTCGTTTGTGATCTCGATGTCGCCGACGCCCGACAGACGCTGTATGCGGACGGGCTCCTTGACCAGCTACGCACGGTTGCGGGCCGTGTCGACCGTGAGGGCGCTATCGCCGACGAAGACGGTCTTCGAGCCTACCGGGCCTTCTCCGAGGTCGCGACGATACTCTCGGACGACCCCGAGGAAAGCGATCCCCGCGACTGTCAGCGGGCAATCCTCGAGCTGTACGAGGCCTGTGAGAAGAAGAACGGCGGCCTGTACAGCAGTTCGGGGTACGTCGTCGGTGACCGGGACGAGTGGGGTGAGTACGGTGACGTCTACGACGACCTGAAGGACGTCATCGACACGGTCATCGCGGCCGTCGAACCGCACGCGGATGCGGTCGAGACGACGCCAGGAGAACTGGAAGCGAATAGCGCTCACTACGCGCTGGCTCTGATGCGGGTCTTCGACGACGTCCTCGCAACCTACACCGACGAGAAGGAGCGCCGCGATACGCTCGACTTTCCCGACGTGATCGAGACAACCCTCGAGTTCTTGCGAGCGAACGATGCCGTCACGGTGCGGCTCCGAGAGCAGTTTGCGGCCGTGATGGTCGACGAGTTTCAGGACACGGACCCGCGTCAGTGGGAGTTGGTCAAGCTCCTCACGGGCGTTGACGAGCAGGCGGCGTCGAACGTCTTCCTGGTCGGCGACGAGAAACAGAGCATCTACGGATTCCGTGGGGCCGACGTGACGACGTTCGGGGATGCGCGCAGAGAACTCCAGACCGTCAACGAGGCTCGTGGAGTTGACGACGTTCCCGACAGCGATGCCGAGAGTCCGACCGCCCTCGAACTCTCCGGGAATTTCCGGACGCTGGACGAGTCGTTGTCGTTCCTGAACGAGCTCTTCGAGTACCTGTTCCAACCAGAAGGTGATACCCACGAACCCTACGAAGCGCCACCTCAGGGACTGAGTACGCAGCGCGACCGTGTCGAGGACATCGAGGGTCTGACCGGGAGCGTTGAGTATCTCGCTGTGCCCGACGACGCCGATACGGCAGCGGAGCTCTTCGGCGACGACCATCCGGTCGCCGAAGGCGCGCTGGACCACACTATCGAGGCCGAGGCGCAAGCGCTCGCTGCTCGACTGACCCACCTGTTCGACGATCCGCCGACAGTCCAAGACCCCGATACAGGTGCCCATCGTGACGCTACTCCCGACGACACGGCTATCCTCCTGCGCCGGCGAACTCATCTGGACCGGTATCAGCGGGCCCTCGAGGAGTACAACATTCCCTATACTGTCGTCGGTGGCGTGGGGTTCTACGATACGCCTGAGGTCCAGGCGCTCACGAACCTGCTTCGAGTACTCGGTGATCCACAGGACGACGTCTCCCTCTACGGGGTGCTTCGGTCGCCGCTGTTCGGATTCGCGGATGATCGCCTCGCACCGGCTGTCGCAGAGGCCGACTCAGTATGGGACGCACTCGCCGAGACGGACGATCCACAGCTCGCGGACGCGTTCGGCCTCCTCACAACGTGGCGGACCCTCAGCGGCTGTGCGACGCCGTCCGAAGATGGCGTCCTCCCGTGGAACCGCCTGCTGTCCCGAGTGATCGACGACACGGGGTATCTGGCGAGTGTGAGTGCTGACGAACGCGGTCGACAGGCCGTCGCGAACGTCGAGAAATTTCGCGACCAGGTTCGAACTTGGAGTGAGAACGGTGTTCACACAGCTGCTGGGTTACTCCACCGGATCGACCGCCAAACCGAGATTGACCCCCGAGAAGGAGAGGCTGACATTCCGGGTGATGTTGAGGGCGTTCGGATAATGACGATTCACGCCGCGAAGGGACTTGAGTTCCCAATCGTCACTGTCCCCGATCTCGGAAGTGACCTCAATTTCGGGCGGTCCGTTGACGACCACGGCTATGTCCGCCTCGTCGAGGGGACGACTGATGCCCCACCGATTCCTGCAGTAGGTGCTCCCCACCCCAACGATGCGTTCGCAATCGAGAAGACGGCAGTCCACGAATATGCCGATCGTCGCTCGCTCCCGCAAGAGCGTGCGGAATCCAAACGACTGCTCTACGTGGCCTGTACCCGAACTCGGGACCACCTGCTGCTGTGTGGAACACACGACATCGATATCGATGAGTCTGGCCACATCGAACTCGGTGAGCCAGATGATTTCGACGACGCCAGTCGATGGCGGGATTGGATCCAGCCCATTCTGTTTGACGACCATGAGCTAGTCGCTGAGGCGTTTCACGATGGAGCTACAGACGCTCGAATTGGTGATGCCCAATACACCATTCAGGCGCCACCTCGGCCGGTTGAATGGCAATCTGAGGCTCCGACTGAAGAGTTAGACCCTGCGATTACTGTCCCTTCCCCGCCGGAACGTCAGGCTGCCGTTCGCGTTGCCGCGACGACCCTCGTCAGTGCTGTTGCGGATGCCTCCGAAGACGGACACAGCTACACGTCGGGGGATGGGACAGTCGGATTGAGTCCCACCACCTTCGGAACTGTTGTCCATCGGCTCAATGAGCTCCGTCCCCCACGAGAAGAGTGGCCCTCGTTTATTCGTCAATTGAGTCGTATGGGGAGCGAGGAACCGACGGATGACGATCTCCAAGCGGCCGTGAGCCATGCCCAGGATGCGATCCGGTTCGTCGATGAAACTGAGGCGGACCTCCCACTCGAAGCGACCTATGACGAGTACTCAGTTGTCGCTCGTCTTGATGATTCCCGCATAGTGGGTGATATTGACCGTCTTCTGGTCACTCCTGATGCGTATCATATCATCGACTACAAGACGAACGATCTTTCGTCGACGACGACTGATACCCTCGCTGACCACTATCGGCCGCAAATGCTTGCCTACGCTCTCGCGCTCTTCCAGCACGATCCCGCCCGGCAGGTTCGTGCTTCACTCCGGTTTACCGATGTTGGGGTTGAAGAACGGTTTGAGTGGCAACGGAGTGAACTGACTGATATCGAATCTGAACTTCGCTCTATGTTGGAGCTCGTCTCCTGAGCCACGTTTACTGATTCTATCCTAACTATTCTAGAGTAGTAAACTATTCTGGAATAGCGTATAGCTTTGGAATAGAATACTATTCGGACTATTCACCACAGAGTTAAGTTGAGAGGAGTTGATACTGCTGAATAGTATGAGTGGCTCAGATAGCGAGAATAGCATAGATAGAACGAATAGCCCGAATAGCCCATATGATTCGGTACAGACCGACGGCAACTTTCGGGCTGTTTCGGTTTGTATGCTTAAGGGGGGCGTCGGAAAATCGACGATTGCGGTCAACCTCGCCCGACAGCTGGCCGCACACGAACACGATGTCCTCCTCATCGATCTTGACCCGAACGGTCACGCGTCCGTTGGGCTGGGTTTTGACGACCAGTATCACAACACCGAGGAAACAATCGGCGACGTCTTCTTCGACGATGCTGACCCGACTTCTGTTGTCTACGATACCAGCTACGAGTTCGATATTCTCCCGTCCAGCGAGGATTTAGAACAGGTCGAGCGGGAGATCGTCGTGGGCGACGTGTTCCAACCCTCTGCGCTGCTCAAACGGGAAGTCGTCGACCCACTCCTCGGTGATACGTACGACTATATCGTCACGGATTCGCCGGCGTACCGGTCCCGACTCACGGACAACGCGCTCGTCGCGACAGCGAATCTCGTGCTTCCGCTCGCTCCTGGGAACGAGGCGATGGCCGGCTTGGAGCGAACCATCGAGCGACAGATCTCCCCGCTTCGGCAGCATATGGACGTCGACGTCCTGTCGCTGGTTCCGAACATGTTGAGCGGCCGTATCGACCAGCAGACTCAGGATCGACAGCTCCTCGAACGTCTCAACTCGCACGATAACCTTCAGGACCGCATCCCGAATTTCGCGAGAATCACGGACTGGGAGGCTGTCGACGCCGGCGATCTCAAACCATCACCGGGCATCCGTGACCGTACCAGCATCACGAAGGCCTACGGCGAGCGCAAACCCCTGCTGGACTACGACCCTGACTGTGACCAGTTGCAGTGTTTCGACGAGTTGGCGCACATCGTTGAGGCTGGGGAGGTGGTCCGCCATGGCTGACGACGATCCGTTTGCCGACCTCGGGAAGACACTCGAAGATGAACCGGACGACGAACCCCAGGATACGGATGACGCGTCTGAATCGGAAGGCGACGAGGAGACGCCCTCTCAGGAACCCGTCGAACGACAAAACCCGATGACCGATTCAGCGTTCAGCTATGAGGCCGCTAAACAGCGGCCTTTCTACGCCCGGGAGGCTACGATCGAGGACTTCGATTCCTGGCTGAAGTATGAACTGGAACGCGAGCTCAACCAGCAGGGCTACCAGAACATCGTCGTTCGGGAAATGACTGATGCTCTTCTCCGAACCGTCGTGGAGGAAGATCTCGTAGACGAAGTGGCCGAACGATTCGAACAAGCTCGCGAATCTGCTTCTTCAGAATCGACTGAATAGCGTACTATTCCAAAATAGAAAGCTATTCTACAATACCCCAACAGCAACCTCAGAATAGTCTGATTCCGCCTCTATACGGTGAACTCAGTTGAGACCGCCGGCTCAGTTTTGATATAGCGATATATAATTTATAAATCCGGTTTCTTGGCTATTAACACTACTACCGCCAGAATTCGGAACTTTAGGCAAATAAGCGTCTGGACGTGATTACACTGGTAATCACGACCACTTTGAAGTACCTCGCCGCCGTCCGGTAAGCACGAATGCTGCAACCGCCTCACGACGGCGCTTCCCCCAGGGTAGAGGCACCGAGACCGGGCCCGCAGGACGGTGGAGGGCCGGTGGATGCCTGATCGAGCGCTTTCGACGCCACTCGAAGACAGCTTCGAGCGCTACCTCCAGGACAAGGGGAAAGGCCGCGGCGGCGACGGTGGGAACTATCGACGTAACGCTGCACGCGAGCTCGAACGGTTCGCCGAGTGGGCCGCCGGCGACCGCGGCGCCGACGACTGGACCGGGATCGTCCCCGACGACATCGACCGCGAGCCGACCTTCGACGATCTCGACGAACGCGTGTTCCGGGAGTACGCCCGACATCTCGGTGGAGATCGGGGACTCAAGCAGAACACAGTACAAACCTATTACCGCTATATCTCTGCCTGGTGTGGCTGGTGCGTCAACGAGGGATATCTCGAGGCGCATTACGCGCAGCGGGCCAGTGCGATGGCGCCGCTGCCGGAGGACGACGGCCGCAAGCCCGGCGACCAGCAGGCCTGGACGTCCGAACAGCGCCACGCGCTCACCCGGCACGTCGACGAACGGGCCCGCGACGCCGTCGAGGCGTACACGACACTCCCGGAGGGTACTGACCCCCTCGACAAGCAGCGAGCGCACTATGCGGCGCTGAAGGCGGCTCGTGACCGGGCTCTGGTGTTCGTTCTCGCGTACACGGCCGTCCGTGTTGGGGAACTTCTCCGGGATCCGAACGACCCGCGGCGACGTGGCGTCCGCTGGGAGGACCTCTCGCTTGACGAGGGGAGTATGGACGTCTACCGGAAGAAACAGCAATGGGACGCCGCGAGTCTCCCCGACCCGGTGATCTCGCCGCTGCGGAGCTACCGCCAGCTGATGGACCCACCGACGGGGCGCTGGCCGGTGTTTCCCACGTTCGACCAGCGGACGCTCGCAGGGCTCGTCCAGGATGAGCTCGCCGACCGAGGGGAACATACGGAGGCAATCGCCGAACGCCGTGAGGAGTACGCTCGCGACCTCCTCCTGGCGCTCGATGAGGATATTCGGCCGCCCTCGATTACGACGGACGGCACACGATCGATTCTCCAACGGCTCTCAGAAGCTGCAGAGATAGACATCGACCATCCGAAACACGATTACCTTGCTCCACACGGCGGCCGGCGTGGAATGGGTGAAGTTCTCGTTCGAGCATTCGGATACACGGTTGCCGCCCGGTATCTCGACAATTCAGAGGAGATGGTGAGAGAGCGGTATTCACATATCGAGGCCGGAGAACTCGGTGATGTCGCTACTGAGGCGCTCGAGGAGATCGATAGTATACCGTAGTAACATATTTCGAGTGTGAGGGGTAGACCGTTGCGTTCACACCGCGTCGACGGTGAACAGCGAGTCGTCGCTGAGGACGACCTGTACCCGGCGGTGCCAGGCGTCAGCAAAGGCCTCCCGTTGCTGGTCGCTTGCCGATCCGTCGAGAATCCCCTGGAGGTTCCCGATCGCGGGTCCACCGCCAGGAACGTCGCTGACGTGGTAGGCCACTTCGACGGTCTCGTCCGTGTCGGTTCGCCGGAACCGGAACGTCGGGTCCGCCGTGTCCGGGTCGAACGCGTCGA
>NZ_JBNTJX010000024.1:0-26096 GCF_051195075.1 Halobaculum sp. EA56
TGAACGTGACGGTGACGCAGGCGCCGGGCGCCGGCGAGATCGACCTCGCGAACGCGACGATCAACTGGATCGGCCCGAGCGGGACCGAGACGCTGACGCACAGCAGCGCCAGCGACGGCGACTGGCAGTTCAACACCTACGCGGTGAAGAACACCGACACGTCGACGACGGTTCTCAACGACCCCGACGACCGATTCAACGTCGAGTTCGACCTGAGCACCAGCAACTCGCCCGCGGACCTCACCGAGGGTGACGAGGTCACGATCAAGATCAACACGATGGCCGGCGCGACCACGACTATCCGCTTCACGGTTCCCGAGTCGCTCGGGAACAAGCAGGCGGTCGAACTGTAGGGCCCCCGACGCGGTCCGTCCCCGTTTTCTCGACCGGGCAGCGATGCGGCCCGGGTCGCCGGACTCCCAACGCCTAAGCCGCGGCCGACCGACGACCCGGCAATGCGCCACGCCCGAATCCGCGACCCGGCAGGAACCGTCCGACGCGGCACCTACGACGACGGCGTCGTGACCGCCGCCGGCGAGGAGTTCGACACCGCCGCGGGGGACGTCGACCTGCTCGCGCCCTGCGAGCCCTCGAAGGTCGTCTGCGTCGGCCGGAACTACGCCGACCACGCCGACGAGATGGGCAACGAGGTCCCCGACCGGCCGCTGCTGTTCCTCAAGCCGCCGAACGCCGTCGCGGACCCCGGGTCGACGGTCACGCTGCCGGCCGGGAAGGAGCGCGTCGACCACGAGGCGGAGATCGCGTTCGTGATCGGCGAGCAGGCGCGCAACGTCGCCGCCGGGGACGCCATGGAGTACGTCGCCGGGTTCACCTGCCTCGACGACGTGTCGAACCGCGACGACCAGAACCGCGAGCAGAACTGGGTCCGCGGCAAGGCGTTCGACGGCGCCGCCCCGATCGGCCCCTGCATCGCGGACGCGGCGGACGTTCCCGAGGACGCCGCCGTCGAACTCCGGGTGAACGGCGAGACCAAGCAGTCCTCCTCTCGCGACTACTTCATGTTCTCCGTGCCCGAACTCGTCGAGGAGATCACGACGTACATGACGCTGGAGCCGGGCGACGTGGTCGCGACCGGCACCCCCGCGGGCGTCGGCCCGCTCTCCGACGGCGACCGCGTCGAGGTGGAGGTCGAGGGCGTCGGCGTCCTCGAACACGACGTCCGACAGGGCTGACCCTGCATAGCGGACGAGGCTGCCCCCCACAAAGGGCCCGTCCGCGGTGGCGACGGGCCGCGTCCGACGACCGGAACACGGTTTTTGTCCACGTCGGAGCAACCGACCGGTGTGCGACGAGCTACCGCGGTTGTCCTCCTGTGGCTCGTCCTCGGGCCGCCGGTAGCCGCCGCGATCTGGAACCTCGACGAGCGCGCGGGGATCGCGCTCGCTGCGGCGACGCCGCTCGCGGCGGTCGCGCTCCTGCTCCGACGGCTCCGGGTCGTCGTCGCCGGCGGGCTCGACGGCGACGCGACCGGGAACGGGGACGGGGGCGACGAGGAGGGCGACGGCTGGTCGATCGTCCCCGAGTGGCAGTACGAGGGTCGCTTCGCCGAGGCCGGCGGGATCGCGAGGAGCGAACAGGAGCGCGCGCTCCGGGAGGTCGAGGAACGGGCGGAGGAACGGGAGGTCCCGACGGACCGCGACGGCGACCGCGGGTAGCGGACCGCTCGGCCGCGGACTGCGGCCGGTCTACAGGCCCGAGACCAGATCGCGAAGCACCGCCTCGGGGTCGTCGGCCTTCGCGACGCCGGAGGCGAGGAGCACGCCCGTCGCGCCCAACTCGCCCGCCGCGGTCACGTCCTCGCCGGTCGAGACGCCGGCGCCGCAGAACAGCTCCACGTCGGCGTCGACGGCCTCGACGGCGGCGACGGAGTCCTCCACGACTGCGGGGTCGGCGGTGGCGACGGAGACGTCGCCGCCGATGAGTTCCGGCGGCTCGACCGCGACGGCGTCGGGGCCGAGCGCCGCGGCCGCGCCCGACTGGGCCGGGTTATTCGCACAGACGACCGTCTCCAGCCCCGCGCGCTCGGCCGCCGACAGCGAGGCGTCGATGTCGGCCAGTTTCAGGCGGTTCTCGGAGTGGTTGATCAGCGTGCCCGTCGCGCCGGCGTCGGCGACGGCCTCCGCGAGTGTCGACCCGGTGTGGCTGCCGTGCTCGACCGGCGAGACGTGCTGGGCCCACGTCTCGACCCCGGTGTCGGCGACGGCCGCGAGGCGGGCCGCCTGCGGCGCGGCGGCGATCCGCGCGCCGGTGTCGTCGGCGACGGTCGCGCACGCCTCGGCGATGGCGACGGGGTCACACGGGTACGCCTTCAGGTTGACGAGGATCAGGGTGTCGGAGTCGGTCACGTTCGTCCCTCGCGCCGGTCGGTGAAAAGTCGCTTCGGTCGCGACAGCCGTTGCGCGCCGGGTCGCGTGGGCGGGTCGCGGCCGCGCGGCGCCGCGGGCGGCCGTGCGGGGCGGCCGTGCGGGGCGGCCGGGGAGGCTACCCGTCGTTGCGCTTGACGACGTCGCCGAGGGTCATGCTCCCGGAGGAGGTGCCCTCCCAGTCGGCGTCGTCGACGTCCTCGCCCTCGACCAGCGAGATGCCGAGCTTGCGCTCGAGCTTCTCCTGGACGTCGTCGGAGGGGAGGATGTCGCCGCGTTCGAGCTTGCGGATGACGGAGGCCTTCTCGTTGATGTCCTTCGCGAGGTCCTCCTGGCTCATCTCGGTGGCCTCGCGCGCCTGCCGGATGCGGTCGTCGTAGTCGGCCGCGACCGTCTCCATGTCGTCGAACATGTCGCGGCGCCGCTGGGTCGAGGAGGAACTCGACCCCGACGAGCCGGAGGAGCCGGACGAGGAGGAAGACGAGGAGGAGGTGGAGTACTTCGTGGACGCCGAGGAGGAACTCTCCGTGCGGACCTCGGTCCCGAAGTCGGAGCAGTCGCCGCACAGCTCCAGCTCCGCGCCCTCGACTTTCGTGGTGGTGAGCGACGCCTTCTCCGCGCCGCACATCTCACACTGGGGCATACACCGGGGTAGCGCGCACCGAGGGATAAATCGTGCGCCCCCCGGATCTGTGTCTCTTTTATATAGTTCGAATATCAAACATTGGTTCGATATTTATATTATCAGAATCTTTCCGGTATATTGATTCAGAAACCAACTGACTGGAAGATTGCAATGTCCGAAAGCGATGTCACGATGTCGGAATGGCTGGCTGACCACCCGCGGATGATGGGCGCGCTGTTCACGCTGGTGCTGCTCCTGTCGAGTGCGGGGAGTGCAGTCGGAAGTGGTGGAGCAGTCGCCGGCCCATAAGCGTCATTCCAGTTCGCTCGCTAGACTGAGAGTCGTCTCGATATCCAGTTCGTCTGTCCAGTGTAACTCTTGATCGATTCGGATAGGTGACTTGCCTAGGTCGAATTCCTCCTCGAATTTCTCCGCAGAGACTGTGATGCCATTGGCTTCTACACCAGTGATGTAGTGTGAACGTGGTTGCTCGAAATATGCAAACGACATAGTCCCTTGGTTGAAATGTAATGTCGGATAGGATCGGAAATCGACCTCAAGCTCGCGTCCATCAGCTCTAACTATATCGATAATCATGGGAGCCGCAGTCGCACACTGACACAACTGCACCATCGGGTCCCCGACGATACTGTACGCGCTCCCGGCGAACGGCCCCGTCCCGACCACGTCCAGCGCCGCGTACAGCGGGAACCCGGCGTCGAACAGGCGCGCCAGGTCGCGCCCGACCCGGGTCGCCAGCGAGTTCGGCAGGTCCGTCAGCGACACCACGCCGCCGAGGGCCCCCGCCTCGACGAGCGCCATGCCCTGCTGGTAGGAGGAGCAGGCGTTCAGCAGGAACGCGTCCACCCCGGTCGACTCCAGCGTCTCCAGGTCGAGGAAGCCGTCGGCGCAGTCCATCCCGCGCTCGTCGACGTGGCCGACGTAGTGGAAGAAGTCGTGCTCGCCCGCGAGCAGGTCGCGGAGTTCGGCGACGGTCAGGTCGCGCTCCTCGCGGATGTCGAAGGTGACGTGATCGCGGAAGCCGTAGGTGTCGCCCAGCTCCTCGACCATCGCCTCGTCGTTGCACACGACCGTGACGCCGATGGTGAGGTCCTCGGCGGGCGTGCGGTCGAGGCGCCGCCGGTACGCCTCGACGGTCGGCTTGGCCGCCCGCATCGGGAAGCCCGGGCCGACCCACGCCTGCGAGATGCTGTCGGCGTCCTCGGGCGTGACGAGGGTGTCGTCCTCGACGAGCGTGTTCTGTGTCGGCCCGCGCGTGCCCGCTTGAGCGGGGTCATCCGGGGGCCTCGTTCGCGCGTCCGCGTCGGCGGGCGGTACCTCCGGCGGAGGGGAGCCGCGGCCGCTCGCGCTGCGGGTCAGCGAGGCGCCGCGGACCGCCGCGCGCGAGGCGCGGACGAACTCGTCCAGCTCCGTCACGCCGCCGTCGCCCGTCGTCGCCGTCGACGGCGGCGGCGAGCGCACGACCGACAGGTCCGACGCCAGGAACGGGAGCACCGAGGCGTTCTCCGCGACCGGCGTCACGTCCGTCGTGTGCGGCCAGTCGAGACAGTCGAGCGTCGCCTCGACCGGAACCTCCAGGTACCGGCCGGTGCGCTCGGCGAGGCTCGCGCCGTACCACTCCTCCCACGGCGGGTCCAGCCGCTCGGTCAGCGTCTCGTGGACGTTGAGGTTCACGTCGTACAGCCCGGCCGGGCACGCCCGGGTCGCGCAGTCGAGCGTGAAGCAGTGACGCAGGATCCGCGAGAGGGCCGCCGCGAGCGCGTCCGGGTCCGTCGGCAGGTCGCGGCGGACCCCGCCGGCGCGGACGTACGGCTCCTCGCTCTCCACGATGCCGGCCGCGAGATAGAACGCCAACGGCGTCGCCGAGAACAGCGGCCCGTACTCGAACGGGACGCCGATCGTTACGCCCGTGTCGGGCCGCTCGACGAACCGCGGCGCGTGGAACGACTCCCCCCGCTCGATCAGCGGCGGGTGCCCCCGCAGGGTCGGGAACGACCGCTCGGGGGAGGTGGTCGCGAGCGCCGACCCGAACGTGGAGACGGCCCGCGCGAGCCCCGCGGGCGTGTCCGGGACGGTGACCGTCCCCGCCGGCGACGTCCGCCGCGAGCGCGCCGCCAGCAACAGGCCGTCGTCGCCCGCCCCGTCGCCGTCGCGGTCGATCGAGACCTGCGGGTACCGGTCGCGGTAGGAGACGCGCGCGGGGCCGACGACGGCGACGTACGTCTTCACGGGCGCCGTCGACAGCTCCAGCACGTGCGGGCCGGCCGGGACGCGCGCGGGCGCCTCGGCCGTCGCCGTCGCGACGACCGCGTTGTCGGGGTCGCGGACGTACACGTCCGCCGTGCACAGCGGCGTCACCGTCGTCGCGTCCACCCGCCAGCAGCCGTCGACGGGCGCGGGGAACCGGTCGGCAGCGTCGACGCGCTCGGCGGCCGGGCGGCCGCCCGACCTCGATCCCGACCGTCGGGTCCCGTCGCCGACGGCGACCGGGAGGCGGACCTCCTCGATGGCGTCGACGAGTTCGTACGCGCCCGGGGCGCCGGCGGCCTCGACGAGCCTGACCGCCGCGTCCGGGGGCGGGTCCCCCTCTTCCGGGTCCGTCGGTCGACGGTCGCCCCCGCGGTCGGGTCCAGTCATGCGGTCACCGGAGCGGGTTCCACTCGGTGGTCCCCCACCCGAGGATGTGCCAGCGCTCCTCGGGGACCGGCGACGAGTCCCGCGAGCGGAGCTGCACGATCACGTCGAGGTCGTCCCCGAGCGCCCCGGCGAACTCGTCCACCACCGGGTCCGACCGCGGGTCCGGTCCCGCGGGTCGCGGGAGGTGGAAGTGCGCCATCCCGCCGCGCTCGCGCGTCTCGGCGGCGACATCCCGGAGGACCGCCCGCGCCGGCTCCGAGCCGATGGTCGCACAGAGCATGTCGACGCGGTAGACCCCGACGCGGAGGGCGAGCCGTCCCGCCCCGTCGCCGTCGTCGGGGGCGACCGCGTCGATGGCGTCGAACAGCGCGGTCCGGACCCCCGGCGCCGCGCCGTCGGCCTCCCCCGTGTCCCCGCCGTCGCCGTCGAGGTCGAGCCGGTCGGGTTCGTCGGGTGCCTCGACGGCGCCGGAGCCGTTCGTCGCGGCGTCCGTCGGGGCGACGTCCGAGGCGGCCGCGGGGTCGCGGACCGCGCTCTCCAGGCGGACGACCTCGGCGTCGTCGTCGGCGGCGGAGACGCCGTCGGGGAGCCACGCGTCCGCCGCGTCGACGCCGTTCGCGAGCGCGAGCACCCGTCGCCGCTCGCGCCGGGGCGTGCCGAAGTACCGCGACGCCGCCTCCCGGTAGGCCTCGTCGTCGACGTCGCCGGTGACGAGGACGCAACACCCGTCGTCGAGGTCCGCGAGCGCGGCCGAGAGCGTCGTGTCCGGCCCCCGAACGAGCGGGTCCTCCGTCCCGCGGGAGCCGAGCGTGCCGGTCATACCACCGACATGCGAGTGGGAGTACAAAAGCGTTCGTTCGGGATCGGCGGCGACGTGGGTCGGTTCGACCCGCGCGGCACCGTCCCCGCGGGGACGGTCGCTCGGGGTCAGTTCAGGTCGGCCCAGGCGCCGCGGAACCGCTGGAGCGCCGTGAGGTGGCCGACGACCGCGAACACGACGAGCAGCAGGCCGACCGCGCCCAGGCCCGCGACCAGCGGGCCGGGCACCGCGGCGGCGACGACGCCGACGATCCCCACGAGCGCGAGGCGGTCGGCGCGCCCGAGCAGGCCGCCGTACTCGCGGCCGATGCCGACCGCCTGGATCTGCGTGCCGAGATAGGAGGTCATCAGCACGCCGGTGACGGCCGCGAGGCCGAGCCCGTAGCGGCCGACCCCGGCGGAGAGACCGACGAGCACCGCGATGTCGGCGTAGCGGTCGAGCACGTGGTCCAGCAGGTCGCCGCCGGAGGAGTCGGTCCCCTGCGCCCGCGCGAGCGCGCCGTCGACCAGGTCGAGCCAGCCGTTCGCGAACACGAGCGCCGACCCGGCGACGTACGACAGCGGCGCCTCCGACGGCGGCGCGAGGCCGAACGCGACGCCCGCGGCGACCGCGCAGCCGAACGCGATCACGCTCACGCCGTCCGGCGAGAGGCCGAGCCCGTCGGCCGCCCGCACGAACGGGGACAGCCCCTTCTCCGCCAGGGGTCTGAGCCTGTCGAGCGTCACAGGTACTCCACGAAGTCGACTTCCCCGGCCGAGGGCTCGCGGTCGCCGTCGAGCACGCGGCCGAGTTCGGCCGCGACCGCCTCGGGGTCGCGGTCGGTCGTGTCTATCT
This sequence comes from Halobaculum sp. EA56, assembly GCF_051195075.1. Lineage (NCBI taxonomy): Archaea > Methanobacteriati > Methanobacteriota > Halobacteria > Halobacteriales > Haloferacaceae > Halobaculum > Halobaculum sp. EA56. Next base: position 7,322 of record NZ_JBNTJX010000024.1, read on the forward strand.
CGTAGGTCCGCTCCTCGCCGAACCGCTCGACGGCCTCGCCGAGGATCACGTCCAGCGCCTCGGCGGAGCGGTTCTCCCGGGCGCTCGCCTCGCCCTCGCCGCGCTCGACCAGTCGCCGCTCCAGCACGTCCGGGCGGCACCGCAGGACGGCCACGCGGTCGGCGTCGAGGTAGTGCGCGAGGTGGGAGTCGACGACGCCCGTCCACTCGCCGAGGCGCTCGGCGACCGCGTCGAGGTCGGCCACGAGCGAGTCGCGCTCCTCGTCGCGCTCGGCGTACAGCCCCTCCTCGCGGATCACGTCGTTGAGGTGGACGACCTCGATCCCCCGGTCCGCCGCGAGCAGGTCCGTCGCGGTGGTCTTCCCCGTTCCCGGGGTTCCCGTGACGGCCAGGCGGTCGACGGCGGAACGCTCCCCCGTCACGCTTCGGCCCCGAGCCCCAGGTCCGCCAGCACCCCGTTCAGCGTCGCCACCGCCTCGCGGGTCTCGGCCTCCGTCCCGCAGGAGACGCGGACGCAGCCGGGCAGCCCGAACGAGCCCGTGTCGCGGACGATGACGCCCCGCTCCTGTGCGCGCTCGGCGACGGCGCTCCCGTCGCCCACCTCCGCGAGGACGAAGTTGCCGGCGCTCTCGAACGTGGGCGCGTCCAGTTCGTCGGCGATGTACTCCCGCGCCCACCGCGCGGACTCGACGCTCCGCTCGACGTGTTCGTCGTCCGAGAGCGCCGCGAGCGCGGCGTCGAGCGCGACCGCGTTGGCCGCGAACGGGGTGTTCACCCGGGCGTACGCGTCCGCCCACGCCCCGGGGACGAGCGCGTAGCCGATGCGCAGGCCCGCCAGGCCGTACGCCTTCGAGAAGGTGCGCGTGACCGCGACGTTCTCGTACTCGTCGAGCAGGCCCGCCGCCGATGGCGTCTCGGTGTACTCGCCGTAGGCCTCGTCGGCGACGACCAGCGTCTCCTCGTCGACGCCCTCCAGCAGAGCTACCAGCTCCTCCCGCGGGAGCTCGGTTCCAGCGGGGTTGTGCGGCGTCGTGACGTACACGATCCGCTCGCCGTGGTAGGCGTCGAGGATCCCCTCAGCGGTCTGGGCGAAGCCGTCGGCCTTCCGGAGGGGGTACGTCGTCACCTCGCCGTGGTGGTAGCGGGCGCTCATCGGGTAGTAGGCGAACCCCGGCTCCGGCACCAGCACGCGGTCGCCGGGCGAGAGCGTCGCCCGCGCGAGGTAGTCCAGCGCGCCGTCGGCGCCGGGGCTCACCCACACCTGCGCGGGGGCGACGTCCCACTCCGCCGCCAGCGCCTCGGTGAGGTCCGTGTGGGCGGCCTTCGGGTAGACGTGGGCGTCCTCGGCGGCGGCCTTCGCCGCCTCGACCGCCTCCGGGGACGGGCCGAACGGGTTCTCGTTCGAGGAGAGCTTCACCAGCTCGTCGGGGTCGAGCCCGAGATCGCGGGCCACCTCCTCGACGCCGCGGCCGGGGACGTACGGCGCGTTCGCCGAGAGGTCGCGCGTGTTCATGCCCGTAGGGAGTGGTGGACGCTTCTTAAGCGTGCTCACACCGTCCGCGCCCGGCCCCCGCCGGGGAGCCTGCGACCGCCCAGCGGCGGCGGATTCAGGTGGCCGCGACCCCTGGGTGACACGATGACCGACTCCGACCCGACCGCCCGCCGCGACGAGGCGGTCCGCGCGCTCGTCGACCGCGACCCGGCCCGCGCCGGCGACCTGTACACCCTCGTCGGCCGGGGCGTCCTCGCCGGCCGCGAGGCCGAGGGCCACGGGCGCGACCTCCTCGGCGAGGACGCCACCTACGGCGGCTACGGCCTGCGGTCCCTCCTGCTGGCGGCGTTCGCCTACCGGGCGGCCGGCGCGGACCGCCGCGCCCGCCTGCGCGCCCGCGAGGGCAACGCCGTCGCCGCCGACTACGCGGGCGTCCTCGACGCCCCCGCCGAGCGCGCCTGCTGTTTCGAGGCGATGGGCGACTTCGGCGCCGTCGGCGACCTCGGCGACGCGGGGGCCGACGCGTACGACCGCGCCGTCGACCTGTACCGCGAGGCCGACGACCCGGACCCGCTGTCGCGCGCGACCGAACCCCTCTTCGAGGCGGTCCGCCTGGGGCCCCAGCAGGCGGCCCGGAACACCCCCCACGCGTTCGACTGGGACGACCTCCACGGCCCCGACCCCGACGCCGGCGACTACCTCGTGCACCGCCCGCGGTTCAAGCGCTCCCGCGTGCCCGGGATCGCGGAGACGGTCGGCGAGAAAGGGGTGCTCGCGCCCCCGCGGGGGACCACAGAGCACGGCAACGCCGACTACGTCTGCCCGGAGTGCGGCCGCTCGGAGGTGAACTGGATCGCGGGGATCGAGGTGTGTCTCGACTGCGACGTGCGGATGCGGGCGAAGTGACCCGCCCTCCCCGTCCTACCCGCCCCCGAGCGCGCGCCTGAGCCGCCCCAGCAGCCCGCCGTCGCCGCCGAGCAGCTCCCGCTCGACGGCGTCGAGTTCCTCGTCCCCGAAGCGGTCGTCCGCGCGGGCCTCGACCAGCCAGTCGCGCCACTCCTCGTCGGCGAGCACGCCCCGCGACTCCGGGCCCCACTGCTCGACCAGCTCCTCCCGGTCGGCGAACGGCACGTCCATGTCGCCGCCGCCCCAGTACAGCGGCGCCAGCTTGAAGCGGTACTCCTCGTGGTCCAGCGGGACGAACCGATAGGGGTAGCCGTTGAAGCAGAACACGGTCCCCGGCTCGACCGTCTCGCCGGACGGCAGGTCGAGCGTCCGCGGCGACCCGTCCGCTCCTGTCATATGCGACGGAAGGCGCCCGAGGCGCATGTGCCTTCGGTCCGGCCGGCCGAACCGGCCCCGCCGGCGCTACTCCCCGCGGAGGTCGGCGGCGCGGCGCTCCGCCTCGGCGACGACGTCGGGCCGCCCCGAGAACCGCACCGCGACCGCGTCGCCGTCGTACCGCACCTCGGGGTCGCCGCGGTCGTGGAGCCACGAGAGGAGCGCCTGCGTCTCACCCGTGTTCGGAACCCGGAACGCGACGGTCTCGCCGGGGAGGGCGTCGAGCAGGGCCGCGCGGAGGCTCTCGACGCCGTCGCCCGTCAGCGCGCTCACCGGGATCGGGTCACGGATCTCCACGTCGGGCCGGTCGTCCATGTCGCTCCCGGCGAGCGCGTCCTCGACCGTCTCGACCGCGGCCGCGCGCTCGGCCTCCGTCAGCCGGTCCACCTTGTTCACGACCGGGATCACGGGCCCGGTCGCGTCGGCCGCGAGCACGCCCACGGTCGTCTCCAGCCGCCGGCGGAGCGTCGCCCGGTCGGCGCTCGCGTCGACGACCGCGAGGACGGCGTCGCCGGCGGCTATCTCGTCGAGCGTGGCGGAGAACGACCGCACGAGGTCGTGCGGGAGGTCCGCGACCAGCCCCACCGTGTCGGTGAGCAGGACGGGCCGGCCGTCGACGGTCGCCCGCCGGGTCGTCGTCTCCAGCGTCTCGAAGAGGCGGTCCGCGGTCGCGGCCGACTCCGTCAGGTCGTCGTGACCGGTCGCGCCGTCGCCGTCGCCGTCGTCGACGCGCAGGTCGTCCGCCAGCCGCCGCAGCAGCGTCGACTTCCCCGCGTTGGTGTACCCCGCCAGCGCGACGAGGTCGAACCCCCCCGCGCGGCGTCGGCGCCGGCGCTCGGCCGCGGCGTCGGTCAGCTCCGCCAGCCGGTTCTCCAGCGCGTCGATCCGGCGCTCCACGTCGAGCACGGGCGACCCCTTCTCGGTCGCGGCGTTCAACAGGGACTCGTCGCTGGCCCGGCGCACCCGCGGGAGGTCGTACCGGAGCGTCGCCAGGCGCGCCTGCGTCGTCGCGGCCGGGTCGCTCGCGCCGGCGGCGAACAGCTCCAGCACCAGCCGGTAGCGGTCGACCAGCGCCGTGCCGGACGGGAGCAGGTCCAGCAGGTCGGCGTACTGCCCGGGCGTGAGCGCGCCGTCGAACGCGACCGCGCCGGCGTCCGCGTCGGCGACGACTGCGGCCAGTTCCCCGGCCTTCCCCTCGCCGAGGTCGTACCGGCGGTCCTCGCGCCGTCGCTGTGTCACCTCGCCGACCACGTCGAACCCGGCGGCCTCGGCGAGCCGCCGGATCTCCGCCGTGTCGGGTTGCGAGTCCGCGTCGCGGGCGGCGACGACCGCGCGCCCGCCGTCGAGTCTGTCTCGTACGTTCACTGTGTGTCGTGACCGCGTATCGGGCCGCGCTCGGGACTGCGAGTCCCCGGACCCGGCCGACCGCGATCGATCGTCCGACCGGCCGTGCGTTCCGGGGCGCGGACCGCCCCGCCGTGCCGACCGACGCGCCCCCGCCGGCGCGCCCGTCAGCGGGACGAGGAAGAGGTCTCCATCGTGTGGACGTTCGCGGGACGCGACAAGAGGCTTGCTCCGGTGTGTGATCGGTTCCCTCTCCGGACGCTCACCCCACGGCCTCGATCACGTAGTGGTCGGCGTCCTGTTTCACCAGCTCCGCCGGCTCGCGCATGCTCACGGCGTACCCGGTGGGTCCGCGTTCCAGTTCGTGTTCGGCGTTCACCCGGACGAGGTTGCCGATGAGCTGTGCCGAGGGGGGCTTCTGTGCGGCGCCGCAGTCGTACACCGTCAGGAGCTCGTTGCCGTCGTCGGTCTCGTAGACGATCACTCGCGCGTGCGGGGCGAGCCACCAGCGGTCGTCGCCGCTGGCCGGGAGCTTCAGCGTCACGGCGACGGCTCCCCGTCGAGGCCGGCGCGCGCCTCGACCTCGGCGACCACCTCCACGAGCTCCTGCTCGTCGGCGTGGTCGCCGTACACGCGCCGGACGAGCCGCGGGAGGGCGTACGCGTACTCGCCCTCGCTGCGGTGCTCGACGAACCCCGCGCGTCGGAGGACCTTGTTCCGGGCGTACGCGTACCGCCGGTCGCCCGACCCGTTCGCCGCCAGGTGGGCCTCGATCGGCGTCGCGCGGCCCGCGTCGCGGTAGGCCGCGAGCATCCCGCGGGTGACCGCCTCCAGCGACTCCACCGCCCTGACGAACCCGGCGACGACCGCCTCGCGGTGGCGCAGTTCGTCGCCCTCCAGGAACGCGGCCGCGTCCTCGTGGCCGGCGAACCCCGAGCGCGAGCGGGCCGGCGAGATGTCGACGCCGTCCGTCGGCGGGACCGCGCTCCGGACGCGCTCGTGGCTCGCGCCCGCGTCGCCGTCGCCCGCGTCCGCTGCCCCGTCCGTCGCGGTGCCGTCCGCCGTGGCGCCGCTCGTCGCGGCGCCGTTTGCGCCCGCGTCGCCGTCGCCGGCGGGGGTCGACCCGTTCGCGGACGCGGCGTCGTTCGACGTGACGGAGCCGTTCGCGGCGGCGACGGCGGCCGCGGTTCCGTCATCGGACTCCGTTCCCCCGGACTCGGCCGGTTCGCCCCCGCCGCCTGTGGCGTCCGCCGTCCCCGCGTCGCCTCCGGCGCCCGTCCCGTCCCCGGGGGCGCTCCCGGGCTCCTCGTAGTCGTGGAGTTCCGACTGGTCCTGCGGGGGCTCGCCCCCGAACGCCGCGTCGCCGTCGCGGCGCTGCGGCTCGGGCGCGGAGCCGTCGTGTGCCCCCGCCGCGGCTCCGGCCGGGTCGCGGCCGCGGCTCCGGCCGCTCCCGCCGCGGTACGGCGCCTCCGCCTTCTGGAGCAGCGCCTGCGCGAACGTGTCCGCCATCTCCGACATGTCGCGGGCCTCCTCCAGCTCCCGTTCGAGCTGGGTGATCCGCTGCTTCTTCTTGTCGAGTTCCTGCCGGAGGTCCGCCAGCTCCGACTCGGTGCGCTTGCGCTCGTCGGTGATCGACTGGAGCTCCGAGACGAGGTCGCCGGAGACGGACTTGAGGTCCGGGCGCTCGAAGTCGTCGAGGCCGGGCGTCGCGCCCGCGTCGAACGTCTGCTTGCGGCGGAACTGGACCCGCCGGATCGACTCGGCCCAGTCGGTCATCAGGAACGCCTCCCCGTCGTCCATGTCCTCGATGGCCTCGCCGTAGTCGCTGCCGAGGATCCGCGAGACGACCTTCGTGTCGTTGTCCCAGGTGAGCCGGTGCCAGCAGAGCCAGTCGCACTGGGTGATGAAGTCCTTCTTCACGTCGGCGGGGCGCTGGGAGATGCCGACGATGCCGAGGCCGTGCTTGCGCCCCCGTTTCCCGATCTTGATCAGCGTCTTGCCGGTCTTGTCCATCCCGGCGCCCTCGGGGATGTACTCGTGGCACTCCTCGACGAGCATCAGGAATGGCTTCTTCAGTTTCTTCTCCTTGGCGAACAGTTGCCTCGCCGTCTCGCGGATCAGCTCCGACGCCTCGTCCTCGTCGAGGTAGCCCGAGACGTCGAGGATGATCGGGACGTTCTCCTCGAGCGCGAGCGCGGCGAGCTTCTCGGCGTGCTCGGCCGAGACCTGGATGTCGCACTCGTCGTCGGCGCCGGCGTGGAGGATCTCGTACTCCTCCTTCAGGCCGTAGTACTCGCCGTCGGAGTCGACGATGAGACAGGGGTAGCCGCCGTCGAGGAGCTTCTCGATGACGACCGAGGCGGTGTTGGACTTCCCGGAGCCCGACTTCCCCGTGATGAACCCGCGGCCGGTCAGGATCTCGACCACCGGAAGCGAGATGGGCGTGCCCGCCGACAGCCCCGACTCCCCGCCGGTCCCGTCGCTGACGTCCGCGACGGTGATGGTCTCGTCGCTCATTACCCCACCCTGACCCGCCGCCCGGCTTAAGTCCAGCCGTCGCGTCGGACGCGCGTCTGACGGCGGGTGGTCGGCGTCGGCGTTCCGCCGGACCCCGAACACCGATGTGACCCGCGGACGAAGGGGCGGACATGCGGGTCTTCGAGACCGAACTCCCCGGCGTCGGCCGACGCTACACCGCGTCGTTCCCCGACGGCGGACAGTTCGTCATCCTCCACCACAACGACGGTCGGCGCCGGACCTACTGGCGGGGGGACGCCGCCGCCGACAGCGAGCCGCTGTTCGAACTCACCGAGTCGCAGGCGCGGAAGGTCGCCGAGCTCTTCGACGGGAGCTACTTCACCCCGGTGTCGGAGGACCTCGACGACGCGTTCGAGAACGCCCCGATCCGGTGGATCGAGGTCGACGCGGACGCGCCGGTCGCCGGCCGGTCGCTCCGTGAGACGCGGCTCCGGAGCGAGACCGGCGTGTCGGTCCTCGCGATCCGCCGCGGCGACGACCTGCTCGCGAACCCGGGTCCCGACACCGAGATCCGCGCCGGCGACACCCTCGTGGCCGTCGGCACCGAGGAGGCGTACGACGAACTCGACCGCTACCTCTCCGGGTGAGCCGCGGCTCGGCGTCGGGTGAGTCCCGGGCCGGCCGTCCGGTCGCGCGTCCCGACAACAGCTATAACAGTCCCACCTCTGGGGTCGGGACGTGGTCGAGTTCAGCCTCCTCCTCACGGCGGGGATCGCCCTCTCGGCGCTGGCGGTCGCCGGCTCGCTCGCGGTCCGCCTGGGCTACTCGCCCATCCCCGCGTACATCCTCGTGGGCGTCGTCGTCGGGCCGGCGGCCCCGACCGTCGCCGGGGTCTCCCTCGGCCTCCTCCCGGGGCCTGGGCCGATGCGGATCCTGGCCGACCTCGGGGTGGTACTCCTGCTGTTCTTCGTCGGGCTGGAGCTGAGCCTCGACCAGCTGTTCTCGAACCGGCGGCGGTTCCTCCGCGCCGGCGCCGCGGACGTGGGGATCAGCCTCCCCCTCGGGTTCGCGCTCGGGCTGGCGTTCGGGTTCTCGCTGTTGGAGGCGGCCTTCCTCGCGCTCGTCGTGTTCAATTCCTCGACGGTGATCATCGCGAAGTCGCTCGTCGACCTCGGCTGGATCGCCGACGCGGAGAGCAGGGCGGTCCTCGGCGTGGTCGTGATCGAGGACGTGCTCACCGCGCTCGGGTTCGCGGTCCTGTCGGTCCTGCTCGTGAGCGGGGACGACCTCGCCGGCGTCGCCCGGTCGGTCGGCCTGTCGCTGGCGTTCATGCTCGCGCTCGTCGCGGCGGCGTACTACGGCGCCGGCGCCCTCGACCGGGCGTTCGACGACACGACCGGGGAGGTGTTCCTGCTGGGCGTGCTCGGGGTCGGCGCCCTCGTCGCCGGCTCGGGGCTGCTCGTCGGCGTGAGCGAGGCCGTCGCGGCGTTCCTCGTCGGCACCGCCTTCGGCCGGACGGGCCACGTCGACCGGGTCGAACGGCTGGTCGCGCCCAGCCGCGATCTCTTCGCCGCGGTGTTCTTCTTCGCGATCGGCCTCAGCACCGACCCTCGACTCCTGGCGGCCATGCTGGCGCCCGTGCTCGTCGCGGCCACGGTCACCACGGCCGGTCAACTCGCGAGCGGCTACCTCGCCGGGCGGGCCTACGGGCTCGACGGCCGACGCTCGGTGCGTGTCGGCTGCGCGCTGACGCCCCGCGGGGAGTTCTCGCTCGTGATCGCCGCGTTCCTCGTCGCGGCCGGGACCACCCCGGCGCTCAGGGAGACGATCCCGTCCTTCACCGTCGGCTACGTACTCGTCACGAGCGTCCTCGGGACGGTCCTGATGCGCAACGCCGACCGGATCTCGACGCGCCTGTTGGCCTCCTCGCGGGGCGCCTGACCGTCCCCACCGCGCTCGGGAGTGACTTTACGGGCCCCGGCGGCGACCGCGACCCATGGACACGAGCCTCGAACTCCACGCGGCCGACGCGACCGGCTGGCGCGCCGGGCTGTACGACGACATCCGACACGCGTTCCGGGCGCCGGTCGTCAACTGGATCTGGCGGACCGCGACCGCGAACCACCCCGAGTTCACCCGCTACCTCTGGGGCCAAGTGAAGCCCGCCTTCGAGACGCGCGCGTTCGCCGAGGCGTCGGTCGCCTACCGCGACGCCGTGCTCTCGGCCGTCGACGGCCCGCGGTATCGCCCCGGCGACCTCGACCTCGCGCCGGCGGAGGCGCGCGAACTCCGGGGGCAGATCGCCACCTTCGACGCGGTCGCGCCGCGGCTGGCGGTGCTGTTCGAGCTGGTCGACCGGGCGATGAACGGCGGCGACGTGGGGACGGGGGTGCCCGACGACCCGGCGGCGACCGAGCCGTACCCCGCCGGGCTGGACGCCGACCGCGGCTTGGACCCCTCGATGGTCGCCGTCGACGCCGTCCCCGAGTCGGCCCGGGAGGCGGTCGCGTCGATCCGGGCGTTCCACGGCTTCGACGACGACAGCCTCCCGAGCGTCTACCGCTGTCTCGCGCAGTGGCCCGGCTTCCTCGACCGCCTGTGGGGCGACCTCGAACCGGAACTTCGGTCGGGCGACTTCGATGCCGCCCTCGCGGACGCGTCGACCGTCGTCGACGGCTACGTCGAGGGGCTGGCGTACCGCCCGGCGCTCTCGCGCGAGGCGGCGCGTTCGGCGGGGTTCGACGCCGACGCCGTCGACGACGTCGCCGGCCTGTTCGCCGCGTTCAACGGCGGCCCCGTCGAGACGGTGGTCCCCGCGCTGCCGCTGTTCGCCGACGCCGTCGGCGCGAGCGGGCGACGACGGCTGTAGCACGGGGCGCGTCGACGGCGACCGAGGTCGGCGAACGCGACCCGATCAGCCGGCCGCCCGGACCGCATCGACGGCCTCGTGCCACTTCCGTGCCACCTCGTCGGCGCGCTCCTTCTTGTCCTCGATGTCCTGCTGGTCCCGGAGCCAGTACAGGTCCGTGTAGAAGGCGACCAGCGCCTCCACCTCGCCGTCGGTCAGGTGGCCCACGCGGTCGGCGTTGTTCTCGTACACCTGCGGCGGCTCGACGCTCGCGGCGAGCGCCTCGTAGCGTCCCTCCTCGGCCAGGTCGGCCACGTACGACAGCGCCTCCAGTTCGGTCCGGAACGCCAGCCGGAGGTGGTCCGTCTCGGCGCGTCGCCGCCGGCGGAACACGAAGTACGACCCGGCGGCCGTCGCCACGGCGCCGACGAGGCTCCCGAGCACGAGTCCGGTCGCGACGCCTGCCATGCCGGACCCGTGTCGGCCGCGCCCGAAAGGTCCGTCGGCGGGACACGGTCCGGTCCGGACGCGGCCGCGACGACGTCTCCCGCGCTACTCGAACTCCCCGAGGTCGACCTGCCCCCGCCGCCGTCGCCGCCGGCGCTCCCGCTCGGCGTCGGGGTCGCCCTCGTCGGCCCACTCGTCGAGCGTCGCGTCGCCGTCGGCCGACCGGCGCGTCACGTCGTCCGCGTCGCCGTCGGCGTCGTCCGCGGCGTCGGATCCTCGGCCGGACGTCGGCTCCCCGGACGCCGACGCGGCGTCGTCGTCCGCGCCCTCGTAGCCGCCGAGGGTCGCCTGTTCGGCCGCCGAGAAGGAGAGCTTCGAGACGCGCACGCCCAGTTTCCGCACGGCGTCGCCCTCGAACTCCCGCAGCAGGTCCAGCGCCACCTCCTCGACCAGGTCGGGGTCGTCGACCGGTCCCGACAGCGAGTCCGCGCGGGTGTTCACGTCGTACGGCGGGCACACGACCTTCACGCCGATAGTGCGGTACAGCGCCCCCCGCGAGCGCGCCCGCTCGGCCACGTCGGCCGCCAGCGCGCGGACCTTCTCGCGTTTCGCCGCCTCGTCGTCGGTCGCCTCCGCGAACGCCGACTCCCGCGACAGCGACTTCGGCCGGCCCGTCGGCGTCACCTCGCGGTCGTCGCGGCCGTTCGCGCGCTCGTGGAACTCCCGGCCGCGCGAGCCGAACCGCGCCTCCAGCTCCGCCGGGTCCGCGTCCGCGAGGTCGCCGGCGGTCTCGATGCCCATCTCCGCGAGGTCGCTCGCGGTCACCGGCCCGACGCCGTGGATGTCCGAGACGGGCAGCGGCGCCAGGAAGTCGGCCACCTCGCCCGGCGGCACGACGGTCAGCCCCTCCGGCTTGTCGAAGTCGGAGGCGACCTTGGCGGTCGCCATGTTCGGCGCGACGCCGACGCTGGCGGGCACGCCCGCCTCGCGCTCGATGCGCTCGCGGACGTGCCGGGCGAACCCCTCCGCGAGCGTGCGGTCGCCGGCGCCGTCGCCCTCCCTGACGGTCGCCCACGAGGTCCGGTCGGTCACGTCGAGGTACGCCTCGTCGATGCTCACCTCGCGAACCGTGTCCGCGAGGTCGTGCAGCACCGCCTTCACCTCGCCGGCGACGTCCTTGTAGAACGCCATGTCGACGGGGCGGTAGTGGCCCGCCTCCCCCGGGTCGGGCGCCTCCGGGTCACCCGCGTCGGCGTCGGCCATCCGCGGCAGTCGCTCCAGCGCCTGTGAGATGGGCTGGGCCGATTCGACGCCGTACTCGCGGGCCTCGTAGCTCGCGGTCGCCACCGCCCCGACGGTGTCGCCCGGCTCGTAGCCCATGCCGACGACGACCGGCTCCCCCGCCAGATCCGGCTCCTTCAGGCGCTCGCAGGAGGCGTAGAAACAGTCCATGTCGACGTGCAACACGACGCGCTCCCCGCCGTCCTCGTCCGTCGGCGCGCCGGGGAGCGTCTCCTCCATGTGAGCGGATGGGGACCCGAGCGTTCAAAAACCGTCGCCACGCGCGGCGGAAGTGAAATCCGCCCCGGCGTCCCGTTCACGGGTCCGACCGCCCCGCGGGCGGCCGACCGGCCGCGTCCTCACTTCAGCCGCTCCTGCAGGACCGACGGGTGAGCGGCGGTGACCCCCTCGATGCCGCCGATCTCCTCGGAGATTATCTCGCCGAGCTCGTCGCCGTCGGTCGCGCGCACCTCGGCCATGAACATGTGGTCCCCGGATGAACTGTACAGCGACTCGACCGAGTCGAGCTCCTTCAGCGCGCGCGTCGCCTCCACGTAGCGTTCGCTGTCGACGTCGATCCCGACGAGGGCGATGGTCTTGCCCGAGAGCTTCTTGGGGTCGACCTCCGCCGAGTAGCCGACGATGACGCCCTCGTCCTCGAGCTGGTTGATGTACTTGCGTACCGTCGGCTTCGAGACGCCGGCGCGATCCGCGATCTCCGCGTAGGAGGCCTGCGCATCCCGCTCCAGCGCCTCGAGGATGCGGTCGGCCGTAGACGAGGTACCCATTACCGGTACGTTTCGCGCCGCAGAAAAAATACCTTGCGAAGGAGAAAACGTCCTTCGCGGTGAAACGAACCGCGCGGGTACCCCGTGCGGCCCGGCTCCCGTCGTGCGGTTTCGGCGGGAGAACCGCCTATCGACTCACTTGTGCTTGTCGATGAACCGGTCGTAGGAGCGCTCCCACTCGTAGTCGCCGTCGAAGTACCGCTCCGCCAGCGGCTCGTCGGGCATCTCGCCGATCTCCTGTTTCTCCTCCTGGTAGGAGGGGCGGTCGTCCTCGCGGTAGTAGACGCCGGTCAGAACCTCGCCCTCGTACAGTTTGTCCTCGGTCTCGCGCATCAGCTCCTGGGCGTCCGCGCGGTTCGTCGGGTCGAAGTCATAGTCGTCGGAGTCGTTGATGTCCGTGTACGGGACGTACTGCTTGGCGTCCTTGTTCCAGGTGGGACACTGGGTCAGGAAGTCGACGTGGGCGAACCCGTCGTGCTCCATCGCCTCCTTGAGGATGCGCTGGGCCTGGTTCGGGTTCACCGCCGCCGTGCGGGCGACGAACGACGCGCCCGAGGTGAGCGCCAGCGACAGCGGGCGGATCGGCGTCTTGGCCGACCCGTGGGGCTGGGTCTTCGACTTGTGCCCCTTCGGGCTGGTCGGGGACGTCTGCCCCTTGGTCAGCCCGAAGATCTCGTTGTTGAACACGATGTAGGTCATGTCGTGGTTCTCCCGGGCGGTGTGCATGAAGTGGTTCCCGCCGATGCCGTAGCCGTCGCCGTCGCCGCCGGCGGCGATGACCTCGACGTCGGGGTTCGCCAGCTTCGCCGCGCGCGCGACCGGGAGCGACCGACCGTGGATCGTGTGGAAGCCGTAGCTGTCGAGGTAGCTGTTCAGCTTCCCCGAGCAGCCGATCCCCGTGACCAGCAGGGTCTCCTCGGGCGTGCGCCCGACCTCGGGCAGCGCGCCCTTCAGCGCCTTCAGGACGCCGAAGTCGCCGCAGCCCGGACACCACGTCGGCTGCGGTTCGATCTCGGGGGTGTACTCGTCGCGGTCGATCTCGCGTTCCTCGCCGATGGCACTGAATGCGCTCATTGTTAGTCACCTGCCGCGGGCACGAACCTCGTCTCGTTGCCGGGGACCTCCCCGCCCTCGACGACGTTCGTGGTGAACCCCTCGACGATCTCCGCGGGCTCGAAGGGGTTCCCGTTGTACTTCAGCAGCGAGGAGAGCATCTCCCCGTGCGTGCCGAGCTCCTTCTGGGTCAGGCCGCGGAACTGCGCCGACGCGTTCATCTCGACCACGAGCGCCTCCTCGACGGAGTCGAGGAACGCCCGCACGGTGTCGGTCGGGTACGGCGCCAGCTCGCCGACGGTCAGCGCCTTCACCGAGTGGCCGTTCTCGTTCAGCCGGTCGACGGCCTCCTCGACGGTCCCCTGCTGGGAGCCGAAGGTGAGGACGCCGTACTCGGCGTCTTCCGGGCCGTACTCGACGAGCAGCCCGTCGTCGTCGAGGTCGGCGCGGATGGCCTCGAGCTTCCGCTGGCGGCGGTCCATCTGCGCGACCCGGTTGTCCGGGTCCTCGCTGATGTGGCCGGCCGGGTTGTGCTCGTTCCCCGTCGCGAGGAAGCGGCCGCCCTTCTGGCCGGGCACCGAGCGCGGCGAGACGCCGTCGTCGCCCTCGTGCTGGAAGCGGTGGAACTTCCCGTCGGCCGTGTGCGGCTGGTCCGCGAGCTCGTCCTCGGTGAGCGTCGCCCCGATGTCGGGGTTGGGCTCGCGGTCGAAGTGCGAGGCCGGGACGTTCGTCAGCTCGCCCGACAGCTTCTGATCGTAGACGATCATCGTCGGGATCTGGTACTCGTAGGCGAGCTGGAACGCGCGCCGGGCGGCGTCGTACGCCTCCGCGACGGTGCCCGGCGCGAGGACGACCCGCTGGGAGTCGCCCTGCGAGGTGTACAGGACGTGCTCCAGGTCGGCCTGCTCGGGCTTCGTCGGCATCCCCGTCGAGGGGCCCGCGCGCATCGCCTCGATCAGGACCAGCGGCGTCTCGGTCATCTCCGCGAGCCCCAGCGGCTCGCCCATCAGGGCGAACCCGCCTCCGGAGGACCCGGACATGGCCTTCACGCCCATGTGGGAGGCGCCGATGGCGAGGGCGGCGGCCGCGATCTCGTCCTCGACCTGCTCGGAGATCCCGCCCAGTTCGGGCAGGTTCTGGCTCATGATGGTGAACACCTCCGTCCACGGCGTCATGGGGTAGCCGGCGATGAACCGACAGCCCTCGTCGATGGCGCCGTAGGCGATGGCGTCCGAGCCGGACATGAGCACCTGCTCCTCGTCGTGCTCGCCCGTCGGGACGGACACGTCGGGGGCGTCGACGTCGTACTCCTCGCGGACGAGGTCGTACGCCGTCTGCATGATCTCGAGGTTCGGCTCGAGGATCTTCTCCGGCATCGTGTCGCGCATCAGCTCCTCGATGGCGTCGAGGGGGATGCCGGTGATGGCGCAGGTGACGCCGACGCCGGCGGTGTTGCGCATGACCTCGCGACCCTGCTCGCGGGCGAGCGAGCGCAGGTCGATGTCGTACACGTGCCAGTCGTTCTCCTCGACCCGCTCCTCGAAGTCGGGGATCTCCGAGGGGTCGAGCAGCCCGGAGTCGTAGACGATGACCCCGCCCTCGCGGAGATCGTCGAGGTTCTCCGCGAGCGGCTTGACCTCCTCGTTGCCGTAGTAGGCTTCGTCCTGCGGGTTTCGGGCGAACGAGTCGCCGAGCGCCAGCAGGAAGTTGTAGCCGTCGCCCCGGGACTTGACCGGGTCGGCGGAGGCGCGGACCTCGACGTACGTGTGGCCGCCGCGGATGCGCGAGGGGTAGTGACGATGCGTGAATACGTGGAGCCCCGACCGCATCAGGGCCTTGGCGAAGTTCTGACTGGTCGAGGCGATCCCGTCCCCGGACCCGCCAGCGATCCGCCAGATGAGTTCGTCGTCTGACATAGTGGTGATCGGCCCTTCGGTGGGCAGTGCTCGAAGGTTGAGTTGCCCGGCTAAAATGCCTTGCTATAGGTTCGCAAAGGGACGATCGTGAGGGTTCCGGCCCGTGGTTCGGTCGATCGCGACCCCCCGAACCGGTCCGCCCGCTCGTGTTGGCTGGTAGCACGGTTCGTACTCCCCGATCCGGACTCCGGCTACGTATCGATCGAACGACCGATCGGGGCGGGGATGGGCCGCGCTGTTCGATCCGGCCGTCGTCGACGCGCCCCGAACCCGCGACCCGCCCCGGTCGACGGAGGGTACGCCCGAACTATATTTCGTTTAATATAGTATAATTTTATATCCGGTAAGGAGACAACGACGCCAGAGAATGAGACTCGTTCCGATCGCCGTCGCGCTCGTCCTCGTCCTCTCGGCCGTTCCCGCTCCGACAGCCGCCCACACGGGGGACGGAAACGATCCGCCGCTGGCGGACGCGGGGCTCGACCAGCGCGTCGACCGCTGGGCGCTCGTGTGGCTCGACGGCGGGGGGTCGGTCGACCCCGACGGCGATATCGTCGGCTACGACTGGTCGATCAGGACGCCCGACGGGCGGACGATCGCGCCGGAGGACCCCGACGCGGTGTCGACGACGTTCACCGCCTCGTCCGTCGGTCGGTACGAGGTCACGCTGACGGTCACTGACGACCACGGGGCCTCTCGCAGCGACACCCTGTACGTCGACGTCGCGGGGGTCGACTCGCCGGCCGAGGACGGTTCGGACGGCGGACCCGACGACCCCGCGAACGACACCGCTGCGACCGACGGCGACCCGAACGAGCCCCCGACCGGACGGATCCGCGGCCCCGACACGGTCGTGCGGGGGGTGTCGACGGAGTTCGTCGCCGACGTGTACGATCCGGACGGCGAGGTGGCGTCCTACGCGTGGTCGGACGGACGGACGGGGAGGGAGGTGACCCGGACGGTCGAACTGCCCGTCGGCGAGACGTTCGAGTTCACCGTGACGGTCACGGACGACGACGGCGCGGCGAGCACGTTCCGGAAATCGGTCCGGGTCCGTTCGCCCGACGCTCCCGCCGACGGCCCGAGCGACGCCGACCCGAACAACCGCGAGCCGACGGCGTGGATCGAGGGTCCGGACCGGGTCGCCGCCGGCCACGCCGCGACCTTCGTTCTCCGCGGGAGCGACCCGGACGGGACGGTCGTCCGCCGGCTGTGGCCCGATCGTCCCGAGACGGGGACCGTCGTCGACCTGGAGTTCTCGGCGGTCGGGACCTACACGCTCCGCGGGGTCGTCGTCGACGACGACGGCGCCCGGACGGTCGCGACGCGGACCGTCGAGGTGTACGACGAGGGGCCGCCGGTCGTCTCGATATCCGGCCCGGACACGGCCGAGGCGGGAAGCACCCGGGAGTACACGCTGGAGGCGTACGATCCCGACGGCGGCGAACTGACGATACGGTGGGACCCCCGTCAGAACCAACTGGAACGGGAAGCCGGTCGGTACACTAACCACGTCGCTATCGAGGGCATGCTCGGGGACACGGTCGAGATCTCGGCGACGGTTACTGACGACGAGGGGAACACTGTGACGGCGGTGAAGGAGACTGCGGTGGAGATGGAAACGAGTTTCTTGACAGGAGAGACGATTCCGTATATTTCCGAGATCTCATCGGAGTACTATCCCGATGAGCCCGTCCAGACTTCGGAAACCGACTTAGTGGAACTCGGAACGTACGAATTCCTCGCCACGGTCACGCACGACGAACCGAAGATCGTCCGCGCGACGTGGCGCATCAACGACACGAACGAGGCGGTCGTCGTGGAGACCCTCGGGCGGTTCTCGGGGAGTCGGGAGACCGATATCCGCCATACGTTCACCTCCGAGCACGGCGGCAAGGTCACGAGGGAAGTCTCACTCTCCGCGGTCGACGCGGAAGGCGACAGAACTCATCGAAAATGGGTGAGCCGTGTCCACTCCGTGCGGACGCACGACGACATCGTGTTCTACGCGACGGAGACGGGTGAACCCTCCGGGGAGCGCAGTCTGGCGATCGAACCGGGACAGCGCGTCGTGTTCACCGTTGGGTCGCATCAGAACTACCGTCTCGTCTTCGGAGATGGATCTTCCACACGTGGCTCGGGAACGACGGCGGGTGTGAACGTTGATATCTCCCACACGTACGAAGATCCAGGGACGTACAAGGCCAGACTCATCTCGACGCAGGGTCCGAACGGTGAAGCGCTGAAAACTGTCGACATCAGTGTTCGACCGAAGACGTACACGGAGTACTGGTACGAAAGTGCCGGTAGCACAATCGAACGTGTCATATCTGAAGAACGTCCAACGGGAGAGGATTGGTTCAAAAAATCAATATACGACTCCGGGACGTTCCTCACGGGACGAGCGGTATCAGTAAGGGCGGATGCGGGGCGTCCGTCGATGCTCGGTGACAACTGGGTGCTGGATGGAACGGACATCGAACAGCGGACCCGACGGATCACGAGAGTCAGGAGGTCGGACCCCGACGGGCCGGGAGACGACTGGCGCCTCATCGATCGAAACGTTCGAACTGAGCAACGAACGTACTACGAGGACAAGTACCGTTGGTTCCCGAGCAAGTTCCGACGCTCAGGATGGACGTACACCGGGGAGACTCGGACCGATCGCGTCGTGGTTGGGGACGGACACGACCACGACCGCGAACGCCACACGCGGACCACGAAGACGTGCACGAACTGGGATCTCGAACCCAGTCCCTTCGGCGGGTTCTCACGCCAGTGTGCCAGTTGGGATTACGATACCGATGTCTGGTACACCGGGCACGACCACAGCGGCTACACGTACTACGACACCGACTATCGATACAAGACGGAGGTGGAACGGACACGGACGATCCACTACCACAGGTACGCCACCGATCAACGGTACACGGTAACGACGAAGACGTTCGCAGAGACGGACACCTGGGTCGAGTGGCTATGGGAGCGTGAGGGGAGTAAGGTCCGAAAGGAGTACTCCCTCAAAAAGCCCGAGAGCGGTTCGTACATATCGGGTACCCTCCGGGTGGTCGAGGTTCGGTGCGGCTCCGAAGAGAGTCATCACGACGCCGTAATGTGCTAACCATTTGATACGAATATACTTATATAATAAATTAGTAGAGAGAGTATGATAATTACGCTCATTCGAGCCAGTCCCTCCTGTTACAGGGTGATGCTGTGACTAGCAGACCCGTTAGGGCACTCGCGCTTGTGGCAATGATTTCGCTGGCAGGATGTCTGTCTTCCGTCGGAACAAGCTCGGAGCCGGTCCTGCGCAGTCAGGAGCCAGTAGTTATTGAAGGTGACACACCGGACCCGCCGAAATTCGGCCATTATCAGACGGACGATGAAATCAAGACTCCCGTACCGCTGCAAAATAAGACGCCTCGAAACGATGTAGATGTCATGTTAGTGGAACAAAAGTTGGTCGAGAAATTAAATGATTATCGAGCAAATAACGACTCTGGACAGTTGGTCTCAGATCCTCGTCTCGCTCGCATCGCTCGCCATCACTCGTACGACATGGCTACCCGGAATTTCTTCAATCACACGAACCCCGATGGCGATACTTTCGCTGACCGGGTGCAGGCGAGTAGCTACGCCTGCGGTGGCGGTGGCGAGAACATCAGAGCAGTCTACTGGAATAGAAGCTATACCCAGACAGAGGAAGAACTCGCTGAGGTCATCCTCCGGGGGTTCATTCGATCCCCCGAACACAATACGGGAATGCTTCTCCCGAGTCACGACAC
>NZ_JBNTJX010000025.1:0-23997 GCF_051195075.1 Halobaculum sp. EA56
GAGACCCCGATGGTCTCGGTCAGGGTGCCTTCGGGGACGCACGAACGGCGTGCTGTCCCACGAAGGAATCCTCGCGCTTCAGCGCGGGGAGGATGTCAAATCGGAATATGCGAATTTCCGAGAGACACGGGATCGGTTGGATGTCTTGGCGATAGACCCGTCCGGAAAACTCGTCGTCGTCGAGCTCAAACGCGATCGAGCCGACCGGACGACGGATCTCCAGGCGATCAAGTATGCCAGCTATTGTGCGACGTTGACTGCCGAGGAGATTCAGAAGGATTACAGAGAGTTTTGGAACCGACGGGAGGGGGACGACCGAACTCCGGAGGAGGTGGGGAACACATTCGAGGAATTCCTCACGGACACAGAACAAGAGACCATGATTACGGCCGACGGATGGGCCGAGTTCGATCTCGACCAACAGCCCCGAATCATTCTCGCTGCGGGGAGTTTCGGGATGGAGATCACCTCTCCGGTCATGTGGCTGATCGAAGAGTTCGGAATGGACATCACCTGTACGCGGATCACCGCCTATGAGCACGACGGGGGGATCCTTCTCGACAGTCGGCAGGTCATACCGGTTGCCGAAGCCGAGGAGTACATGACGAAGCGTCGTGAGAAACAGGAGAAGCAACGGGACTCGTCACGGTGGCTGACCACTATCGAGGTGCTCCTCGATCGAGGTGTATTGACTCCGGGCGATCAGGTGTATTTCGATCCGGACAGCGTTCCTTCAGAGGTAGATCGCGACTGGTCCGAGGATGACGACTTCTGGTGGGCGACCGTCACCGGCGAAACGGGGCAAAGCGACAACGTCCGCTGGAACTACGACGACGAACTCTACTCGTTTACAGGCGGTCCAGGCGAATGCCCCGGGGCTTGACCTCGGGGTTGAAGCCGACAACTCCTGACATAAGCCATTAAGTGAACACATCGCCAATCAAAGGACAGCGATGGAGTACAGTCACCGCTACCCCGCATACCCGACACAACAGGTAGCGGCTGAACTGGAACGTCACATCGACATTCATCGCCAAGCGTACAACTACACTCTGTACGAGTACGAACACGTTGACGCCGACAACATCGGCTCCGCGTACAAACACCACTACCGACTCCCCGACTGGAAAGACGAGTTCCCTGTCTTCTCAGAGGTCAATTCGAAGACTCTGCAACGAACCGTCACACGGTTCTACGATAACCTCTCGAACCTCAAAGACCAGAAAGAGAACGGTCGTAAGGTCGGGAAACTCAAGTGGAAGTCTCCGAGAGAGTTCCAGAGTATGACGTACTCGCAGTCTGGCTTCGAACTCAAAAACACGAGTGGCCGACGCGCGACCCTCTGGCTCTCTAAAATCGGAGACATCAAAATCCGCTACCACCGCGAAATTCCAGGCGAAGCGGACATCAAAGAAGTCACAGTAAAGAAAGAGACGACCGGCAACTGGTTTGTTTCTTTCGGCCTCGAAACCGACGACGCTGACCTGCCCGAGAAACCCAACATTGGCTCGCTTGACGCGAGCAATAGCGTCGGTGTTGACCTCGGCACCCAGAACTACATCCACACCTCGGACGGTACGACCGTGGATTGGCTCGACCTCGAATACGAGTACGAACGACTCCGCCGGGAACAACGCAAGTTGTCTCGCAAAGAAAAAGGGTCGAACAACTACGAGAAACAACGCCGAGAAGTGGCGACGGTCAGGCGCCATATCTCTCGGAAGGTGCTGGACTACCAGCACAAGATAACGACGTGGCTCGTCCGCGAGTACGACGCCGTATTCGTCGAAGATCTGGACGTGAAGGGGATGCTAGAGCAGTCGCACAACGCTCGGAACAAGCAAGATGCGGCGTGGCGACAATTCATCACCTTACTCGAATACAAGTCCGACCTGTACGGTTGTCACGTCAAGCAGGTCAAAGCTCGAGGAACGACGAAAGAGTGCGCGTCGTGTGGTGTGGAAACGGGAAAACCAATCTGGGTCAGGGAACACTCTTGTCCGAGTTGTGGCTTCGAGTGTGACCGTGACGCAAACGCGGCGCTGAACGTCCTCAAACGCGGTCTTTCTGATCTAGGGCTGGGATGGCCCGAAGATACGCCTGTGGAGACTGCGCTCCCTACGGACACCCATTCGGTGTCTGCAAAGCGCGTCATCGAAGCAGGAAGCCTTGGGGCTTGACCCCGAGGCGATTCACCGGGTTGAGCAAGGAACTGCTGTTCCAACTCGTCGACCGGGATAAGGAAGAACCCCTCAATGGGTACAAATTCTGGTGCCACCCCGCGTTCGGGGATCAGCTATTATCGAAGCTTCGGAGGAGTAGTGTCACTGCGGAAGACCGCGAACCTAGCTCGGGCTCGCAAGTCGAATTGGAAGAATAACCGAGAGTCGACTGGTATTCACAAAAAGCATAGATCTGGGCCGACAGGACCAGCGGAGTTGGTAGATCAGTCGTAGTCTGTACAGGGCGTTCTATCAGCCCCTGACGGGTGCGGGGCGTCCGTTTCGGGCGTCGCGTGGCATCATGAATTCAGCAACCGCACTTCGAGCGCTGGATCCGACGACGCGGGTCATCAAGCGCGCACAGTACGAATGCTTCGAGTTTACCCTGTGTCCAGAGGGGACTCGCGTTCGAAATGAGAGCTACGCAGATCCAGAAAACCACGAGTACACGGTCCGCGTCGAAGGGGGATTCCCGACGGCATGTACCTGCCCGGCAGACACAAATCGTCCCGAGGCGTGCAAGCACCGCGTTGCGGTCGCGATCCGAAGGCCGATTCTCGCGGCTGCGTCAGCCTAGCGGACACAATCGACACATTCGAACCGAGATCCGCGACACGAGAGTCCGAACCCGTGGGACCCGAAGGAGACTGTGTCTGTGATGGGCTCGATGGGTTCCCGTGCTGGCACTGTGTGGACGCTGGTCGTCGCACGATTCCGGAGTAAATCGTTCCGAGAGTACTGTTTTTCGGCCCCTGACGGGTGCGGGGCGCAGAGGTGCCTCGCGTGAATCCCAGATGGATATCGAGCGTTTCGACGACAGGTATGACGATGAACAAGGAGGCCAACTGCGTGCGGAGACTCGCTGTCCGGAATGCGAGGGTGAACTCCGGACTGAAGGCGGTGAAACCACCTGCGAGGACTGTGGACTGATCATCGACGAGTACCGGTTCGACCACGGAGCGACGCCGCGGTCGTACGACGGAAGCGAACGGGTGCGTGAGCAGGTGGGCGCACCACGGACGGTCACACGACACGACTACGGACTGTCGACGGAGATCGGCCGCGGGACGGATGCCCGTGGTAACTCACTCTCGCATCGGAAACGCCGTCAACTCAGCCGTCTCCGTCGTGAACACGGACGAGGGCGGTTCGAATCGAAGGCGAACCGCTACCTCGCGAGCGCTTTGGGCGAGATCCGCCGACTCACGGCAGTCCTCGAACTCGGGCAGGTCGTCCGGACGACTGCCTCACAACTCTACCGGGAGGCACAGGATGCGGATCTGATCAGAGGTCGGTCGACCGAAGCGATGGCAGCCGCGAGTGTCTATGCGGCGTGTCGGACGAGCGGATATGCTTGTTCACTCGCCGAGATCGCGTCGGTTACCCACTTCAGCGCCGACCAGATCAGAGATCGGTTCCGTGTTCTGAAACGCGAATTCGATCTCGCTGTCCCACCACGACGACCGGAGGAGGTGCTTCCTCGGATCGCCTCCGAGTATGGCCTTTCGGATGCTATCCGAGTGCGCGCGGTTCACCACCTCCAGCGGTTGGAAGAAGCGGGTCTCACGATCAACCGGAAATCCTCAGGCGTCGCAGCGGCGTGCATCTACGTCGCATTGGAGGACTGTGGAGAGGATCCGACGAAACGGGCGGTAGCAGAGGTGGCTGATATCTCTACTATCACGTTGAACGAACGGATCGACGAGCTTCGCAGTGTCGTCCAATAGGCGGGTAACCGCTACCCGCGGAGATTCAAATACCATAGCGCGGCCAGCGTATTCGATGGACGAATCTACCGAGTCGGGAGAGAGTAAGGAAACGCACCGATCGGAGCCACCGTTTCCACCCGAACTCGTAACCTGTGAGCAATGGGTCGGATGGCGGACACAAACTCGAGGGGAGAACAAGACGAAGGTGCCGTTAAATCCGGACGACGGACGGTTCGCCGCGGTGGATGACCCCGAGACGTGGGGAGATCTTGACGCTGCCCAAGCACGTTCCGAATTCGAGTCGGTCGACGGAGTCGGATTCGTGTTCACCGAGGACGATCCTTTCGTCGGCATCGATCTGGACGACTGTCGCGACCCTGAGACGGGAGAACTCGACGATCGAGCGGAGGCGATCGTGGAAACGCTCGACTCGTATACCGAGGTAAGTCCGTCAGGAACCGGCGTCCATGTCATCGTTCGGGGTCGCCTTCCCGACGGACGGAGCCGTCGGGGTCACGTCGAGATGTACGATGCAGCCCGGTTCTTCACCATGACCGGTGAACGAGTCGACGGAACTCCGAGGACGGCGGAAGCCCGGATCGACGAACTCGCGTCAGTTCACGCCGAATACGTCGCTGTAGAGGAACGTTCGGAGGATGCAAACGACGACGGGCCGTACGAAAGCGGCGAAAACGCGGATGACGGACCTACCGAGGTCATATATGACGATGAAGAGCTTCTCAAACGGGCGCGGTCGGCCAAGAACGGGAAGAAGTTCTCGCGTCTCTGGCGTGGCGATACCTCGGGGTACGACAGCCAATCAGAGGCGGATATGGCGCTGTGCGCGTTGCTCGCGTTCTGGACGGGATGTGAGGAGGCACGGATCGACCGTCTGTTTCGCTCCTCGGGCCTGTATCGAGACAAGTGGGACGAACGCCACTTCGCCGATGGGAGCACGTACGGTGAGAAGACGATCGAACGGGCGGTCGCCGGTACGACTGAAACGTACTCCCCACCGTCGGGTGAAGCGCCGGTCGAGGAATCGCGAGAAGAGTGTACGGAACGTAGTCAGCACCTCTCAGTCATCACGGAACTCGAGGGCAGGGTCACGGAACTCGCGGCCGAGAACACACGCCTCAAATCCGAACTTCAGCAGGTGCGAGCCGAACGGGATGCACTATCAACGAGTAATGTATCTCCAGATGATGCCCATAGCAACCGTTCGGTCTGGGATCATTTTCTCGCGCTGTTCAAACTCCGAGAGTCATCATAGTTCTCCAAATTTGTACATTGGGTGGAAGTGGCCGGTCAAGACAGGGACTGTCGTTGCTCCATCCTTTCGTGAATATTCTTGACTAATCCGATCACCACCTCAACGAATGCCTCCATCGAGTTGTCCACCGCCGTGTCCAGGTACTCCTCCGTTCTATTTTGATGCGTTTCCCGAGGAGGTCTGGAACGTAATCGATGATCGGTAGGAGGATGTGTATTGACTCGTCCCAGGTATCTCACGCTCCGAACTCATCGAGGGAGAGCAGGTCGGTCCTAGAGTCGGGAGACGATATACACTCCCGCGACCAGTAGTCGGAGTAGAGTATTCGAAGAGAGGTTGTTCGAGTGGGAGCAGGGCCGAACGTTCACCCACGAGCTTCGTTATCCGGAATTTTCCGCACACGATACGATGACGAAGATATGACGCCGGAGGAAGAAGCGAACTTTGTGGTGAGTAGAGTTTTCCGAAGAGTTCGGAGATTTATTCGATAGATCGGACTAATTCGTATTCGTCAAGTTGGCTCACCGAAACTTCCGAACTTCTCCGAAACGTCTTCTCTGACGAGCTGCTCACGACGCTCCACGAACTCAGGGAAGTTCTCAACACGATATAGACGCCCATCAGACGGAATCAGGTGGCGCTCGTAGTAGTCGTCGGTCCGCGTCGTGATCCACTCCTCAAAGTCCATGTCGCTCTTTTCAGCGTTCTCCTTGGGAGTCAATAGCTGCAGATTGGCGACCTTATCTCGCAGATTTTTGCAACGCTGGGCCTGCTCCATGCTCAGCCCGTAGTCGTCGACGAGTGTATCAACCTCGAGCATACTCTTCGGGAAGATATGATCCCGCTGATAGGTGACATTCTGCTTCACAGGCTCCGGGTAGTAGAGCAAAGAGAGAAGCAGGAACGACTTCTGGGAGCGATAGGTAGTCTCCTCCAGCAGTGATTCGACCACATCGGGACTAAAGCCGACAACCTTGCCCCGTCCTCGCATCTGGTGGTGAATTTCATCTAGGGGGAACTCACCATCGGACTCCTTAATTGCGGCCCGGGCATCCTGCAGAACTTCATCAGGCCGAGAGTTGAACGTCCCATTCAATAATGCCGACGTGAGCCAGTAGTGAATTCGCCGTCGTGTCTCGTTGCCTTCCTTCGATTCCCACGAGAGGTCTGGGTCTTGGTCATGGATGTAGTACGCAATTGGAATGAGAGCGTTCGAACTCGTGAGGCTCTGGCTATCAAGGCCGAACTCCACGATGAGTTCAAGCGCTGAAAGGAGATCATCCTTGAAGCTACTCTCCAACCACTCCCGCTTCATCGCACCGAGGTTCTCGTTCGAGAAATTCGATATTCGGTACTCGGCAGGCCGGTCAGAGAGCACAAGTAGTGCTTTCAGCACAAAGTCGATACTGAAGGTGAACCCCTTGTCCTCATACTGAGTGTTGAGGCGGTCGACGAAGCTTGTAATCTCTTCACGAGCGTTGAGAACCTCCACATCACCGTCATCTTCGGTCCATCGTGCGGTGGCCATCGACAGGAGAATTTCCGACTTGCTGAGCGGTGTACCACCTTCGTTCGTCCGAATGAAGATATCGAGCACGCGCTCCTGATTCTCTGTCGTTTCCTCGTGGTACTGGATACGTGTATCGTCGTTCAGTGCAGCGAACAGCGTATGGAGGTTCTGTTGGGCGTCAAAGCGCTTGTCCTTCGGGAACCGTCCCATATCGAGATCCTCCGTCAGTTGCATCGCGTCAACCGCGGTCTCAGCCTGGAGAATATCACTCACGGGGAACCAAAACGTGTTCTCGGTCGGTTCTGGTGGATCCTCTTTGAAAGCGAAATCGTACCGAAGCCCGAGTTCATCCTCTAATTCCTGTTCTGGATCCGAGAATAGGTTCAAGTAGAGCTTGCGCTGTGTCCAGGCGTTCGGATTCTTGTATTGGGCAAACTTGCGCTTCTCCGTGTACGACCCCTGGAGACCGATGAAGAACGCAGTCAGACGCTGTTGGCCGTCGAGAATGAGTCTTTGTGTGTCCGGGAGGGCCGACTCCTCGTGTCTCGGGACCTTGGGATTGTGGTGGTCCAGCTGCTCAAACTCGGGTTCATCAGGATAGACGCTATCTTCGATATAGTGACGAACAAACCGGTACTTGATCTGATCTTCTGCCGGCTTACCCTTTAGCTTCCACACAAGAAATGACCCAATCGGATACTCCCGCATGATGGAATCAAAAAGACGAATAATTTGATCCGAATCCCACACGAACTCGCGCTGAATTGCCGGGAGAAAGATATTCTCATTGAGGTCGTCAACGGCGTCGATGATGCTCATCGACTGATTTGCCATGCTACCGTTCTGGGTAGCGAGAGGACTTATTTGTCACCCCAAACACGGAAGTGTGATTCCTACTCAAATCGTCACCCTCTCTTGGCGACTGAAATGTACAGCGCATAATTGTCCGTCAGTTCGCCCGTGTCTCGGTCTTTTGTACGCTGGATGTTGAGTTCCAATCTCGTCTTGTCGTTCTCGAAGCCCTGAAACGGTTTCAGTAATCCTGCGACCGTCTCGATGAATCCCGGTGCACCGGTCACTCGGATTTCGGATTTGGAGGCTCTGTTGAAATCCTCAACAGATGACAGGAGCTGGTTGCTGAATACAGAGGGTGAGTGCAGCACGACGACTCAGTTTGTTTCAGCTATTCACTGCTGGATCAACTGCTCAGTGTACGTGCTTATTGATCGTCTGCCTCATCCTCGTCTCGCTTCCCTTCGCGAAATTGCCTCAGAAGATTCCACCGTTTCAGATCGATTACCCAGTCGTTCTTCGCAAGCCGATATACGGCCAACGCTGCCCAAGAGACGATAACAACCAACGCCACAAGCAAGACGAAAAGCATCTCCCATCCTCCGGGAGGTGGCTACATAAAGGACCTTCAGATATCAGAACATATACGACTTTTCACTGGACTGTCCGATTTACATTCTGTATCGAGCAGATGACCGAGACTGCGCCAAGAAGCGGATACTTCCCAGGGAGGCAGATTAGCCAGTAAACCTGCGTACCCATCAGCTAAGTTAGGAAATAACCATATCTTCGATAGTGATTTGGAGTTCAAAATACTCTGAATCTTGGTTAAGGTATGCAGTTCGGAGATAGTCTGGGCGGTTCTCCGGGTTTCCACTGAATTCTTCCCATTGTCGGTCAATACGCTCCTTTGCGAGGTCAATGAAGGTCTCAGCCGAGTCGGGAATTGGCGGGCAGGCCTTGTACCTCCCGTCACCGCTGGCTTCATCAATTATTTGCTGCTGTTCTGCTTGAAGTTCAGTATACATGAGTGGGAGGATATTCGATACCTGCTCATCGGAGAGTGACACCGGCTTACGGTCAACAGTCGTGCTATCCATGTCGTCGCATCCGGGAAGCGCCTTTGAGAGTTGTGTACACCCTGAGACTGCCGTGATGCTCGTACTTGCTCCAACCGTCGCAAGGAAGGTACGTCGGTTCATATCTTGAATCCAGAAAGGTATGGATAAGGGTCTTCCCAAGACTCAAAAAGTGGCTTTATCCAGAACGATAGATAACTGCTCTGTACTTAGCAATTCGAACCGGTGGAATCGTGTGCCGAACTGGTGACCGACTCGCGCTCTGTATTCAGCACGACTTAAACAAACTATCAGCGGTAGAGGATTTCAACAGAGCCGAGTTGGATACATTTCAGGTAAGTCTTCACCCTCCTATCGTTTCCGCGCCAGCAGCGTTTCTTATCAAGACTCAGTTGGTAACCAGTATCAGTTCGGAACCTCTCTTACCGAAATAGTTATTGTCAAGATGTATTACCAAGCATAGAGTCTGCAAGTTTTGGTAGTTTTTGATAAGAGTTCACAGTAAGCATTATTCAGAGCGTAGTGGTCGTATAGCCGCGTCCACTGAACTAGAAGAATGCGACTGATCAATATATTAACGTAATATTCTTTTGTACGTTACTCGTACTTACTGGGTACATGGCACGGCCGAAAATCCCTCAGTCACAAAAAGAAGCAGTCGAAACAATTCACGAGGAACGCACTGGGTTCGCTGCTAATAGTTTCCAAGAGGCACTGTCGACTGTAGTCAACCTCGCAAAGGAGTCTTTAGATCGATACCATACCGAACAGCGAGGCAGCTTCGAGATAGAAATCAATGGAAGTCGTTCACGAATTACATTTAAACCCACCGAAGCCTCCAAACTGGAGTTTGAGCACTTTGCAAAAGGCGATCCACCACAAACGGCCATCCTGGATACTGGAATCGCGTGGATCGGACAGGACACACTCGAAGAAGAAATCGAGGACATTCAGGACGTTGAAACCTGCTATATCGCGGTCACAACAGGGACGATAGTAGTAGAATATGCCGATGGCGGTGAACAACCAGAAATCATCGCTGAGAAAATCTTGTATGTGCTAACAAATCTCATAGACTCACACGAGCAGTTGGTATTGGAGGGGAAAAAGACGCGCTCGAAGACAAAGGAAGATGCCATCGCACCGTATTGGCCTCAGATAAGACAAAGTGAGTAACGTAGGCGAATCGTTCGAACCCCTGATTCGCCTGTCGTTCGCTCAAAACCAACAGACTGGTCGAACAACTGTATTTTCTACATTAGTTCTTAAGTCTCTTTTCAGCAACACTCACAGTCCAGATCGCCGTACATCCCGGCGAGTTTAGTTCGAATCGCTGTGGAGGAACCGTCTCACTATAGGTCGTCTCAACCCGTGCTGGGCCCGAGAGCGGATCGTTCAGCGCGTGTAGAACCTCGTGACCGGTTTCGCGATTCGGAACGATCCAAATCGCCTCCTCAGGATTCAGGAGGGCCATCTTATCATAATCCGCCGGAACCCCCTCACGCGTGTCGTGGTTGGACCGCTCAGCTTCGAGCGCGATCACGACCGTACCGGTCGCATCGAGTCCGGCCGCATCGAGTCGGGTTCCGTCTACCTCGTGATAGGAGACCGCGTCGACGACCGGAGATGCAGGGTCCTCGACGTAGGCCTGCTCGATGTACCGACGGCCGATTTCGACCATCAGCACGTGCAGACTCGACTCGCTGAGGTCGCCCTGGCCATCACCGTAGGCGACTCCCTCCTTGTGCGCGACTTGGATCACTGAACGCCCCTCCGGAGTGACAGTGTACAGTTTGTGGGGGTGTGTCCCGTCATGACTGAGGAGTCCATCATCGAGGAGTTCTTGAACCGCATCGGGCTCGACTCCCGTATACTCCTGCAGTCGAAGCATGCTGTCTCGGAGGAGGTCGTACTCCAGGCCTGGATCGAACGTCCGCTGGTGTGCTTGATACACCGCCTGGAGGAACAGCAGTTGCCGATCAGAGTATCCCGTCGCCTCGCGTTCCGCTCGCGAGAGCGTAACGCGAAGGTCACAGACCGGTACGTCATCACGGTCGACTCGTTCTATTGCACCACAACAGGCGAGCGCGGTTCGCATCCCTTCGATCGTCGGGTCGTACCGGGTCTCGCAGTGTGCACACGAGAGCGCGTGTGCTGCTTCGTCATAGTCGACGTAATCGGGAAGTCGCTTCGTAAACGGAAGCGCGGAGTCAAGTCGAGCGCCGGTGTCGTCATCACCAGGGACCGTTGTCTCTTTGCGCGTCTCACCCGACACCGTGGAATCAATCGCCGTCCGGAGTCCGAGTTCCAACGTCGTTCGCTCCGCGCAGGCCGCTAAGAGGTGCTCGAACGTAGTCTCGACGTCCCTCGATAGCGGTTCTACACCATCGGGGTGGCCCGCTGGGAGCGGTGCGGATTCGACGAGGAACGGACGAGGTTCCGACCGCCCGAACGGTGCAGGGAGATTCACGAGCCACTGTCCACGTCGAAGCGCACGTAACCGAGCGCCCACATCTTCGGCATCCATCTCGTCGGTCGCGAGCCGTTCTGCGAGATCGCGGTCGACCGAGATGTTCCCCGTTACGAGTGTGGAGACGTTGTTGAGGAGCTCGGCGTACGCCCGGGGATCCGCGTCTCGCAACTGCGCGGGGAACTGCATGGCGAGCGTAACGGAGAGGCCGAACCCACGCGATTGTGCCAGTAGATCGGACATGAGGCCCGAGGTCGCGACGGTCGCCGCCTCTTCGAGGTAGAGGTTGACCAGCGGTCCGGCCCCATCGAGCCCCGCCTCGGTTCGTCTGTGGGCACGACGACGAAGTGCTGTCCACAAATTCGAGAGGAGTACGAGTGTGAGCACACGTTGGCTTTCGGAGCGAAGCCCGCCCGTATCGAAGATGACGACACAGTCTCGATCAAGTACATCGATGAAGTCGAACACCGGGTCGTCCGCTGTTCCATCGAGATTCGAATCACACTCCCGCTCGGGGACGTGATTGAACAGCCGGTTGAGTCGGTCATCGCGGGTAGCTTTCTCGATCCGGTTCGCGACACCCTGCATGAGCTCGTCGAACGATCGCTTGCTGTTGGCCGCAATTCCGCCGAGTTTCGATTCGAGGTCCGGATCCGAAACCGGCGGGGGATCACGGGTCTCGTGGAGCTGTCGAGCGGTGTACTGTAGCATCCGATGTGAGAACGCGTCAAACCCGTGGACTGGGTCGAACTGAGCCTTCACGAGATACCGAATGATATCCGGAGACCGGATCGCCTGATCGAATCGCTCACGGCCCATGATCGCGACGAGCAGTTCGATGTAGTGGTCGACGAGGTTCTGTACGAGTTGCCCGCGGTCGAGTCCCTCCTGGAGTTCAGGACGAATATCGAAGAACGGTACCGCGGGGAGCGTCTCACTGCAATCGAAGTAGTAGACGTTTTCCAGAGTCCCGTACGTGGCGTAATGGGCTCGGAGGTACTCCCGAGGCATTCCATCGCCCTTCGGGTCGATGAGAATGTCGGCGCCGTCGGTGGCGTCGTGGTTCGCGAGAATCGCGTTTACCAAGGCGGTCGATTTTCCGGAGCCGGTCTTCCCGACCCATCCGACGTGTAACGGTTGAAGCGATGGTGGAAGCGCGATCGGGTCGGCGGTTCCGATATCGTCTTGATCGAGGGGAGTTCCGAGTAACATCCCACCTTCGCGATACGGTTCGAGTTGACCCGACGGAGGTGCCGCACGCGGAGTCTGCTCGGCTGGCCGTATGGCCAACGCTCGCTTTGCAGTATCAGTGACGGAAGCACCGTCGAGCAGACACAACGCCGACGTTTCACGTGGATCGACGACGAGTCGATAGGGCTGGGACAGTCGATCTCGTATCCGTCTCGACGTCGGCCTCCCCTCGCGGATAGCCCGGCTGAGCGCGCGGGTACGATCGTCAGTGAGCGTTACTCCAAGTACATCGTAGTACGGACCACGCAGCGGCGAGAGAGACGCGGAGAGTTCTTCACAGGTTTCGAGCGCACGCGCCCGTTCGGTCTTGCCTCCGTCCTCGAGTAGTGCAACTGCACGCACGGACGCGTCGAAACAGGCAGCCGAGTCGATCTGTGCGAGGTGATCGAGACGTCGACGAACGGATTCTCCGAGGTGCTGATATTCGTGAGACGTGGTCGCTAGCTCACCCTCGCCACCCTCGCCCCTCCGGGGACTGTCCTCACGCCGAGCTCGAGTACGTCCACGAAGATACGACAGCGCAGTCTGCGCGAGCGTATCCTCCCCGAGTTCGAGATCGAGTCGGCGTGATTCGGCTTCGGCGCTCCAGTCAGGGAGCGGACCGAGTACGACCTGAAACACGACCGGAACCGGAGACGCTGCGAGCGTCTCGACGACGCTGTTCAACGGAAGTCGGGCACTCTCATCGGCTCGGAACTCCTCGAACGGAGTAAGCGAGGTTTGCCAATCACGGCGACGATCGGGGTTCCCTTCGATCTTCACCCCGAGCACGCCTGAATGCGGCGAGTCGTGAATATCCTCCTTCGATTGACTCGTCTCATCCTGTCGCACGCCGAGTGTCCGATACAGTTCTTCCGGCGGAGCACGCTCCGAGTCGAACGAGTACGTGTTCGGGAAGATATCGCGAACCATCCGGGTTATCGCGTCGGCGTTTGACGACGCACATCGAAGTCCGTATTCGACACGCTCGCTCTCACCGGTGGTCCAGAGCAACCACTCAAGCGTCGAGTTCCCGTCCTGTTCGGAGAGATGCCGATGGATCCGACGAACGGCCGCAGTAACGGACTCCGGAGCGGTCGGTTCAGAACCCAAGCGAATCCGAACGAGCGAACGGGTCGACTCAGACGATGTCGTGGTCTCGACAGTCATTGTCCCGTTCGATCGTACTGTCCGGGTGAAGCGGACGCCTCGGAGGTCGCGTTCGTCTCGGTGATCGCCATCTCGGCGATCGTCGTCGAATCGAACCAAGCCAACTCACCGGTAGTCGCATACCGGTACAGCGCGGCCCGGGTGACCCCGATCGTCGTAACCCCAAGCACGGAGAGTCCAGCGAGGTACAGAGCCAGAAGCACGGTCGTAAATTGACCCGCGAAACCACCGAGGACAGAGGTCGCGAGGAGGTACAACGGACCGGTAGGGGCGAGGCCGATCAGGGCCACGAACCCGAGGCCGAACGACGCTGTGAGCGCCTCCCCCCATACCGAGCGGAACGTCTCGACGCTCTCGGAGAAGATGGATACCCCGGACGAACGAGTATCCAGTGCGACCGGTATCAAAAAGAACGATACCGCGCCCCAAGCGATGTTTGCCAGTACCGACGCGATTCTCCCCGGAAGGGATCCGTGGCGCCGAAGTAGCTGATCGAGAAGCCAGAAGAGGCCCGTCACGACCGCGACAAGCGAAAGTGCTCGACGGTTGGCCCAGACAGCTTCGAATCCAGCGCGCACAGAAGGCGAGTTACCGTCGAGCGCTTCCGTCGTTTCGTGGATCAAGGCCGCGTTCATCGCGGTGAGCGTGCCGGCGGCGCAGATGTACCACCCTCCGATCGCCGCAACTTCGACGAGCCGAACGAGTCCAGTCCCTCGTGCCCACCAGACGAGTCCGAGGAGCTCGTACACGAAACGGAGTCCCGCGACGAACGTGATACCGATCCCACCGAGACCGAGGATCGGAAACCAGAGCAACGCCGGATGCCTTCTCACGAGTCCGACCGCATGTCGTACGCAGGATATCCCGCGACTGGCAGTATGCTGTGATAGCATACCCCGGGTGCTCCCGGATTCGTATATGAACGTATGCCCGGCGAGGACGAGGCCCCTCCCGAGAGTTCAAATACGGAAACGGGACCACGGCGGCGTAGCGCCCGACACCCAAACGGGCGTGATACCATGCAGAACGCACACCCCACGGAAGACCGGAATAGCTCTTCGAGACTGCTGCGAGCCGTGCCTCGGCTTCGCCGTTCGTTGTTCGTGGCGCTCCTGACCGTCCTCGTCGTCGCGGTCGATCCGGCGCTCGCGGCCGAGTCCAGCAATGCGATCTGTAGTACCGAGAAACTCCCGAAAGCGATCGAGGGGTTCTTCGAGTTAACGACGGCGTTCGGGTTCATCGGCGTCATCGTCGTCTGGCAGGGAAGTTCCCTGTTGGAGATGCTCACGCTGAGTCCCGAGCAGAAGAAGGAACTCCGCTACCGCAAGCGTGACGCGTTTCGCTCGCTCGTGGTTATCTTCGCACTCGGCCCGGTGTACTCGATCGCGGGACCGACGATGGGGCTCCCGCTGGCGGAGTGTATCGACCTGGTGCCGTGGTAATGCACGTCCTCTCGCTTCCCGTCGCGGTTTCGCTCGCCCTCCTCGTGGCGAACGGGCTGGGCATGTCGGCGTATGCAGACGAACCGGGTCATCCCCATCACGAAACGACGCTCACCGATAACGAATCTGCCGCACTGCGGTCTGATGACCCGGACAAAGGCACGTACCAAGGGACATCGCCGTACGAGCACCTGACCGCTACCGTGGATATCACGTACCGTGCTCCACCGGACACGGCCGCTCGGTGGAGTACGGCAGCCTTCGAGCATCTCGACGGTCGTGACCCGGAGACAGCGGTACTACCGGAACACGCCGCGGTCGAATCCGGGCGATACCTCGAAGACGCACACATCACGCTGTACGGAGTGTACCCGTCGACCCGGGTTCACCGGGCGGAGACTGATACCCCGCTGTACGTCGCACCCGAGGGGTCCGTTCGAGCGTTCGTTGACTATCGAGTCGACATGCCCGACCGGACGACCGAAGGGAACACCACCCGAACGTGGACGCTCGCCGATCACCGGATCGTCGAAACCCGTCTTCACGCTAATGACCGCGTGATAGGCAGCGGTGGAGCAACCCATACACCGGTCTGGGAGTTCGATGAGCTCTCCGAGACGCCCGTTCTCACCGTTTCGGCAACGATTGCGATCCGAGTGCGAGTTTCAGAACGAACGAAACGAACCGTCTGTCGTACGCCGACCGAACGGGGTCCGGACGTTCCGGCCGATCATCCCGTCGGGACCGCTCCTCGGATCCGAGCGCCTCCGAATTCGACTAGCGAAGCCGAGGACCCGACCACCACCTGTCGAGTCATCGTCGAGCATACCACGAGGGCTAAAACCGAACGGATCACCGTCAGGGATGAGATCGACGTCGTCGTTTCCGATCCGGATCCGGAGATATCGGCGGTCCGATATCCGAACGAAGACCTTCGCGTTCGGCTCGCGACCGATGAACCGTGGCGTGCGCTCGTAACCGACGAAGGGGTCATCCGGACACGCTGGAGGTTCTACACGGCCGGAGACCGGAGATGGGAGCGACTCGAACGACGGAGTCGCTCAGGAACACGCACAGTCGAGTCCGAACTCGCGCCGGTGAACGTTCACGCGTTCGCGTCAGTCATCGACCCGGGATCGAATCCCCCGAACAGCCATTCGGTGGAGTACTCCGAGGGCACGACAGTCACGCCGCCGACTACCCTCGGCACGAACGTTCACGTCGATCATCGGACTGATCCGTACTGGTCCACCGACGATATCCGGTTCCGCACGCAGCCCGAATCGACACTGCGGATCCACGGTATCGTTCGTGGCGTCGCCGAGCCTCTCGAACGGCCCTCGACGGAATCGGTTCGCGAGATCCGACCGACGACCACCCACGCAGAGGTGGTGAACGAGCCGAAGGGTGGGGCGACGATCGAGGTTACTGTTCGCGACGCGTGGAGCGGAGACACGGTTGCGTCCTATCTTCCCCTCGATGACATGGGATACGTGGACGTTGCCGGGCATCGAGTTCCGCTCGATTCGACCGGAAGCGGTCGGATCTGGGTACCCGACCCAGGATCGTATACGGCGACGTATCATCCGCCGTCTGATACCTCGGTCCAGCAGTTCGCACCGAGTACTGACACCGTCCGGTGGCATCCGCTCCACGATCCGGATGCGCTGGGGAGAATCGCTGATGAGCTCGGACCGCTCGTGATCCCAGCCTCGGTAGCAGTCCTCGTGTGGCGGTGGACGAACTCACCGGCTCGGGATTCTCGGAGGTGGTGACTCGTGTCGGGGCTGATCGAACTTATCACCACTGCGTTCACGCGGGTCCTCGACTGGCTGACCGGTGGATTCCGGAGCGGACTGGAAACCGGATATGATGCGCTCAGTGCGTCGTTATTTGGGACACCGACTCCAGTGACGAACGGCGTGTTCGTGCTGGGGAGGCCGACGAACGAGCCGTGGGCGTCGATCCACGACGCGCTCATCGTCGGTGAGGTAACCCTGTTCGCGCTGCTGCTACTCATCGTGTGTGTCCAGGCGCGACACGCAGTAGCTGCTGCTGGATTCACATCGAGTTCGTCCGTCTCTCGAACTCGGCGGTCGGCATGGATCGGTGCTGCGCTCGTCGTCACGTGGTACTGGGTGGCCGCGACGGCGCTGCATCTCATCGACGGGGTCACACTCGCGTTACTCCCACGGCTCGACACGTTCCTCGACGCGCTCGTGCTTCATCTGGGAGTGACCGTCGCGAATCCCCTTCTCGGATTCAGTCTCGCTGCGGTAGGCGGTGCCGCGATGTGGCTTCTCCAGGCGATGTTCATCGTCCGGAGGATCCTGCTTCCGATTGCAGTCTACGCGATGCCTATCGGCATCGCTATCGCATACGGGGGCATTCCGCTCGTCTCGGAGGTTGCATCCGGCTTCCTACTCCGGTTCGTTCCGCTCGTACTCGCGCCGGTTCCGGCCGCGCTCGTCCTCCGCGGCTACGAGCTGATCGTCACGACGGGTGCGTTCGGGATGGACAATCCGTTCCCTCGCATGCTCCTCGTCGTCTCGCTTCCGGTCGTCCTCGTCATCGTGACATGGCAGGTGTTCAGGTACTCGAATCCGGTTGCCACACGAGCTGCTGGAACGGCGATCAAGGGAGCAGCGATCGTCGGTGCGGCGGGGACTGCTGCCGCAGTCGCGAGTCCGGCGGTCGGGCTCACTGCCGCACGGTTCGGACCGAAGGCGGCGGCGGGTCACGCCGTGTTCGACCGCGTCATCGGGAACGGCGCACGCTCGTCGGACTCCTCCTACCGAAGAACGGAGAACGATCCAGTGGAGGCACCCAAATGAGCGACGTACGGGACGCAGCACGCCGAGTTATCCAGAGCACCAGTTACCGATCTGGACCGCTTCCCGGAATTCGAGAGGGCGACATCGGTGTGCTGGTTGGAACGCCCATCGTGACGGCGCTCGGTTTCAGTATCGTCGCGGACGCGTTGGTTATTCCGGGACTCCTCCTCGGTGTTGTCCTCGGTGCGCTCGTCACGTATGTGACCCCGAGCCATCAAAACGCGCGATCGTGGCTACAGGCGGTCCTTCGGTACGTCCGCCGACAGCCCGTCACAGTGCAGGGGCCTCGTGGGCGTACGACACCGGGGCGCTCGCATCCATTCGTACTGGAGGAAGATACGGCTGAGCTCACGAGCGTGACGCGCGCCTATCCGGATGCTGCCGCCGTTCAACGATCGGACGGGACCGTACGGGCGTATCTGGAACTCAAGCCGGGGAACATGGACTTCGCGATGAGTGACGACTGGGCGAACGTCCAATCGGCCGCGACAGCGTTCGTGAACGATGATCTAACGTTTCCCCTGACAATGTATGCGACCACCCGCGCGTTCCCGACAGAGCGGCTCGTTAACGACCTCACTCAGCGACTGTCGGACCCAGACGTGAGCGAGAACGAACGTCTCACCGAACTCATCGAATCATATATTGACTCCCGACCGGCCGAGATCGATAGCCGTGGTGCACGTGATGTCCGGTACTATCTCGGCGTCGAAGTGAGCGAACTCGACGCGCTCGACAGATATGACCGCGAGCGAACACCGGTGGAAAAGCTCGCGCGGATTCCGTTGCTCGGGATCTGTATCACACCGTTGCTTTCGCGTCGGGACGGCCGCTCGGATGAGGAACTCCGCAACGCACAACTCCGCCTGCTCGATGAGCGTATCCGACTCGTCCGACACGAACTCGTCGACGCCATCGATGGATGGTCCGAACGACGACTCGACACGGAGGAATTGCTCTTCCTCGAATTCGAATACTGGAACGGAACGCACGACGGAGTCGATCGGGCAACGCTTGTACAAAACAATACGCCGCTGGAAAACTACCCGCGGGGCAACCCCGACGATCACGAACAACAGTGTTCCGCAGAGAACAGCGATCAGTCATCGTCGGGAACCATCGAACCACCAGCTACCGAGAGGACTGACGACGAGTTCACCGATCAACGTCGGGTTCTGGCACCCGACGGTGTCGAATGGCAGACGCGCTCCGCGCGGGTCGACGAAATGTGGGTGAGCGCGCTCTCGATCACCGGGTATCCTGATTACCCCAAAGACGGGTACCTGAGTGCACTGTTCGACCGAGCGGACGTCTCCTTCGATCTCTCGGCCCGATTCGAGCCGACAGCACAGGAGCGGGCGAAACGCGACCTGCGTGAAACGGCCGACGATTTGCGTGTCGACACCGAACTCGAGCGAACGAGTCGAGGTGCCCATCTCGGGAAACTCGCGTCGGACGCGACGGCCGCGTATACGGCGGTCGAAGACGGTGCTCGTGTCTTCGAGCAGTCGATCACCCTTGTCGTCCGCGCAGATTCGGAGGAAGAGCTCGAACGTGCACGATCCGAGGTTCAACGAGCCCTTCGCGATGCACCCGCAAACCTCGTTCCGAAGCCAGTGATCTGCCGGCAGGACCTCGCACTCCGTTCGGCGGCACCGTTCGGCCGGAACGAATTGGATCGGACAGTTTCAGCTCTTGGAGGAGCCGTCGGCGCACTACTGGCATCGCCCCACGAATCGACGTTGTTGGAGCCGGGCGGGGTCGAGGTCGGGGTAAACCGTGAGAACGGGAGTCCGCTCGTGATCGATCCGTTCGCCCGCGATAACGGCTATGCGACGTTCACGGTGGGCGATACTGGGTCTGGGAAATCGTTCGGGGCGAAACAGCAGTTCCTCCGGTCGATCCAACGTTGTGACGATCGGATCGGGATCATCCTCGAACCCCTCAACAACTGGGCAGGGGTCGCCGACGCACTCGATGCGGAGCAGATTACGATCGGCGGAAAGCGAGGCCTGAATCCATTGGAGATCCGCGAGACACCCAGTGCAGTAACCGACGCGATGGGGCCGGATGCGAGTCCGTTCGCAGAGAAGGTGGACGACGTCCTCAGCTTCTTTACGAACTTCTTCGCGCTCCGTGATATCGAACTCGGAGACCGTCGCCCGACCCTCGAACTCGCGGTCTTAGAGACGTACGAGCGGTCTGGAATCACCGGGGATCTCGGAACGCACGGGAGAGAAAGTCCCACGATCACCGACCTACTCGACGTACTCGCTGATATCGTCGACAGCCCGGATGAATACACCGTTCGTTCGACGATCGAAACAGGTCACGTCGAAGCTGATGCAGGATGGTTACTCTCACAACTCCGTCCGTTCAGCGAGGATGGACGATATGAAAACCTCGGCAGGGAATCCGAATTCGATCTTGGAGAGTCGAGTGTCGTGTATCTCGACCTCGGTCAACAGGAGGGATCACAAGGCGGCAGTGGCGCGTTGACGATGCAACTCCTCATCTCGCTCGCGTACGAGCGCGCGAAAGAATCCAGTAAGGAGGTCGTGTTCGTCATCGACGAGGCCAGATATCTCATGCGCAACTCCGCACACCTCGGGTATCTCGAAACCGTGATCCGCCATCACCGTCACCACGACCTGTCGCTCCGGCTTGTAACCCAGACGGTCGATGAGTTCTTCGAACGCCCCGAGGGTGAAGCGATCATCGACCAGTGTGCGATCAAACAGTTCCACCGACTGGACGGGATGGACGACCAGTGGGCAGAGGAGTTCGGAATGAACCACGCACAGAAACGATTCGTCCAGACGGCTCAACCCGGAAGCGAGACGACTGGCTATTCGGAGGCGCTTATCGAGGTTGACGGAGAGTGGCGAGGAATCGAGGTTCGGGCAACCGAAGCCGAACGGAGGGTGATCGACGCTGACGCCGATGGATAACTTCAGTCTCATCGGGAACTCCAACAGAATCGTCCCCGATGACTGCGCGTAAATCGACGATAGATCCCACCTCTTCTTCGATATTCTTTCTCTTTCCAAGCGAATATTTAAATACTATATCGACTCCAGAAGAAGCATGTCAGGACGACTGACGCGCCGGAACGCACTGACGCTCACAGGAACCGCTCTTCTCGGAGGACTCTCCGGGTGTTCAGGA
The DNA here is from genome assembly GCF_051195075.1 of Halobaculum sp. EA56. Taxonomy (NCBI): domain Archaea; kingdom Methanobacteriati; phylum Methanobacteriota; class Halobacteria; order Halobacteriales; family Haloferacaceae; genus Halobaculum; species Halobaculum sp. EA56. The sequence continues at coordinate 20,900 of NZ_JBNTJX010000025.1, forward strand.
CTCGACCCAGAGAGTGGAGAAAGCGTCATCCCCGACCAGTCTGGTGGGAGTGTGTGGAATCTGCTCAAATTCCTCCCGGACGACTACTACAGCAACGGTTCGAGTTCGAGCGCGTTCTCCCTCCTCAGTCCGGCAGGTGCCCTCAGAAAGCAGAAGGGGCTCGGCCCACGCATGAGCTCCTCGATACTCAACGGCTCCGTGGGGGAACGTGGGTGGATCAATGAGGAGGACGTTGAGCGGCAGGTGATGTGGAATTCCGGAGACGGGTGGGGGTATGCATTCGAGACAGACTACAGCAAGGACGAGATCCTCGAACGATATCGAAGTAGTGTCTTGAGCGAACGGCCGTCGGGATCATATAATGGATACGAACTGATAGACCGGTCGAGTAGCTGGCATGCGATCGGAGACGGCTTCGTGTTGAAAGTCCCCTCACGTGCCCGGGCAGACATCGAATCTTGGCTCGATGTGAGTACGGAATCGACCAAAGACGAGATGGATCCGCGGATCGACGCAGCGCTTCAAGAGCTCGATCCACGGTATCGGTTCACCGTTTCAACGACCGATGGTGAAGGTCAGATATTCGCCGACTCCGGTATCCACGAGCAAGGAATCTTCCGCGCTGTCACCCCATATCCAGACGACCTAGGATATAGACTCACGACAGCACTGTTCACAGAGAAGCCTGAACGACTCGCGGCGTGGGCACGCGAACAGCGAGCGGTGTGGTTCGACAGGCTCGTGCATCATGAGCCGGAGGTGCGGACGACGGATTCGCTCGTGGTCCTCGATGAAACCGGAACGGTGGACCACTTCTCTGGATATACGTAAGAACCGACGGACTTGTTGAGGTCTATCGACAAGACGCGCTATTTCATGAGGTGGCTGTTGCGTAGGACTATCTGTTTTCAGTCTACTTGGATAGCAGTCGGTTTGTCGACTCAGTACCAATATAACCGGAGTAGTCGAATTAATTCGTAATAAAAACCACTAAACAAGTTCAAAATATTATATATTCTCAGTATTGGCTGTATACGATCATAAAAACCACATGAAGTGATCGAAGTGAATTTGTCATATCTTACAGAGATTCGCATTGAAATTCGCGAGTAGTACTGTGATACGGTCGTTCTTGTACACATGTCATCCCGGCCTGACCGCCGCCTTCGTCGTTGGCTCGTAACCAGACTTAGCGTGCGGCGGGTTGGGGACATGCGGTTTGGAGAGCGGCAGCGTGTTGCTAGTCTGGCACTGTTTTCGTTGGGAACAGAACTCGTCACCGTACTTCACATCATCGCCGATGTGGCGTCGCTGTGTCTACTCTTTTATGCGATGTATGTTGTCACGCACTGGGTAATCGAGGTGCTTGACTCCGAGCTAGCCACTAACCGAGGGCTGCGGGTAGTTCTCGCAGGGCTGTCTGTCGGCTTCGGCCTAGCATTTCCACTTGGTCAACCTTGGCCGATAGTGACACTCTTTTTACTAGGAACACTTCTCGTCGATCAGTTCCTTCTCAAATCCAGTATTATTGAGCACCCGAGAGAAACGAGTATTCGCACAGATGTATTGTTTGGATTGAATTCTCGATCTGAGGCCATCCACGAGTGGGCACTCTTGGAGCAACGACTCAAATCGGTCGACTCTCAAGTGGATCGGTGGGTCGCGATGGTGACGAGGCGGACACTACCAACGCTGACACTCGTGGCGCCATGCTTCTTATTGGGCGGACTCGCAGTGATTCTTAGCTTCATTTTTCCAGTACTGGAGGTGCTCCTTCTCGGTGGAGCGCTTTTAGGTCCCGTACTTGTTCGAAACGTATCTACTTACGACTCACAGGGGGAGCTGCTCCGATTTCTCGATATTGAAGAACGTACAAGCGAGGTTCTGCTTCATCCAGATCTTCGAAACGTGCCAGGATTCGCCCTCATAGGCGTCATTTTATTGAATATATCGTTTCCTGCACTGCTCTTTTTCAGTTCGCTCGTGCTGGTTCCACAAATTGTGGGGACATACAGATCCCGGATAGTGATCTCAGGGTTGATCGACGGTGTCATTATCACGGGACTGGCAGCGACCGTAGCTCTGACGTTCATTACATTTTCTCTGTACGGTCTCTGGTACTGGCTCCGAATGTTCCGCCGCCTGCCGGCGACCGTCCGTTGGCTCCGAACGGTTTCGTCACAATCGATCGATACGAACACTAAGATAGACGAACCAGCTGTCGGGAGACCACCGGTGGGAATGATTCCCGCTGGATTGTTGCTCTGTACGTTTGTATTCATTGTGAGAGCAACTCCCGAGACCAAAGATGCCGCGGAGGTGTGGCTGCTAGGGTACTTCGGGCTGTGGCTTGCTGGAATTATCACGCTCGGGCACGGCCTCTACCGATGTCGCATCGATTCGCCGCTTTCGGCGGCTACCGATGTTCGGTCGCTGGCGATCGACACGCTCGCCGGATGGGGAGCAGTTGCGATCGTAATGATGACCGTCCCTGACGGCCCGAGAGCAGTATCGATTGTCCTTGCGATGGCTGTGATCTCCATCGGTGGGGCGTTTTCTCTCCTGGTTTGCGGATTCGCCGTGGCACGCCAAGGGGTGAATGCTCGAACCCCGGTCGCGATGGGTGCAGTCCTCGTTATCGGCCTCGTCCTAATCGACAGATTCGTTCCAGAATATGAGAATGCAGAATTCTGGATATTCGTCGTTATAACGGTCGGAATCTTAGGATTTGCTGGCATCCGTGTGTTGTCACGTTCCGAAGTGTCGGAAAACTCAACCGCCGACGCTGATTCCCTGACCGACTCGGACGACCGCTCCGTACGCGCCGACGATATGTGCCGACGGAACAACAAATGAACAGGCAGTACGCGAACCACTACATACTACGACGTTTGCTCACTATACTCATCAGTCGATCCCAGAATATCGTATTTATTGTTTCTCAACAGGGTCGAAAATAGTTCATTCTAATACCGCCACTCCACTGTCGTAGGGAATTAACCCCGGCGCTCCCGTTGACCCGACATGGACGTGATCCGGTCGTGAGCGCCGACGGTCGCTCGGTCGCCGAACGGCTCCGCGACGCCGCCGTCGAGAAG
>NZ_JBNTJX010000026.1:0-20943 GCF_051195075.1 Halobaculum sp. EA56
CGATGGGAGTCGCGAATTTTCAATTGATCGCCGCACTTCGGGCACTCGAGGAGATCCCCTTTCTGTACCTGATTCGGAATGACCTCGGTGCCGTCGTGGAGGGCCAAGAACGGCATTTGAATTCTACATTCCTAGTGGTCACCGATATTGATTGATGAGGTTACGGATGTCGTCAGAATCTACATAGAGGCCTTGGAGCCGAGTGGTTCTGTCCGCTTCTTTCAGTAGCATGTCTCCGTCTCCGCCAAGTTCCTCTGCTCCACCTTCGTCGATTAGAATTCGAGAGTCAGACTGCTTTGGAAGCCGGAAAGCCACCCGAGTATCCAGATTAGCACGGAGGTCCGTGTCGATAGCTTCGTGTGAAGGTCGCTGGGTAGAGATGACGAGATGGATACCCTGTGCCCGTGCGATTTGGGCGATTCGGCGCACGTTGTCCTCGGTGTCGTCAGCGTCTTCTCCAAGTTGCTGGAGTAGGTCGCTGTATTCGTCGATGATGACGACGATCGGCTTCATCTGGTCATCAGGGTTCTGCTCGTTGTACTCTCCGATGTCACGGCATACGCTTTCCCGCAGCAGCTGTTTTCTACGTGGGATTTCGTCCTCGACGAGCCACTCGAACAGGTTGGCAGCATCTTCGGCGTCAGTGATCACTTCGCCGTTAGAAAGGTTTGGCAGAGCATCGAAGAAGATGAAGTCGGTCTCCTTCGGATCAACTAAGGCGAACTCGACGTTGTCTTCGCCTTTCTGCTCCATGAAGTTCATAATCAAGGAGTACAGGAACACGGTCTTCCCGCTGCCTGTTGCCCCGCCGACCAACATGTGTGGTGCTTCAGAGAGATCAGAACGGTAGACATCACCGTCTGGTGTAACGCCTGCTAGGAAGGGTAGTGAGGATGTCTCGATCTCATCGGACGGCTTGTACCGGTCTCTGTAGTCGCGTTGAGGTACCACAACGTTGTTTTCCCGGGGGACGTCCAGAGCTACGTACTCTGTTCCAGGCAGTCGCTGGACGATCGGTTCTTTCTCGAACGCCATTTCCCGGGCGATGTCCTCTGTCCGTTGCTCCAGAGAACTCTGTTTCTCGCCTGGTGCTAGACGGATCTTGAAGCGTACCACGTTTGGTCCGACATCGATATCGTCGGGATCGATGTTTCGGATGTTGATCTTGAACTCGTTGAGAACCCGTTTCAGGGTTTCTACTAAGTCAGTGTATTCTTCGGGATCGCCGAACCGGTCAGCAGATTCAGTATTGACGTCTGTCTTTTCGTCGTCGCCGACGGTGTCTTCCTCTTCCCCACCGGTTTCCTCTCCGTCGACTTCCGCCTCGCTTTCGTCGATTTCGTCCGTTTCTTCTTCTGCGACAGCTTCCTCTTCGGCATCCTCTTCCGGCCGTTGGTCTTCCCGGTCCTCGATGCCGCTGACAATCAGCCGCTTGATTGATTGTCGGGGAAGCTTGTCAACCCTGATGGACTGGGCGTTCGGAGTTACGCCGTCAATCCGTTCGTCCGAAGTGGCTTCGCTGGTGACTTCGACCGATACGATCCTCGGGTTGATCTCGATTTGGGCATCCCCGTTGAAGACGTCGTTAATCCGATCTGCCCACTCCTGCTTACCCTCCATCCCTTCTGCGGAGGTCAATTCGTAGTACAGTTGTTCGCGGAGAGCCTCTTTTCGGGGCGACGTGGTGAGGTTTTTGTCGCCTGTGAACAGGCCGCGGATTGTGTCTGTCGTCTCGAAGACTTGGTCGACAGCGTTTCCTTCCACGACCTTGGTGCCATCTTCGTCTTTGACGGTGTAGGCGCCGCTAGTTTCTTCCAGAGTCTTGATTTCGATGATGTCGAGGATAAGGCCACCATCATCGTCGAACTGGACAGTAAGGATGTCGGCCCGGCTTTCGCTGTCCCCCAGATTCAGCCATTCCCGGGTACGCGGGTTGTCGATGGAGAAGATCAGCTTGGGATCTGCCAGCGTCTGCTGGAGCCACTGGACGGCGATGATGGAGCCAAGCAGGCCCTTCGTATTTCTGGATTTCCCGCTGCCGAGGGTTTCCCGGGTAATGAGGCGGAGAAGGCCGCTTTGTTGTAGGTCAGCGATTCTCTCCGCGATATCCTCCAAGTCGGTGTCGTCAGGCGCGAGACGGTATTCGGTAATAATGCGGCGGAGAACCCGTCGGAAGTAGTCGATATCCTCTGAGTACGTGGCGAAGTCGCGTTCGCCGCGTCGTTCTCTGGAAATCAGGTTGTCCTTCCAGAATGGGTTGCCGTTCATCGGCGGTGAGGATATGGAGACCCAGATCGCGAAGTCGAGGAGGTCGTCGATAGTCTCCTTTTCGACGTTGAGTTCGTTGACCTCAGCATTGTGGATGGCCTGCCGCTGATTATACAGCTGGTTGATCAGGTCCTGGTATTCGGAGAAGAGGACTCCTTCCTTCGACGGCGAGATATTGATTTTGTCCTCAAGCAGGTCGTAGTCGAACTCTTTCGGGACGTACAGCGGGTGGATTGTGGTCTCAGCATCACGCTCAAAGGTCTGGATGCTGAAGTTGCTCTGGTCGTTAATCAGGATGAAGTGCTGTGGGTCGCCTTTCAGGCTCTCGGCGTATGAGTCATAGCTGGGATGTTCGGTTGTAACGATCTCGAACTCCCCAGAGTCGTTGTCTGGGCCGAACAGATTAGTGATATCCTCGGAGACGCTTGGTGAGGCAGTGCCGTTGAGGACAGGTTTCTCTTCGTCCTCGATGAAGGCGAACTCCACTGTTGCGCCTTGGATTTCTTCTTTCTCCGCTAAGTCAGCGATGTCAGCGAGAAGGTCCACAGGATCTAGAGGATCGATGACGCTGATCTTGAGGTGGCGTTGAGACGGTGGGTATGCTGACGTGAACTTGTCGAGGACGTAGTCGTAGAACTTGGAGTTCGTTCCTTCTGCAGCATTCTCGATTCGGGTATAGACAGGCAGCCTGTCGAGCTCCGCGGATTGTACGAGATAGGTCTCATCCGCCAGTCTGTAGTTCCCGCCGACGTGGATGCTGCGGAGGACGTGTGGCTGTTCTTCGACGCTGTTGATGAGGAAGTTGCGTTCTTCCTCGGTCAGCGACTCTTTTTCGTCCTTCATCTCCCGCGCCAGTTCGGAGTACTTCCAGAGGTGGAGCGGGTGGAGTGGGGAGAGGACGAGTTCTCTATCGTCTTCGTATTCGAGAATGACGGTGTCGAATAGGAGGAAGTCGGAGAGAAGCTTGGAGGAGCCTTCGGAGCTAACGTCCTGAATCTCCCGGTACTTCTTGTCCAGTTTGTCCTGGACCTCACGGTAGGCCTCTATGTAGTTTTCTGCGGATTCGAGCAGGTCATCGTCTCCGAGAAGCCGGATAAGCGGTGCGGATAATAGTCCTGGTAGGGCGTCGACGAGTTCGCTACGGGCTGTTACGTATCGGTCGATGGATGCAACTAAGTCCTCGAACTTGCCGCTGTTCTCAGCCACTCTACGGAGTTTTTCGAAGCTGCTGTCTTCGCCTCGTGGCTGGAACTTCTCGGTTCTCAGAGCCTGGAAGTTCTTGATCGCGCTTTGCCTGTCCTCTGGGTTGTGGATGATACCACCGAAGGAGTCCTCGGTGACGAAGTGCTCAATAAAGTAGTAGAGGTCGTCGTTGACGTCAAAGGCCAACTGTTCATCTCCGGTGAACTCCATGTCGACCCGGTTTTCTTCTTCCTCGACGGCTTCTCGGTATTGGTCATCGAACTCTTCTGAAAGCCGTTCCAGTTCCTCGTTGTTGTCGTCGAAGACTGCCTCCACGCTAGCGGATTCGACGTCTCTCCGAGTGCTGGTGGTTGAACGTCGCTGGCTGGACTGGCCGGAGGTGGAGAATATCTCGTTGACCTCATTGTACGTCAGGTCGGCGAGGATCTCCGAGTCACCTGTTCGTTCGAATCGTCGAAGCTTGGCTACGGATTGTTCCCGTTCTTCCCTTTCACTGTCGTCGACTTTGGTGACACTGTTAGTGAGCCGGCGTCGATCCCTATTCGACATATGGGAGACCCGCAGCACGAGATCCAGGTTATCGGAAAGCCTGTCAGGGATTTCATCGGGATTGTTAAGCCCCGGATCATTGAACAGCCGCAGTCTGTAGAGTTCGGTTCCGAGGGCGTCGAGTGAACCTTGTTCTGATTCTTTGAGCGTCGACGTTGCGTAGTCAGCAACTGCAGGGATTTCGAACCTGTCGTAGAGGTCGGAGCCAAGGGTTTCCCAGATAGCTTGGGCTGGGGGACTGTCGGTGAACTGTTTCTGGGCCTGCATCTGGTCGGTGATTTCTCGCGTGATTTCTGCCAGAGGCAAGTCGACCATACCCTCGAAATCTTTCATCGAATTCAGGCGGGCGTGGTCTCCCCGAACCAGAATCACCAGTTTCTCTGGTTCGATGCGTCCGTCCCATTCGAATCCGGTGTCGGTCCCATTCCGCCAGTTGACGGCGACACTAACTTTGTCTGTGAGTCTGACGGAGGAGTCCTCTGTCCGTGACTGGAGATCGTCGATGTCTGCTTCATCGATGCTGACCATAGCAAGGCCGACATCGTACCGTGCGTTACTGCAGAGAATATCGACGAACTCCTCAGCGTCGAATCGGGGTGGCGATTCGATTATAACTCCGATGTTTTCCTCGGTCAGCTGGTCGACTGTCTCGTTAGCGATTGCTTTGCCGATCAGATCCTCGTTGCTCTCGAATGAGCTGTCTTGTGTCTGTGTGGTTTCGCTCATATTTCCTCCTCGGGGACAGAGACGATGGTAACGCCGTCCGCGTATTCCTCAGCATATCCAAGGCTTGATACTGCTTCTTTGAAGCCCTCGTAGTTCTGGTTGTTCAGCGGATCACTTTCGGATGCGCTGGCACCGAGGCGGATGTCCCACTCCGCCAGGTGGCTACGGTCCTGTTCGGTTCCGCCCACGATGATCCCGTACCGTTCCCGGAGTTCTTCTGAGAGATCTTGGAGAGACATGCTCGTGCCTGGTTCGATTACGGAGAGTAGGACGGGTTCCAGCATCTCGGGGTCGGGCCGATACCTACGTTTGTTCGCCCGGTTTCCTCGTGGTTTGAGGATCCCGGCACGCCAGGCGAAGGTCTGGGCTGTGGACTGCGGTGTGTATGTGTCGAATCGGTTCGAGAAGTCGTGGATGACGTTGCTTACAGCATCCACCAGCCTGTGGAAGGTGGTATCCTTCTCGGGGTCTCGCGAGGCTCGGAATACCTGCTCGAATTTTTCGTAGTCCTGCTCGATCTTGTCCTCCTTATTCCGGTTCAGTTCTAGGAAATTGTGGTTCTCGAGTTCTCGGAGGACGTCTTCCTCGCTGTAGTCTTTGTAGCCCTGCAGGTCAAGGACGTGCTTGACACCAAGCCTAGTGGCTAACTGGATTTCCGACCCGACGACGCGGAATGATTCAAGGCTGGCGTCGGCTACCGGGTTGTTCCTGTTTCCGGTGTAGTTCAGCACGATTGGGACAGGTTCGTCTTTGCCCCCGTCATCCCGGATCTCATTATGCCGGTTGGCCATATAGACGTAGAGCAGGAACCCGCCGAATTTGATGGTGCGGCGAAGGTCACGGGCGTAGTTCAGGTCGTAGTCGCCGTTGGAGTCCTTCAGGTGCTTCGACAGGGTTTCGAAGCCTTCGACGAATTCATCCGCAATCTTCCCGTCCCCGAATGCGTCTCCCAGGACAGGTTCTTCCCAGGGTGAGACCGTGACGTTGCCTTTCCCTCCGTCTTTGGCCAGTGGCCGGAACAGGAGAGAGATAGCGTCGTGGTGATCCTGAAGCTGGTCGGTCAACTTCTGATTGATGTCACTGTCAGATTCGTCCAGTACGGTGTAGATGAACTGTGACGGTGTTACACCGATTCGGCGGTAGGCGACGAACCAGTCGCTCATAGAGGTCATTGCAGAGTGTCGTGGACTACTTGCGTAGAGGGCGTTGTCGTTGTCCAAGACCTTCCGCATCCTGTACCGAAGATTGTCCATTTGTTCGTCACTGAGATCGCGGGAGGACTCGAACAGGCCGTGGTATTTCTCGTCCAAGTCGCTGGAGGGGGTTTTCCCAGGTTTCTCGACGAATTTGAACAGGTCCTCCGACTGGTGAGTAGATCCCAGAACGTTACTGAAGACGACCTGGGAGAGATGCACCGGTTTTAGAGAGGCAGAGGTTGCTTTGAATCCGAATGCGGCTTCCGATGCGTCGGAGTTTACGTCGTTAAGTCTCATTGGCATTGGTGTTCACCTCCGCTCCATCTGGTACCGGTCATCGTTGACTGTCAGAATCTCGAGTTCGCCAGTTTCCGTGTCCATGATATGGACGGTGCCGTAATCTTCATCGTGGCTTTCCCTGTACTCGATTTCTTCCATAAATTCGAGCAACTGCTGTTCTTCTTCCCTTCCACGTAGGATGTAAGGGATGTTGCCGTTCAGGGCACCGAGTGTCTCTGATAGGTCTGGATCAATCCGAAGCCTGACTGTTGAGTCACGTCCTTCGTATTCGAGAACGTGGTGGTCGTGGTTGTAGTCCATTGCATCGCTGATTTCGGGATGGAGCTGCGGGACTCGGCGGTTCAACTCGCGCTTGGGAATTTCTGTCCGGGAGATAAGGGATAGGGAGCTTTTAGATCGATAGTTGTGGGAGAGCCAGACGCGGAGGTCGGAGCCCTTGGAAGAATCCGGCATGAAATAGCTGTTAATCATCTCTATGACGTCCTCTTTCACGCTTTCAGCCGAACGGTCCCTGTTCCGCTGGTTATGGAAGGAGTAGTTGGTCTCGTGATAGAGGTCGCGAGCGTCGTAGTCTTTGATGGCTACGTCCTCAAAGTAGAACTGACGTTTCTTCTCGATGAATCGTTGGTCGACTTCTTCCTCTGAGTCTTCTTCGTCTCTCCGTGAAACCTCTTCTTCAGCGTCAGCCCAAAGTTTGCTGTCGATAAATGGATGAGTGAGGTCACGGGGATGGAAGTATTCGTTCAGGAGGGTGAAGATCTTCCCGCTGCCACTGAAGGCGAGGTTATAGTATTTCAGATCTTCGTCAAACTCGGTGATGCTCTCTTCTTTGGCTCCAGTAATGCAGTAGGCGAGAAAGTTCAGGAGGTCACGAACGGTGACGTGGGCGTCCAGATGGCCCACGGACTGTAGGAGCCGGATTATATTTTCTCGGACACGATCATTCCTCATCTTATCCATATTGTAGGCGATGTGTCCGTCGATGTCGTCGCCGTTGTTCTCTTTGAGGAACTTATTCGAAGTCAGATTCTCGATGGCTTGGCCGATGACCTTTCGGGTGAGAATGTTTCTGTTGTTGAGATCGATGACGACGATAGAGTCGAAATCAGCGTTGTCAGCTTGATCTTCGTCGTAGATTATCTGGTTTTGGAACTGGCTCCGAACTTTTTCCAGGAAGGGATAGTCGTCGGCGTGTTGGGTAGTCATCTCGTAAAGAGGGCCGTCATTAATAGCGAGAATACCAGGTCGGTCGTCGTCGAGGGCGTCTTTCCATTTGTCAAGTAGGACAGTATAGTCGTCGTACTCGGAGGCGTCAGAGAGATAGAAATAGTCCGGTTCCGGGTACTCAGGCTTCATCTGCAGGATGTACTGTGTTTTACCGTCTCCAGGGTTCCCAGTGAGAATGACCTGCTTCCCATCTTCTAGTGCGTCCTGTAGGTATTCCTCACCATCTAGACGGGTTGTAATGTGTATTTCTCTGCGTTGCTCGTCAGTGAGCTGTTCAGCGAAGCCTCCCTGTGCCAGCTGTGAAAGGAATCGTAGATTCAGTGTCGATGCTTCAATTCCCATATTTATCGTTGATGTTGGTGACCGAATGTTCCCGTCATGTTAACTGTTGCTTATAATGAACTCACTGAGACTGGCTTGCCGTTTGTCGAAATCGATCTCGCTGCTCAATTTGAATTCTTGCTTGTCAAATTCCCTAATATTCTCCAAGACGTCTTGTTTCTGAGCTCTCATGCTTGCCCACCTATCAATCCAATACTGATAGATTGACTCCTGCTCCTTCTGTGGGTCGTCGAACTTCCAGTAGTATTCTGGGTTGTCGTCGATTCCCAGTAGATAGTCTTGGGAGTTCTCCGCCAGATCGATTCCGTACACAATCCGTCTAGACTCGTGTTTCAAGAGATCCGTCTCTAAACCGCAGTTCTTCAGGCCACGGCGGATTTTCCGGATGCGAGGAGAGACACCTTCTCCGAACCGACCTCGGACCACCTTGCGACCTTCCTCTAACTGTGTGACCTGACTAATCCGTTTTCGTGTTTCGGGACCGAACTGGATTGAACCGTATCCTTCAGTGTACCCGATCTGGTCGTATTCGATCTCGCCGTTTTCGGTTGGAACCCGGATACGGTCGTACTGGGCACTTCCAATCTCAAACAGGCCAGTGGTGTCGAGGAAAACCAGTTCATTCCGTTTACTCACTGCTTCGCCTTTCATCGAGCTGGCGATTTCGCTCTGGTAGTCGCCGTATTTGTCCTGGTACATGTCGATGACCTTGGGACCCGTCAAGGCCATCGCCACAAGCTTCCCTCCGAGAATACGGTTATAGGGGGGGATAGCGCCACATACCATGATGTTCATCATCCCGGCACCGACCCGCTCCTTTTTGATCTCCTTCAGAGCTGTTTTGATAGCTCGCCGCCCGGAGTCGTTATTCAACCCAGTTCTGATGAACTCGACATCGTCCTCTTCGCTGTGTTCTTGGAAGTATTTTCGGTCGCGGAGAAGCTTTTGAAGTGCTCGAGCGCGTTTTTTCCGGAACAGGGCTGTTTCACTTCTTTCCTCCCAAGACTCCATCTTCTCCGGGTTCTCGTCCTCACCATTTTCAATGGTCTGCTCGGCTTCCTCTTCTATCTGCTCAAGAATCTCGATAACCCGTTCGTCAGGGTTGACGAAGCTTTCCTCAGAGAGTTCAGGGTGCTCCTCGGCAAAGTCGTCGTGTCGGATGTTGGATATTGCGTCCTTAATGGCGTCCTCTAGGGCTTCTCGTATATCGGAGCAGAACTCGCTGACCCTCTCTTCGTATTCTTCCTCGGTCTCTAGCCATTCTGTATTGGTGACTGTCCGAGTTTTCTTGTCCGGCGTCCGCTTCTCTTCTGGCAGCTGCTCCTCGTATTCGTGAACCCGTTTCTTCCGCTGGAGTTTATCTTCGACCGCGTCAATAGTCCAGCCGATATAGTCATCCCTGACTGACAGATTCATCATCGGGCTTGCCAGTGTCGCAATCCCCATCACCGGGTCTTTCGGCTTCGCTGCGTTTCTAATAAGGAAGTTGATGTTTCTTCCAGGGACCGTGTTATATGGTGTTAGCCAAGTGTAGCGGAAATACCGCCAGATATCCATCAGGTCCAACTCGGTGTGATCACATTTCTCCCCAGTCTCTACTTTCTGTATGTAGGGTTGGACAACGTCTTCTAGATCTTCGGCGATTTCCTCTTGGTCCTGATCCTGAAGCGGTGCTAAGTCTTGGTAGAGTTCTTCCCCATCGGTTATTAGTTCAAGGACACTTCGCCCGCCATTCGTATTTACGCGGGTGTCTCGCTCCATTTTCCGGACGAACTCGCGGACGCTTTCCTCTCGGAACTGCGCCCGTCGTTCTTTCTGAAGGACAGCGCGTTCCTGTTTCTTGAACTCTTCTGGGTCGTCTTTGTAGCGATCAGGATCCGGCCGAACTACGTGTAGTTCGGAATTTTTGCGAATGTCATAGTTGATCTCAATGAGATCTAGGAGAACCTCTAACGCTGCGAGATATCGAATCTGGCCTTCAGTTACTTCATCCTCGATTTCGTTCTCGATATAGCGAATCTCGTCCTTGATGGCAACTTCCCTGTCGAGGTCCTCTTGAAATTCGATTAGTTCATCGGTCAGAGCCTCAAATCGCCGTTGGTACTGGTCCGGGAGATTAGGCGAAAAATCTACTTCCCGTTCAGAATTCGCACCCATAGTAATCTGGTTGATGTGGCAAATCGTTCTCTGCTGAAATCCAAAAGAGTATCGACTCAGATCAGTCCACACCCCTAAACGACCCAGGGGATTCTGCCACAATTATTTGGATGATTACATGTAGGTGTTTCTTCAATAGATTTATTCTATTTGTCGCTCAGGTTTGATAACACATGCGTAAAGGGACTATCAGGATTAGGACCGGAGGGCTCCGACCCACTCGTGAGTAAACTTTCTATCCCCTTCGGGCTCGACCCGGAGGGAACGAAAACTCCAATAGAAGAGGCCCAACGTAAGTCAGACTACTACCGTTGCCCAGAATGTGGTGAATTCCTAACCCCTCGTATTGGGACTCAGCGCCAGTACTTCGCTCATAAGCAAGGCGTTCTGGAGGACATTTCCTGTTCACTGTCCAGCGACGAGGGTGTTGAAAAGATGATCGAGGATCTCCGTACCTCGGACATCGAAGAGGGTGAGCGTGAGCGGTCGATTCGAACCTATCTAGGGCAACGCCATGACGGTGGCATCGAATTATTTGGCATCGTTCCATCACTCGATTGGGATCAAATCCAAGAAGATGAGGACGTGGACACACTCTTAGAAAACGTCGAAATCGAGGCAACAGGAATCACACATCCCCCCGTACCGAGTAACTTCCACCCATCGGAGGCAGAGGTCACGCTTGATCTTGACCCAACAGCGGATAGTTACGAACTTCAAATCTCAGGTCCAGATGCCCTCGGAAGTATCACCGGCACTTGGACTACTTCGGGGCTCCAACATGGTGATCTCTTTGTTGGTGACGAAACTCGGGCGCAGCGATATAACTCGGATCACCAAGTGCGCAAGGATATGTGGGTATATCTGGTCTCAAAGAATCCCCCGAAATCCGAAGTGTCGTTCGTGGACGTCTACGACTTCGCAGATGTATCCTTAGTCGGGTTCCGGGCGTCCGAAAAGACGGAACCATTTCTCGACCGCTATGGGGGAGGCCTTAGTACAGAAAACTACGGCTTCGATGCTGACGTTGTATTACCCGCACACACAAACCCAACCGTTGAGGCACCCCTATACGCACCACCAGAGGAACCAGTTCTCGTTGGAGTTACTCCCTCCGAGGAGGTCGATCCAATATTCGAGGTCGTTTCCATCCCCAAAGATGCAAACGAGACAGTCGAAATCGATCGGACTGGAGCGGGAAATCCTCGTTACTACACAACTGAGATACCCTCTGATGGATCGCGTCGTGTGAGTATCCACCAGCGGAACTCCGATCGGCATCGTCTGATTCACCTCCACCCATCCGAAGAATCGACGATCATAGACGCAACCGAGCCAGAATCACGACGAATTGGTATTGAAATCCAAGATGAGGAACATCGTGACTTTCTCTCACCTATCGAAGGTCTGTCCTCAAAGCGTATGCCCGTTGGTTTCAATCCTCATTTATTACATACCAACCTCGAATATGTCGGGCCAGAAGACCTTGAACTGGAAGTAATCGCTACCTTTGCTGAAGGCGCATCACTCGGTCCGACAATCAGCCGAGACGTAACAGCAATCAGTGATATTATCTCGGAGGTCATCCACTGGGTAGAGAGCGGCTGTAATGAACTCGAGATCCGGTTCAATGGTATTGGAACCATATCGATCTGCTTTCCACAGAGGGAACAATGAATCTGGAACCCGGTGACGAGTTTACAGCGGAAGTAGACAAGATTACGAAACGGAAAACTTGCACCGTCAAATACGATGGGGAAGGGATTAATATCGGCCCAGTCACGTGCGAACCCGGTCGTTCGGTTCGATTGCGGTATCTCGGGGCAGATTCAGTCGCTGGAACATCGATACATTTCGCACTTTGTCTGACCGAGGAAGTTCTCGCGGACGATTACAAAGATCACATTCGACGCCATGTAAGTAGTCTTCTTCCTGACCAACCTCCACAAGAGGGAGAACAAACCTACATAGAGGTGGATAAGATCGACGAGTACGGCCTAGGACTCGCAGTTGCCGGAGGTGAACTCGTCGAACTCGGACCAGTACAAGCAGACGAGGGCGACTTAGTGCACGTTGTCGGACGCGAACCGGGATATGCAGAGATCCTGAACGCAAGAGCACGTGGGAAACGCTACAGGATTCGCTTCAATATCCTCCGTGAGCGCTGGGACAAACTCCCTATCAAAAAGGGCGAGTCATTCACGGCAACGATAGATGACACCGATGGCAGTAATCTTATCGCGTATGTGGACGGGTTGCCTGTCCACTTCTCTGGAGGCAAAGCCCGAATCGGACAAAAAATCGAAGGGAAACTCATTAGATTTCACCGAGACCGCGGAGTTGGAAAGGTGACAAAGGTCTACGATTCGGTTGGTGATATCGAAAATCCCGGGCACAATACTCGGATGCAGCAACTTCAGCAAGCGGGATTCGGCCAAGAGCCGTTTCGAGCATTCGCTACGCGGTTTACTGGCGTGAGTAGTGACCAACTACCATCGACCGAGATCGGTATCCGAGACGCCATAGTCGGTGAGGCAATCCGACTCGGTCTTGCTGATAAAGCTGAATCGGGTGGCCAACAGTATCCACAAGCACACATCACCGCAATCCGCCACTGGGTTGTCCATAAGCTGGCAGCTGTTCTCGGACAGCCAGTTGCTGGTGCCGACGAAGTATCTGATGATGTCGGGTGGTTCCGGGCAGCATTAACAGAGCGTACCGGCCCCACAATAACGTTCCTTGGTGATGTGATACAACTCTCACAAGGGTACTATGCTCCAGCACCGACGCGAGCTGTAATGATCTCCGAATCTGAGGCTGTGCTCGTTTCAGGAGATCCAAGTCGTCCATTCATAGAGTCCGGTCTTGATATCGAATTTCGGGGGTTGACGCGAATTCTTACTGACACCAGTGAAGCAGAATTGCGTTCGAGAGAAATCCCCGTTCAATCTAAAGACGAATACATCGGCCTGGACGAGGCGCCGATTACGACGCCAGCCACACTACGTGAGTACATCGAACAGCGACCGCAGGAGTCATGGGAACCGGAAGAAGATTGGGCACCATACACTGGACAGTACTATGGATTCACCGTAGACGGTGAGCCGCTCGTCATTGAAGAGGCAGACGGAACTGCGATCAGCTTGTGGCGAGTTCCAGTCGAATACGGTGCCGATACCTACCAGTTGAAGGTTCAATCGGGCGACGGCAAAACCAGGGCTGTCAGTGTTTCGCCGAAATACCGCAAGCATGCGTGCCTAATTCTTGACTCAATGGCTGAGGACCCACAGACTGTTGAACTCACCGGATATGAGGAGGAGGTCTTATTGAGTTGTGACTTTGCACCGCCGCGGGCACAGATGCGTTGGCTGTACGCAGTCGGAGCAGAGTGGCTTGAAACATCGTCGTATCAGCTTCAATGGCGAATTTCGGACACCGATGCTGATTCAGTGCGGGAGGTCTTTGACGAACTGCCCGTGACCATCATCGACAACACATAAAATGAAATCAATCAAAGAAGTCTCGGAAGAGCTCGAGAACGACCTTCAACAGTACATCGAATCACGTTACCACCTCCATCATCCGCGGCTTCTCAAGGAACGTCGTGCCCTGATGGACGAGGGAGAGACGGCCACCGAACCGTGGGTCGAGGCTACTCCGACCTATGTTTCGGGGGATTCCCTCAGAGAGTTGGGGTTGCCGAGCGAAGTCGTCGATTTGCTGAAAGATCTCGAAAGCGACGATCTCGATATCTTCGATCCTCCGTACAAACACCAGGCCGACGCTCTCCAATCGTTCTTCAACGACGAGGACGACCTCATCGTATCCACCGGAACAGGATCCGGGAAAACCGAGATTTTCCTCTACTCAATTCTGGGTCAACTCGCACAAGAAGCAGCGCGAGGCGAAACAGCCGACAAACGTGGGATACGGACATTAGTTCTCTATCCAATGAACGCTCTCGTCGCAGATCAACTCTCGCGGATGCGCCTACTCTTCGGTGATGAGGACGGAGCAGATACACTTGAGGACTATATGGGTCGGCGGGTACAGTTTGGGATGTATACGAGTCGTACACCCTATCACGGGGAGTATGACACCAGCAAAAACGATAATTTGGTCAGGCCGGTCATCAAAAGGTACGTTGAGTTAGAAGAAGAGCAGCCAGACCTCTACGAACAACTCGCAGAGAAAGGCCGTATCCCGGCCAAGAATCTGGAAGGATTCTTGAATAATAATAACAGACCAAAAGAAACAAACTTTCGTACCCAACCAGGCGACACGGAACTCTTCACGCGTCAAGAGATGCACACTCGCGATGGAAGCAATCCCCATGGCGGGACGCCTGATCTCCTGATTACGAACTACTCGATGCTGGAGTACATGCTACTCCGGCCAATCGAACAACCCCTCTTTGAGGATACCCGTGAATGGCTGGCCGAGGACGAAGAGAACGAGTTGAATATCGTCCTCGACGAAGCTCACCTCTACCGAGGCGCCCAAGGAGCAGAGGTGGCACTCTTGTTGAGCCGCTTGCTCCAGAAGCTCGGGATATCTCGCGAACGTGTGCGCTTCATCCTCACGAGTGCGACGATGGGCGAAAACGTAGAGGAAGCAGCCCCAGAATTTGCGGCCCAGCTCACAACCGGAGATCCGGACGATTTCTCAGTAATCACCGGTGAGCAGGTGGAGTACGAGGGTGGAGAACCGAGCGAGAAACGCACGGCGCAACTCCTAGAGCGGGTTGGTTACCAACTCGATGATCCGTCGAAGATTCGTAACGTTGCGAGCGAACGAGGCTGGGATCCTCTTGAAAGTAATGACGTAGAATCGGTCCGTTCGTACCTCGCTGACCAGTTAGTCGATGACCCACTCTTCAGGTTAGCACACGAATATCTTCGTGAAGAGCCGCTGCGCCTATCGGCGCTTGCCGAAGAGTTGTTCGAGGACATCGATCAGGAGCTGGCTCGTGAGGCGACGGGTAATCTTCTGTATCTTTGTACCGAGGCCCGCCAGGAGGAGGATCAGGCGTTGCTTCCGACACGCCTGCATATGTTCCTCAAAGGGCTCCCCGCCCAGTATGCGTGTGTCAATCCTGAATGCAGCGGCCGCCGGGTAACAGAGGGGGAGAACCTCCTCGGGCGCATCTACAGTAATCCGCACACGACCTGTGAGTCCTGTGGCAGTCGAGTCTTCGAACTGATTAGCCACCGCACCTGTGGAGCAGCATATCTGCGTGCCTATCGACGCTCTGACGACGACCGCGGGCCGACGTTCCTGTGGTCAGATCCTGAGAGCAGCGAGGACTTGGACGAGCTTCATCTCTTAGTTGAGGAACCTCGGGATGACCCGAATCCAGACCACGAACACGGACGTTCGCTCGCCGAGACGACGACCTCACGAAACCTCTCGATTGCCTCCGGCCATCTTGTTGATGATCGGCACGTGGACGACGAAGGGCCGACCACTCATATCGAGGTTCAGGTCCCGACTGAAGAGCCGCCGGACGAGGGCGGTGCATGGAGTTGGACCCAATGTCCGGCGTGCGGGATCAAAGAGCGACGTCGTCCGAATGGCGACACGAAGGTCGAAGATCTGGTCACCAAAGGTGAGGAACCATTCGCGCACAGCGTCCGCTCGATGTTCGGTATCCAGCCGACCGACCCACTCAAAGAGGAGTTCCCCAACGAGGGGCGCAAGGTATTGTGCTTCTCTGACGGTCGACAGAAGGCGGCCCGCTTAGCTCGCGACCTCCAATCGAACGTTGAATCCGACTCGTTCCGCGAGGTCTTAACCGACATTATTGGATCCGCGGATGATGAAATCACGATGGATCGGTTGTTCGCCGAGTTCGCAGTCTACTGTGCGAAAAACAACATCGTATTCTTCGACGACAGCGACCAATACACGAATCAGTCGGGTGTCGTGTATAAGGGTTCACGCTCCCACTTCGAGGATATTCGTGGGAACCTGTCCGATATTGTTGATGAGTACTACCTTGAGTCCATCGACGATATTCCGGAGGTGCCAGCCGCACGCAATGCGTTGTCGGAGCGTCCCCGCCAGTATGAGGAACTTCTCCTCCGATCGTTGGGCGATGAACAGTACTCCATCACCGGCGCTCTCGTCGGGTACATTGCGCCGTCCGAGGAAGTGTTTGAGAAAATCGATGAGGCCGTCCCTGAAATTGAGACAGACCAACTCAAGAGCATCCTCATCGAGGCGCTTCGTCATGCCTGCGAGGAACGGGCATTTGATTCAAGCATTGAAGCTAGACGACGTTCGAACTCCTATCCCTACCAAAATTGGATTGACCCGGACGATACGGGGCTCCCCCACAGCGAGATAATCCCTGAATATGTTGTAGAATCACTCGACGACGAAGTGCCGGAAGAGGCGTGGAATAGTCTGAGACGGGCGTTGATGACGACAGAGCCTGTGTTGTTTGGGGCCTCCCACGGAAATTACTTCGTCAATCCAAAAGCAACGACAATCGATCTCCGACTCGACGACGATTGGTACCGGTGTGAAGGATGTCGCCGGTTCTCGGTAGTGTCTCTCAATGATTCGTGTCCCTACGATGGGTGTCGCGGAACTCTGAGTCCGGTTAGTGACGATGACATCCATCTCCAGGCACGGAAGAACTTCCTTCGGAACCCGCCACGCGAAGTGCTCCATGGCGAACGGGACCCGCTCACGCTGCGTTCAGAAGAGCACTCCGCACAACTGAGTGCAAAGGACAACTCCGAGGCATTCGCACGCTCCGAAGAGTACGAACTGCTCTTTCAGGACATCCTTGTCGGGGACTCCGAGGCCGATCAGCCAATCGACGTATTAAGCTGTACGACTACTATGGAAGTCGGGATTGACATCGGGAGTCTCACTGGCGTGGCCATGCGGACGGTCCCGCCAGGACCAGAGAATTATGAGCAACGTGCTGGTCGGGCAGGACGTCGCGGAGCTGGGCTCTCGACGATCGTCACCTTCGCGGACAACTCCCCTCACGAGTCACACTACTTCGAGAATCCTGAGGAGATGATAACGAGCGAGGGGAACGCACCGGTCATCTACGCCGGCAACGAAAAGATCGCCCGGCGGCACATCAACGCCTCGCTGCTTGCTCGGTTCTTCGATCCATCGGCCGTCGAGACGGAAGCTGCCGTATTCCGCTCGCTCAAAGGTACAGCCGAGTTCTTTGAAGGAGAAGGGGACCAAACCCTCGCCGCGTTCGAAGACTGGCTGGACGAAGAGATCTTCGCCGATTCATCGTCGACGCTCGAGCAATTGGGGGCCCTCCTTCCGGATGCACTAGGAGAGGGACGTTCATCCGACTGGGAGGTCGCATTAGTCCGCGACGCCGCTACAGAGTTCCTAAGCGAACTCCAGGAGCTACAAGCCAAGACAGAATGGGAAGAGCAATCCACGGAAGACGACGATTTACTTTCCGTCCTTCTCGATGCAGCCCTCCTTCCGACGTTCTCGTTCCCGACTGATGTGGCCGACTTCGTCGTGCGCGAAAATGAGCCCGGGTCGTCACAGCCGAAGAACAAGTACCAGATGTCTCGGGATCTGAAACAAGCTCTCTCAACGTACGTACCAGGCCGAGAGATCGTCGTTGACAAGAAGACCTACGAGTCCTACGGTGTCTATGTCAAATTCCCAGACAACCCGAAGAACCGAGTAGCTGGCGAAGACTGGGGAGACCTCGATTGGTTGAACTGGTGTGACGTCTGCAAGACGGTCTTTGACGAGCATAATGAGAGTCTAGCAGCCAGGGATATGGAATGTCCAGTCTGTGAGGGAGCGAACGTCAGTTCCCTTCAAATGTACACCCCGGAGGCATTTGCACCGAAAGTCGATGAGACAGGTGCAGCTGAGAAAGGATCGGACTACAACGAGAACCGCGCCTACGCGACACAGCCTAAATACCCGCTGACGTCGACTTCTCACGAGAGTGAGAACGCTAGCGAGATGGCAGAGGAGAAATCCATTGGCCATTCGATAGTGGGGAAGATGAATGACGAACAGCTTCTTGTCGCTAACTTTGGGGCTGATGAAGATGGATTCGAGGTCTGCACCGATTGTGGGGCCGTTAGCCGCGAAGGTCCACTCTCGAACCCACACGCCCGTCCATATCCCAAGGATCTCCGATTTGTTGGAGAATATGACTGGGATGATCAGTGTACCGGCTCAACAGTCACGACGAGTTTCAGCCATCGCTTCCCCAGTGATTTGACCGTCCTCCAAATCCCGTTAGGTGATGAGATGGAGTTTGTTCCATCCGAAGCATGGTTCGAGACACCAGGACAGTCGTTAGCTGAAGCATTAGTCATGGGTGCATCTCGTGCGCTGGGCATCGAAGATGACGAACTCGAAGGTGGATTCCGTACTCGTTCGGCAGAGCACGCCGACATCGACGCACGGGGCGTTATCGAGGTCTTCCTCTTCGACACAACCGCTGGCGGTGCTGGCTTCTCATCGCGCGTCTGGGAGGAATTCGACGCCGTGTGTGCAGAAGCCCGTTCAATCCTCGAGAGTTGCTCATGCGATACGGCGTGTCACAACTGTCTGCGCCGGTATCAGAACCGCCATCTCCACGACTCGTTGAATCGCCACGAAGGGCTGGCCTTGCTCGATTACGCACAGACGGGGACTCCACCAACGCTTCGTCCTGATAAGACACAGAGCCTGATAAAGCAGCTCGAACGTGCCTTGGAGTTGAAGGAAGAAGATGTTGCACTCAGGGCGATTGACGATGATAAATGGGAAATCGAGATTGACGGGACGACGATGACATTTGGTATTCGTTCGAGTCTGCGGCGGTCACGTGCCCCGACGTCGGCGACGTACGACGAGGACTACTCAGACTACGAGTTGTCCCAACGGTTGCCAGAGGTGGCTCACTCAATCGTCGATCAACTCCAATAGCGGAATGGATGGGTCAGAACAGTTTGCACACGTAAACTGGTCGGCGTCGGCAGCACAGCTGTTCGAAGAGTGCCCCCGGCGGTTCTTTTATCGATACCAACAGACCGAGTCTACCGAGGACTATAGTGAGTATACACCGTCGCCAGGGGCCTATCTGGGAACTATCGCACACGAATCTCTCGCGGGGCAGGTTGCACGATGGGCTCGGGGTGAGAACATCCATCTTCAGACTGCAACTGAATATGCGAAAGACGAACTTGAGAGGTATGTCGAAGCGAATTCTGAGACGATTGCTGATCGGATTGACATTACGGATGGGGAATCCTTCGATAGCGATTCCTTCACGCGGTCATTAGTTCGTACAGCCCGTAATCACATCAGGCAGTTCTTCCGGGTGATTTGGCCCCACCTTGAGGACCACCAGTATATCGCCCACGAAACGCGCCAAACGTTCGAAGTCTCCGAAGAACCCGTCACCGTCCAGCCAGATCTCTGTACGCGAAACCCAGAGGGAGACTTTGTCGTTACTGACTGGAAGACAGGCGCGTATGACCGGTTTAGTAACCCTACAATACAGATGCAAGCATATGCACTCTATGCTCACGAAGCGTATGAACCCGAACTCAGTCGGATTCGGGTCCAATTAGCCCATACTGGAAGTGGGGAGTTCGACCGAATGGTGCCGACTACGGAAGACATGAGACAGATCCGAGAACGGATTACGAATGATAGGGCCTTCTGGACGAGTATGGGGGACATCGAATCCTACAAGACAAATCCAACAGTCCAGAAATGTAGCCAATGTTCGTACCTTCACCGGTGTACAGACGGACAAACCGTCACGGGTGAAGAGCCAGAACCAAACTAAGTAGTAAAGTGCGAATTAGGTCATCTTATACCTCATCTACTGCATACAAAGCAAATCGGATTATATCACAATTCAATCACGCAATCGATAAATCCACTTGCGACGAACAAAATCATCAACTGAGGACCGGCCTTCGCGCGACTGCCAACTATCCCCTTGAGCTTTCTCTTCCCGAACTAGTTTGAAACCTGCCGCAGAATAAATCGTCCCCTTGTTACCTGCTACTCCAGCGTGAGCAGAAATCCGTTGATAGCCCTCTAAGAACGCCCACTTTCGAGCGCGAGCGATTAGCCAAGAACCAGTGTTTGATGGCCTTTCGGGTCGCGATCCGTACCGTGTAATTGAGATTTCTTTGTCTTCGTCGACCATTCGGGCTACTGGACGACCGAGAACACAGACTGCAATTAGATTAGATTTATGACGAGCTCCGAACGCAGCCTTCCATCCAGGGATACCTCCCAATTTGTGGTCTACCATATCCGACTCGAGGAAATCGTTGATCTCGTTTCGGCTTCGCTCCCGGGTTAGTTTGAGATCCGATACAGAGTCTGGTACTGATATTGGACCTTTCATCGTTTGCCTGAGGCAACTTGCGCCTCACCCAATCAGGCGCATGAAAAACAGAACGAGATCACCAGAATGGACTCATATTTCTGCGTTAGTACGCTCGAACCAAAGATTATCGAGGAACCTCACAACCCGTAGATCAGACGAGTTGTGAACGCTGATTATCTAGGAATGCCTCTTTCCGAGAACATCCCTATGGAGAGACCTGTTAATGAGCCCAAGCGCTCTTAGAAGCTATCAAAACAGCGATCAAGCAGGGATAATGTAGGCCTTTCCGGAAACAACCCGGTCACGCTTTTATGACTAGACGGGAAACAGGTCGAACAGTAACAGATGATCCGCGATGCTCGCGTTCTCCGCGCCGGATTCGTCCCTCGGGAAGTTGAGCATCGCGACGCCGAAGTCAACCACCTTTCTAGCGTCCTCGAGCCCATCACGAACGGAGAACCAGCCGACACAGCTATCGTCACCGGACCCAGCGGGACGGGGAAGACGTGCATCTCCAAATTCGTCACGGAACGACTTCGGGAAGAGGTCCTCGACGACCTCGGCGCCACCATCGACATCCACCGACAGTCGACACCGCACGACGAACTCGTCGACCGCCTCCAG
>NZ_JBNTJX010000027.1:0-16696 GCF_051195075.1 Halobaculum sp. EA56
AGTTCGGCGAGAAGCGCAAGCGAACGAAGCGGCTCAACGAGGGGCTGCGGGACGTCGAGATGATCGGCGGCAACCTGAGCTTGCCGGACCACGTCGTCAAGATGGCAGCACAGTTCCTCCGAAGCGCCTCGGAGGCACGGCTGCCGGGCGGGCGGATGGCCTGGGAGGCACTCGCCGGCGGCGCCGTCCTGCTGGCCGCGCGGTCCTCATCGGTCGACCGGGACGAGATCGACGTCGCGGTCGCGACGCACACCAAAGCGCCCCACGAGCGAGTGTGCGCTGCGGCGCGGAAGATCCGGTGTGAATGCGGGTTCGACGCGCCGCTCATCAGACCCAACGCCGTGATGGCGGTCGTCGACGCGCTCGATGACGACGCCATCCCCGGGGCGCGAGCCGTGCGGACGTGGCGACTGGCTCAACACCTGATGAAACTCGGCGATCAGGTGCCGGTCGGGCCGGGAACGCCACGGTGCACCGTCGCGGCGTCAGCGCTGTACGCGGCGGATCGCCTGCTGTCGCGCAAGCACCTCACCCAGGAGCAGGTCGCCGCGGTGGCGAGCACGATCGTACCGACATCCCGGAATCGGATCGCGCGGTACAGTCGGGAGCTGGTCGACGCCTACGAAGCCAAACACGGCACCGACGACCCGGGTGTCGGCCTCGAAGAGGAACGGGACACCCTGCGTTGAGCGGGGCGCTCCCCCGTTTTTTATGGCGACCTCCGCCCGTGGACGCCCCTCCACCCCACCCACCGCTCCGTGCTCGCTCCCTGCGGTCGCTGCGCGCGCAGCCACAACCTCGCTGACAGGCGCGTCACGCAGCTGGTGAGACTATATCTGGAACTAGCTCCGGACGGTTTTCGACATCTGACCGTCCGCCCAAACTGACTCCTCATAGATATCAACCTCAACCTCCGCCGATTCCGGGAGGTCACCTACGTCGACTATTACGATAACCGGATGAACTCGGTCCACTTCCTTGCTTACAGTTGCCAAACTCTCCTGCTGATTTTCTGTCAACCTAACCCGGTTCCCACTCGATACCGCTTTCACCTCCACCGCATAGTACGCCAACAGATCCGTCGTCGGGTCTACCTCCTCTCGCGAATGGGGCGGACTTGGCGTGCCCTCCACTGGTGTCAGTGCCTGCACCATGAGAATATCGTCAGGTATCCAGCCTTGCGAATACCCCCAGTCACCATCCTCCGGCAACGTAACACCCTCCAATACCCCTAGATGAACTTCCTCCGTCAGATTCCGACTCTTCGAATGAATCCGGATGTCGTCTCTGCTATACTTCTTCCCCTCAGGCCGGTCAATCACGTGTGTAATAATCGCCTCCTCCAGCGGCTCTGGGAAACCCCCGTATCGCCCTGCAATCATCTCTGCAATCAATCCCACATCCATCCTCGACAAATCATACGTAACCATCGGTCTCTACTTTCTCCGTCCTTCTACCAGCCGCTTTGTATTAGGTGGTTCCGTGCCCAAACAGCTCCCAATTCTGAACTGCTAAGGTTCGACTCGTGTCTGAAAGGCCGATTCATCCGTAAGAGCCACTCTCAACGGAATCTACGAATTCTGTAGGTTTGTCGTACCCACGAGGAGCGGAGTGAGAAACGAATGAAGGCTGTTCCATCATATACAGTCGATAGAGAGACTGCAGGGACGCTCCGCGAATGGCTGTTCGAGAACGCGGTCGAGAAACACGGCGAGTCCGAGATCTCCGAGCCACTCGCTGAACTGGCGGCCGCCATCGATGGCGTGCTCTACGAGCAGGCAGAGGCCGTCGAACTCGGTGTATGGGCACAGACGGATCCTCTGGGGCACCGAGACACATCACACGTCGACGGGAGCTCAGTCGATAAGCCCCGATCAGATGACGCACGCGACCCAGCCGAGCCTGCTGCTCTCGATGTGGGCATCAGCAAGCCAGATCGCATCTACGACACGCTTCCCGATTCGGCCTGGCAGCTCGATCACGAGCAGTCCATAACGAACCAGGAGCGATCCCCGACAGCAGCGTCTCACGGCAGAGCGACACCGACAGAGACCTCCCGCACACGACGGCAACAGCACCGTCCATCAGTCCGGTATCGCACCGCGTACGAGTGTTCCGTGTGCGGGAGCGTTCGTGAGTTAGAAACCTCGCTTCGAGTCTGTGCGTTCGTCGATGAGTGTCCCAGCTGCGGAGCAGTCGCTCGCTTTACTGCGGGCGGGATTCCCACACCGTTCAGGAAGAGCTGAAGACGCCTATTACAGTCTCTTTCAGCCAGTTCCCTTGACTGTCGGAGATAGCTACGGGAACACCTGATAGAAGCCGGTCAAGCCGGTTTGACGGATTCGATCACAGGTATCGATGAACGTCGCTCCCTGATCGTCCTCTCTGTGTTGCTCGATGAAATCCGGATAGCCGAGCAACTGGAGGTACGCATTAGCAAACTGGATGAGCGTCTTCACTGCGGCCTTCATGAAGTGGTATGGTTCGATGTAGCCCGCAGCAGCCCAGTCTGCCTGATACAAGCCCCACTCAGTGAGCGGATCATAGGGTAGGGGATCGTCATCCATCTCGCGGTAGTACCGCTCGAAGGCATCCCGATCTGTCTCATTGAATCGGTCAAGTGGGATGAATCCCGCTGTGGACACGCCGCTCAGCTCCCCCACGCTTTTTGCTCGCGAGCCGGGATTTCGGATCGAATGACCAACTCAGAGCCAATTCAGTGTCCCGTCTGTAGTTGGACCGGCCAACATAATGATTTAGAAGAAACCGCCGATGGAACCGTTTGTCCGGTCTGTCACCAGACACTGGTCGTGGAATAAATCCCCGAATGTTCGTGAGTACTTGTCACACGTTATTTGACAGTTCTCTACAAAGCCAACCATAATGTCCCGAGCCGTCGCCCACGAACTGGCCGAATATCTCGAGCAGCGGGCCGGTGACTCCTTGCGCGCGGTCGGCCACTACTCGACGGACGACTATGAGATTGTCTACCTTCGAGATGATGTGCGTGAGCAGTACTCCGATGACGAGATCGGGGAGATCGTTGAGGAGCTCCGCTGGGAAAGCTTCGCCAAACCAACTCAGGAACGTCAGTACCGCCTTGGGAGCCTCACCTGTTCGATTCAGACGTTCGAGGACGGTGTCGTGATGCACTTTCCGTACGACGACCAGCACGGAACACTCGTCTCGCTCGATCCGGGGGCCGCCCGTCAGTTGATGCAGTTCATCGACGACTGTCTCACACGGATCGAGCGGGCGCAGTCCGAGTAGCGGCTGTTCGGCCCGCCCTGTAAGGGGCATCGCGTCGCCGTCGCCCCGTGTCGGTCAATCCGACACGGACTCGATCGTCTGGACAATTTTGCTGTAGACATCTGGCGCACAATACCAACCCTCGTCGATCATCGCATCAATCACGGTTCGGGCATCGTCGCCACTAATCGTACCCGCCTTCGCGAGTTTTAGGATGAGATACGCCGTTCCTCGCGTTGTGATGCCCTCGGCCGCCGCGACGTCACGCCCATACGTCTCGTCCATCACGGCCACCCCGTCGTGGGCGCTGGCACAGGCGAGGACGGCAGCATCGGCGTCGCTGAGACTCTCGTTTGTTTGGAGTCGGGACAGAAGCGATGTCGTCTCAACGGATACGACATCGAACTGTCCGGCGTCGACGCTTCGTTCGATGCGCCGTGCATCCGGAAACCCTTCTTCGAGGCCGGTGGTAACGACCTCTTCATACACGGGCTCGGGGATTACACACGACACCTCGAGATCCTGGACGAGCGTGAGCCGGTCGACCTTCGCGAGGTAGATGAGGGGCGTGGCGTCGAAGACCCACATTCACAGCGCCTCGAGATCCGCGTCGAGATGGTCGTCATCGACCCAAGTGATATCGCGCTCCTTGGCCAACTGGGCGAAGTCCCAGACCGACAGTCCTGCCAGCTCAGCCGCTTTGCTGAATGTGATGGACCCAGCCGCAAGCTGATCGAGGGCCCGTTCGCGTCGCCACTCTTCGAGGCCCTCAGAGAGGAGTTTCCGAACGGCCGTACTCCGGTCGAGGTTTTCGTCTTCGAGATACGCGTCGAGTTCGGCCTCTAATTCGTCTGGGACGCGTGCCGAAATCGTTCCCATAATGTTTACATCGTGTGCAACGCATACAAATCCTTCGGCGTCCAACAGCGATCCCCAATAGAAATCGACAACAAGGGTCATCAATTGTATCGATGGTACCGAATGGGTGAGAGCGACGCCCGCCGCCGTGAGAGCGTTTTTGCGGCCGGAAACGGTTGAAGGGGTCCTACGCGGAAATATACGTAGCAATACTTGCTTACCGTATCCGAAGCCATTCGTGGTTAATCATATCATCAACAACCAAGATTCGGCGGCAGTAGCGTTCATTCGCCATCGAGGTTACGAGCGTCGAGGTCGCCAGCGAGATACTGCTCTCCCGTTCGCGTGATATCGTAGACGCCGTTGCCGAGGTGGACGAGGAGGCCGTATTTGACGAGCGTCTTGCACCGGGCGTTGATGTGTTGGCGGGAGAATCGCACGCGATCGCTGTCCGTCATTTCTTTCGGGGTATCGGGGCCGGCTTCAGATAGATGCTCTAGAATACGGTCATCGGCGCGAGACATCCAGTCGGCGTCAAAGCGCATAATCTCTTCTGGTTGCGCCGACGCTATCCCGGACGCGCTAAGTCAAGTAGCGAAGCGATTAGCAACTGTAATTGACTTCCACAGTTTTAAACAGCTCCTACCCTAAGCCTCAGGCGTTCAGATGTCCTATTCATCTACAAACGGATCGGGAAGTTCGACTGGCCTCGTCGTAGACATCGTCGAGACACTGGAAGAGTATGGGCTTGACCAGGGGGAGTACCAGCTACATAATTCAGTCGACATTGAAGCAATCGAACAGCTCTTTGCGTCATCCGATGGGAACGTGGCGGTCCACTTCCCCGTAGAGGGAGTGCACCTCGCAGTGACACCGGATAGCATTGAGGTGCTGAGCGACGAATCGACTGGTTCGACTGCTCAATAGAAGGGGCTCTCTCTGATACATCGCAACACAATCAGCCTCCCGTGGATGCTACGTATACAGCCGCTTAGCCGACTCCCACCAATCACGTCGATTAAATGGGTAGTCTCCCGTAGTATGTTACAATGAGGGAGCTGTATCGAGCGATGAGTCGATGGTCGGTCACCGTCCTTGGGTTTCTATTTTTACTGCTCACGCTCGGCCACGTTATCACCAATGGTGATGAGCCGACGATCGACTTTCTCGAGATCTCGTTCCCGTTTGCTGTCAGCCTTGGTCTGATTGTCGGAGGCATTTGGCTTGAAAAAACACAGTCCGTTGACCGCATTATCCGACTCGTGAAGTGGACGCTCGGGGGCGCCATCGTCGGAATCGCTGTTAACATCTGGTTCATCTTCGTCATCGCACTCGAACAGACGCCTGCCGGTGACCCAATCGTACTCACCCTTAACGGGGCGGGCATTTTTATGACGGCTGGGATCCTCCTCGGCTACTATGCGACGGGGCTGGAAGCCCGGGAACAGCAACTCGAACTCTCAGAGCAACGATTCCGGGCCCTGACGGAGAATTCCTCGTTCAGCGTCATCACAATCGATGCCGCGGGGACAATTCAATACGCGAACGAGGCAGTGGACGACCTTTTCGGATATCCGCCATCGGAATTACGCGGTGAGCCAATAGCTACGCTGATGCCCGAGCGGTTTCGTGAGTCACACCGAGCTGGTATGAGTCGATACCTCGCCGAGGGGGAGCGGACGCTCGATTGGAATAGCGTCGAACTTACCGGGCAGCATGCCACAGGCAGGGAGTTTCCCGTTGAGATAAGCTTCGGGGAGTACACCGTCGATGGTGACACGATCTTCACCGGTGTTATTCGTGACATTACCGACCGAAAGCAGGCAGAATCCGACCTTGAAACCCATACCGAGCGCGTGACACAGCTCCACGATATCGCGTCGTCCCTCTCGGGTGTGTGTACTGAGTCCGAAGTCTATCAACGAACCGTTGAGTATGCCGCTGACCTGTTTCCATGTGATGTTGCCCGCGTGTCGATTATCGCCGACAACCAGCTAGTGCCGACCGCGAGTTCGGCCGAGGAATCACTTGCCGAGTGTACGCCGGAGCCGATGCCACTCGGATACGGCGTGATGAGCTATCGGGGACAGGAACCGATCTGTATTGCCGATATTACTGATACCCGTTCCACACGGACAGCACCAACCGAGGGTACTCGAGAAACACCGGCATCGACTCCCGACACCGATGAACAACACGACGCGGGGACCACCGAGCAGTACCGCGCGCTGTTGAGTGTGCCGCTCGGCGAGTACGGTGTCTTACAACTCTTTGCGACCGAGACGGCCGTGTTCGATGAGCGAGACGAGGAGTTAGCGGAACTCCTCGCGACGCACGTCACGACGAGCCTCGATCGAATCAATGCCGAAGCCACGATTCGGCATGAACGCGATCGCCTCGAAGAGTTTGCCAACATTCTCTCGCACGATCTCCGGAATCCACTCAACGTCGCGCAGGGCCGGTTGGAGTTCATTGAAACAGAGGACGCCGATGCTGACCATATCGCTGCCATCGTCCGCGCGCTGGATCGGATGGAACGACTCATCGACGATATGCTGACACTCGCTCGCGAAGGCGATGCCGTCGGTGAAACGGAGGCAGTAGCACTACGTGCGGTTGCCACACAGGCATGGGAGAATGTTGCGACCGACGCAGCGTCCCTTGAAGTCGAAGACACTGTCCAGCTCGACGCGGACGCCAGTCGTCTCGTCCAAGCGTTCGAGAATCTGTATCGAAATGCGATCGAACACGGCGGCGATGGGGTCACGATCCGCGTTGGCACCCTCGAGAACGGGTTCTATATCGAGGATACCGGCCCCGGTATTCCGGCGGAGGAACGAGACGATGTCTTTGAGAGCGGGTACACGACTAACCAAGATGGGACCGGGTTCGGGCTCGCGATCGTCAAGCGCATCGTCGAGGCCCACGGGTGGGAGATTGAGGTCACAACCGGGCGCGACGGTGGCGCCCGGTTTGAAGTCTTAGGGGTCTGATTCTCCCGGAATGTGTGTGGGGTGCCGGGGACGAAGGACATCCCCGTCGTTACGAAGCGGCGGGCAATCGGATCTCGATGGCCGCACCCGGTTGCTCTTCGAGGACATCGAGTTCGCCATCGAGACTAGTCACGATCCAGTAGACGAGCCAGAGCCCCAGCCGTTGGCCGTGAACCAGGGGCGTCTCCTCGCCGCTGAGAAGCACGGATTGCTCGATGTCAGGTAGCCCGGGTCCATCATCCAGCACGCGAACCACGACCTCGTCGTCGGTGACCGCAATCTCGACCGTGACCGTCGGTTTGTCACCGGCGTGCGTGGCTGCGTTATCGACGAGCTCCCAGATCGCCGTCTCGAGCCGTGGGGCGGTCTGTGCAACGGCAGTATTCGGAGTATCAACCGTGATCGACGCCCCGGAATGCGCCTCGTCGATTTGGGTCGCAGCCCGGGATACGAGGGGAACGACGTCGATCGGTTCGGGCTGGGGTGGTGCATCAAGGTTTTCTTCGAGTTTTTGTGCTGTTTCGCTGAGATCGATCAGTCGCTCGGCGGTGTTGTGAATTCGCTGAGCCAGTTCCGCGTCGTCCCCAGTGAGGGAGTCCTCAAGGAGTTCAGTATAGCCTCGAATGACGCCCATATCGTTGCGGAGGTTGTGTCGAAGGACCCGATGGATTACGCTGATCAGGCGGTCTCGTCGCTTCCGGTCGGTCGCATCGCGCGACATCCCCTGGACGGCAACGATATCGACTGGCATTCGGTCCGCCGGTGGCACGTCAGCATCGTAAATAGGCGTGCCTCGGATGTCAGCATACACGACCTCACCGGATTTTGTTTCGAGGGGCAGATACGTCTCCTCCACCGTCTCACCAGCCAGCACACATTCATATAGTGCCTGTGCTGTTTCCGCGGTCTCCGCATCGGGAAGCACGACTGTAAACTGACGCCCACGAAGTTCATCAGGGGTGTAGCCCAGCAGCTCCTCAACCGAGGGAGAATGGTAGGTGAACTCCCCGTCGAGATCGATCCGGAACAGTAAATCGAAGCTGGCGTCGATCACAGCACGATAAATTTCACGGCGTTCCGCGAGCGTTCGTTCTCGTTCCGCAAGGTCTCGCTCGTAGTTTCGCTGCCCGATCTCGTAGCCCACCACCTGGGCAATCAGGTACGTGAATGATTTCTCGGCCTCAGTGAACGGTTCTGCACGCGGGTCCTGTGCCGAGAAACACACGGTCCCGAATGGCTCATCGTCGACGACAATTGGAGCGCCATGATAACAGCTGAGCTGGTGGGTCTCGAATGCGGGATCGTCTTCCCACCCTGCATCGAGCGCGTCTGCAAACGAGACAATCCCTTCGTTCTGGATGGTACGTCGACAGTACGAGGTCGTGAGAGCGAGCTCAAGGCCGGGCGGAATCGGTCCGTCCACAGAGTCGGTGCTGACGATAGCCGTCCATTCGTTCCGCTCCTGCTCGATCTGTGTGATGTATCCGTGATCGACGCCGAAGTACTCGACGCCGAGCTGGAGGATAGCTTCGAACCGGTCAAACAACGGGCGGCCACTCCGCATAATTTCATACAGCCGTGAATAGGCCTCAGTCTGCTTTAGCGCCCGACCCTGCTCGCTCATAGGCGAGGGATCCCCATATGCGTAGAACAGACGCGAGTCTGAAAACAGTTGTCACACTTCTGTCACCCAGATATTCAAAACCAGGTTTGTAGGAACCCGTCGTGTACGCAACGCTCTCCTCCGCTGGTCGCTGTCGCCTTGTGCGTCACTCGGGACCGTCCATTCCAGTATGCGTCAACCGTTATCGTCGTTTGGTATCAAAATCGCCTACCCCAAGGGATCACTTCAGTTGGGCACTCGCTACAGTCTCCACGAGTCAGCGATGGAGTGGATTGGAGAGCTGACCGAGGACGAGCTCAAGCCAGCGGCATAGTGACAGGGGTCGTGTGACTGCGTTCGTCAGAAGCAACATTACCAGCCGCCGAGCCACCACTTTTAATCATTATTCGTCCTACGTATCTTTCGAGATCATAATGGCACCCTCCGTCCCAAGAAACTCAGATACATCTCCCGATCTACTCGTTGAAATTGTCGAGACACTGGAAGCTCACGGGCTACCGAGCGAATCGTATCAGCTCCACGACGCCGTCGATGTCGAGGCACTCGAGCAGCTTCTCGCATCCTCATCCGGCGACGTCGAGGTCCGGTTCACCGTGGAGGGGATCCAGCTCGTCGTCACCCACGACGGCGTCGACATCCTCCTCGACGAACCTACCGAGGTACCAGACCAATAGCGCGATCAGATTCGTCGACGGAGACACTCCCTGAAGGCCCTCGGCCGCTTGGCATCCCGCGACTACGCGAGACTTCGTCTTGCTGGCTCTCATTCGCTGCGCCCGTGAGAACGCCGCTACGCGCCTCGTCCCTGCGGTGCTTGCGGGGTCGGGGGACGACCGAGATGTCCTCGCCCTTTCTGAGTCCGCCAGGTTGGCGGGTGTGACAGCGAGCGCCGACATCGGATATGTGGTGTTCGTGACGGCTCGCGCCGCTCTCCGCACCGCCCGCACCCGTCCGGGCTAAAATGCATATGCCCTCAGCGCCGGTGGGTAAGCGCGAAGAGTTAGAGATCCTGCCACTGTGTGACGTGGACGGCTACCACGAGAGCGAGGACTGCCCCGAACCCAAGAATGGCAAACGGCACTCCAACACCCTGAGTAGTATCAAGTACCATCAACTGGCGCAACCCACGATGGAAGTGATAGATCGGCGTGAGCGTCGCAACCGTCTGCAAGTACTCTGGCATCAAGTCCAGCTCCCAAAACACCCCGGAAACGAACATCATCGGTAACGCGATTGCCATACCAAGGCTCGTCGCCGCGTCGGATCCCTCGACGAGACTTCCCAGTGTCATTCCGAATCCGGTGAACGTGATCGCCCCCAGTAGGATCAACCCGATCGCCAGCGGACCGGGAATAACCGTCACGTCAAAGACGAGATGAGCGACTATCACCATCACACCCGTAATGACGAGGGCTAGGACGGCCTGCTGGAGGACGTTCGCAAGAATCCAATCTCGCTTTCGGAGTGGAGTTGCGATCAGCCGTTTGAGGGTTCCATCGCCGCTGAACTCGGCGAGTAGTGCTGGGAGTGTGATGAGTCCGTTGATCATCACCACCGCTGCGATCAATGCGGGGAGATAGTAGTCGACCCCTTCGACGTTCCGACTCCCAAGGTCGTCGCTCACGACAGTCGTCGGGGGTGTTTCAACCCCGATCGCGTCGGAGTTGAACTGGGCGACAACACTCGACAGAATGCCTCGAATCGCGGGGGCCGCCTGGTCATCACTTGCCGACAGGAACACGATTTCGGCTGGCCCCGTCGCGTTCGTTCCGTTCGGCGTCGCGTTCAGTCCTTGGCGAATTTGTGCCCGATTCGTCTGATTAATTTGCCCACCGGCACGGGTCATCGTATCGAGAATAACGGACTGACGGGCTTCACGACTTCCAGCACGTACCTTGTCGGCAAATCCATGGGGAATGACCACGACACGCGTCGCGCCAGCCGATCCGCGTTGCCGGCTCCACTCCGTGATATTGCGCCCGGCGGGAATCGATTGAACCTCTAGTGTCTCGACCCCCTCCAGAGCGTCGATGAACGACGTCGAGAGGTTCGTGGGGGTCCCGTCTGGTCCGAGATCGTTGTTCTGGACATGGACCGTGAACTCGGCGGCTCCGCCACCGAAGACGGCACTGAAGATGAGAAGCAGGATGACTGGAAAGAGGAACGCAAAGAAGACAGCCTCGCGGTTCCGGAGCCAATCCTTCGAGAGCGCGACCAACAGCGGCCAAATTCTGGTCATCGAAGCTCACCACTGCTCCCGACGGTCCCCCCAGCGAGTTGGAGGAAGACATCCTCCATCCCGGCGCCAGTGAGTTCGATCGAGTGATCACCCTCAATATCGAGCAACTGCCCGAACGCCTCTTGAGCGTCGTACCGATCTTCGAAAATCCCGACGAGATTGCCTGTGTCGTCTTGATACACATCGGTGGCAACGGAGCGAAGCCGTGCTTCGAGTTCCCCGCGTTGGTCTTCTGTTGGGTCCACGACGAGCTTGACATCGCCGCCGTAGGTCTCGACGAGGTCAGCGACCGTATCGACAGCGACGATCCCGCCATCGACCAGCAGTGCGGCACGATCAGCCAGTTCCTCAACCTCTTCCATGTAGTGGGTCGTCAGCACGACTGTCGTTCCGAGGTCGGTCAACCGTTCAATCTGCTCCCATGTGGACTGTCTGGCGGCAGGATCGAGGCCTGTGGTCGGCTCGTCCAAGAAGAGGACATCCGGGTCACTCACGAGCGCCATTGCGATTCCCGTCCGGCGTTGGTATCCACCGGAGAGGGTAGCAAATCGTGTGTCGGCATACTCGGATAGGTCGAGCCGCTCGAGTATATCGTCCGGGTCACGTCCCTTCTCGTACATCTGTCGAGCGAGCGCCACGTTTTCGTGGACGGTCAGCCGATCAAATGTGTGAAACGACTGTGGAACAACGCCGATCCGTTGCTTGATGCGCCGTGATTGCTCACCTACATCGTAGCCCAGCACTTGAGCGACGCCGCTCGTCGGGGTTCGGAGGCACTCAAGAATTTCTACTGTCGTTGTCTTTCCGGCCCCGTTTGGCCCGACCAGTGCAAAGATTTCGTTTGGGTATACCTCAAACGAGACACGTTCGACCGCTGTCGTGTCGCCGTAGGTTTTCGTCAGGTCTGTAACTGAAATGACTGGATCGGTCGATTCTGTGGTCATCCGCTGAGATGGGTGGGATATCTCTCCCGTCGGCCAGTCATTCGTTTCTGGCCAGCAGATCTTGAGTTGAAACGGCCCGTAGAGACACTGAGACGATATTCGACTGGCATATGTCTCCCATCTAAGGCGATTGGTTTAAAAATACCTTTGACCAGTATACCGGCCATATCTCTTTCCTGTTCTTCAGCGCTTGAACTCACGCTCTGTATTCCACAAGTTGACTGATTCATCATTTGTAGAGTTCAGCATAAGGTGGCGGTTCACACGTGCAGGCGTACTGAGACATAGCCTATTTTGTCTACGTACTGGCCCGCCCTGCTCGCCGCTGCCGCCCGCCGCGTCGCTTGTGACTGACCCTCTTTGGAGACACATTAATGAGCCCACCGCTCTTTCGTTCAGATAGACCCCATGGCTACGGATCGGCGGCGTGACGCCGTCAAGGACAAAGAGCAGCTCGCAACCACGATCGGGCTCTACGTCCTCGGTGAGATCTCGCTTGGCAAGGCTGCCGAGCGCACCGGTGTCACTCGCTGGGAGATGGAGGAGATCCTCCAAGAAGCCGGCGTCGAACTGCGGCTCGGGCCACAATCTATAGAGGACCTCGTTGACGAAGTCGACGTCGCGCTTGACCGCGACTAATGGGGAGTCTCCCTATCCAGGGATAGGGAAAGTATCCAATAAGCCGCACCGCTTGGCATTACGCCACAGATTCCGGTATCCCTCGCCGTCAGATCGTCGTCGAAAGACGCTCGATGCGATCAGCGGTTCCCTTGACTGCGTCTTTCTCCTCGAGACGACTCACGATATCCTGTAGTTCAACCGTGGTGTAATCGAGTTCCTGCTGGAGGGCAGGCATAGATTTCGGTTCGTCGAGGGCGTGAAGCACTTCGAGTTCCTCGTATACGCGCTCTGTAATCTCCGCGACCGGCTCATGCAGGGGTGTCCTCACGTTGTGTTGCTCGGTGAGATCGGCCAACGCCTCGTTCACGTATGTCACGAATAGCTCTTGGTCCAAGAGGTCGATCTGCGCGGCGAGTTCTGCTTCGACGACGTCGAAATCGAGGTCAGTCTGCAGCAGCGAAAACATATCTTCGATATCGTCCACCCGTCCGGCGACCGCCTTGAATAGGAAGATGTCCTCTGGGCTCACGAGTTCGACCACCAAGTTGCTGGGGTTGAGGTACCGCTCGCTACGCTTCCGAATCCCGTCAGAAAGAACCAGTTTATCGATTACCTGCTGGTGAAAGATGTCGATTCGACACCCATCATCGTTCTCAAAGATTCGCTGAGCACCGAGCGCTTCGTATTCTTCGTCCGGTTCCCGAACGATATCGTAACCAAGTTCGAGCAGTACTGCTTGGAGCTGCCCGAGGTCATCACCGGATGCGACGATGAGATCGATATCCTTGGTAGTGGTCTTGAGATCCTGGAACGCCATTGCCCCACCGCCGATCAAGAAGACAGTGAGCGGGTCGTCTAGCTGCTCGCCGATGCGCTCGAGCTCCGACCGAATGTACGAACTGTCGAATCGCGCCCTCATGCTGACACCCCGTAGTCCGCAGCCAATTCTTGGAACTCTTCCCACTCGGGAAGTCGAGATGCCCGCTCCTCGCCACTCGTGTCGAGATACGTGAGCAAGTCCTCGACGAGATCGTCGACGCCGTACTTTGTGGCCTGGTCACGCAGTTCGTCACGGTCGACGTCAACGTGGCTGAGCAGGAGCAGACAGTATGACTGGGTACGTGCGCCCGAATCGATCACGAGCATATGACAGCACAGCTTCGCCGGCGAGAGATCATTCATCGTCTCTGAATGGAAATAGTACCGACGGTCGCGGGCCAGAAGGGGCAGGTCGTAGGTCTGGAAACGCTCTGGCCCCGTCGAAAGGAAGTTCTCGGCGGTAATCTCATCTGCGGTCTGGACGAGGAACTCGTCGAGTGACTCCCAGAGAATGGTGTAGGTGTCGGTGTGTTGTTCGACGGTCTGGCGATGGTCGTGGTGAACGAGTTCCCGAGCAAGCGTACTCAGTTGTTCGAATCCCTCGTTCAGCACATATGCATCCTCGTCAGTTTCGTAGATGATCCCTCGATGCTGAAGTGGATCGAGGGCGCGATGGACGGTACTCCTGTGAATGTTGGCCCGGCGTGCGAGCTCCATTGCGACCCGCGGTGTTTCAAGATAGTAGAGAACGCGGAGCGTCGCGCCCGACAACAGTTCAGGCCATTCGATGTGCGAATACTCTTGGGTGATGTCTGCGAGGAGTTCGAGTGCTTTCGCGTCCGATGGCCGGATCTGCTTTGTTTTCCCTTGTCGACGCGTCTCGACGAGTCCGGTCGCTTCGAGACGATCGACAAGTTCAGACGTGTAGCTGAGACTGCGGTCCAGCTTGGTCGCAAATTCGGAGACTGTCTGCTCACCGTGAAGGACGGTGAGCGCGCGAACCTCGCCTTCGGTAAGCATCTGTTGCGTAGATACGAACCGATATTTAAATAACTTCGCTATCTCGCAACGAGTATGACTGACTCAGCTGAAGTTGCTGGGTGAGCAACACGATGAAGGCCCTCGGCCGTTCACGGGCGGCGCGCCGCCCGTTAGCTCGGGAGAGCCTGCTCTCCCGGTGACCGAGACGGCCTCGCCCTTTCTGAGTCCACCAGGACGTCAGCTGGATCGCCGAGTGTCGCGGCCGGCTGACAAGTGTGTACGTAACGGCCCGCCCCGCTCGCCGCTGCCGCCCTCCGCGTCGCTCGCGACCGACCATTCCGGGCATGCGGGCGCTCTCCACACCGCCCGCGCCCGTTCCGGGCTAAAATGAATGTGCCCTCGGCGCCAGCGGGTATCCCCGTCGGTTGCGCCCCTTGCGGGCTTTCGCGTTCCAGCGCTTGGTGCCGCCTGCGCTGTCGTGCGCCACACCGCGGCGCACGTTCTCGGCGACAGTCGCCCTGGACACGGACCCGCCCATCGGGCCGGACACGAACGGGCATATCCCGCTGGCCGCTCGCTCCGGGCGGGTCGGCGCGCGGGGCTGGATGGTCGTCCGCCTCGGGCGCGCTCTCGCTCGCGCCCACAGGGCGCTCGCGAAGGCGCGAGCGAGAGCGCGCAGACGAGTCTGTCGGTCGTTGTCGTCGAGGAAATCCGCGATGTTGGTGCATCGCGGTGTCGGGCGCGTGAGCGCCTTCAGGAACCGGTGAGTTCCAATGTCTAGTAACAACGTCACCACGGATGTAGTTTCGGTCGATGAACAGGCTTTCGAGAAACACGATGAAGGCGAAGTCGACGAGAATGGCTTCGAAGTCGTCGACGAGACACCGGAGTTCCGGGCGACGGTCGACATGGAAGTGCAGGCGAAAGTCGATTCCAACCACCCAGACGCGCGCGTCAAGGAAGGCCCGGATCACCTGTTCGGGAAGACCCTCGAACAGGAAGAGCGCATCAAGGCACGAGAGGCCGAGTTGGAACACATCAGTGCCCAGGCGGAACTCAGTCAGCAGGAGGGGCGTGCGAAGCGGACGCGAGACATCGCAGCGAAGCGAAGCGCTGAGCGGCGTGTGAAGTTCCAGAAGCGGGCAGCGAGCGTGAATCCGATGGCTGACCCGGAGCGAGACGATCCTCGTGCAGAGCTCACGCAGGAGCAGTTGGCGGCGGTGAACAAGCAGTCGATGCGGCTGGCGGAGAAGCTGGATGGCTGGTCGCGAGCAGCGATTGGCCGGCGGCTGGGTGAAGCCGTCGTCGGTGGGAAAGACCTAACGAGTGCAGTCGTCGGGGTGTTCGAGGAGTTGCAGACGGCGCCTGGGACGGTGATCCCCATTGGGAAGCTCGAGGACGTCAATCGCAAAGAGGTGAGCATCGAAGGTCGAGTCGAAGTACTCTGGGATGCGGACTCGCCGGCCATCGCTCAAGTCGGGCTGATCGCAGACGACAGTGGAAAAACGAAGGTGACGATCTGGGAGAAATCAGATGCGCCGTGGATTGAAGAGGGCGAGCAGGTGCGTATTCACAAGGTAGCCCGGAACTGGTACGAGGGGCGCGTCTCACTGGCTGTCACTGGGTGGAGCACCATTATGTTCCCTGAGCGCGGTCGGTGGTGGGAATAGCCGGTCGGCGCACCCCTTTTTTGCTGGTGTGTACGCGGTCACCGCCACCTCCCACCACCTCCACGGTCCGGGCTGCTCACGGCGCTCACGCGCCGTTTCGCGGCCGGGCTTTCGCCACCGCAGCCCATCAGTGTCAGCGCTGTCCCGTGTGGTGTGTATGTGCCCCCTGATGGGTGAGGGGCACTCCGAGAGACGCGATCCGCGTGAGTCCCCTCGTGAGTATCCATGGCAATCAGAGACATCTACGTAACTGACTTCGACGAGGACGGTCAGACTGAGTCGAACCCTAACCAGTGCCCCGAATGCGACGGCCGGGTCACTACCAACGCAGTCGAAACCATCTGCGAGGACTGTGGCCTGGTCATCGACGAACAGCGTATCGATCACGGGCCGGAGTGGCGAGGGTTCGACGAAGACGAACGGGAGCGAACGGGCGCTCCGTTGACGGCGGCACGACACGATCGTGGGTTGTCGACGGAGATCGGCCGCGGAACCGATGCAAACGGGAACAGCCTCTCCGAGCAGAAGCGACGCCGGCTGTTCCGGATGCGCCGTGAACAGACGCGTGGGCGGTTTCAGTCGAAAGCTGAACGCAACCTTGCACACGGACTCAGTGAAGTTCGCCGGATCAGTAGTGCACTCGAACTGTCCGAGACGCTTCGTGACCAGGCCTGCCAGCTCTTCCGGAGTGCCCAGAA
>NZ_JBNTJX010000028.1:0-15685 GCF_051195075.1 Halobaculum sp. EA56
CCGGCCGACCGTCTCGATGCGGTCGGTGACGTACTGGCTCGCGAACGACCGCGTGACGTCGGCGAGCCCGCGGGCGAAGAGGAACGTCGGGAGCGCGAGCACGGGCACGAGGTACATCTCGACCAGCGCCGCGGCGACGAGGAACGGCAGGACGAGAAACCACGTCCGCACGCCGCTGACCGCTTCTATCGTCCCAGTGTAGTAGCTGAGCACCGTGCCCGCGTGGTTGTGAGTGGCGTGGACCTCCCGAGCAGCGACTCGATATGTCAGTGCCACGCCTGAGTCGATGATGGCGGTCCGGAATGTCGGCTGGAGGAAGACGAACACGAGGGAGGTGACGGCGAGCCTACGGCATGACTGTCGAACTCACTCCCCTCCCGAGTAGTGTTCGACCGTCCGTTCCAGTCCCTCCTCGAACGTGAACTCGGGTTCCCATCCCAGTTCCCTCACCTTCGAGGAGTCGAGCGCGTATCGCTGGTCGTGACCGGGTCGGTCCTCGACGAATTCGATGAGGGACTCGTCCGCGCCGACCAGTTCAACGATCTGCTCCGCCACTTCCGTGTTCGTCCGCTCCTCACCGCTCCCGATGTTGTACACCTCGCCGACTGCTCCCTCTGTCCGGACCTGTTCGACCGCCCGACAGTTGTCGGTGACGTACGTCCACTCTCGCACGTTCGACCCGTCGCCGTAGATCGGGAGTGATTTCCCAGCAGTCGCCCGGCGGATGAGCTTCGGGATCAGCTTTTCCTCGTGCTGTCTCGGTCCGAAGTTGTTCGACGAGCGGGTGATCACGACCGGCACGTCGTGCGTCTCGTGATACGAGCGGGCGAGGTGATCCGCGGCCGCCTTCGTCGCGGCGTAAGGGTTTCGCGGATTCAGACAGTCGGACTCGGTAAACTTCCCGTCGAGTACCTCGCCGTACACCTCGTCGGTCGATATCTGGACGAATCGTTCGACGCCGTGTTCGGCCGCGGCGTCGAGCAGGGTCTGTGTCCCGGCGACGTTGCTCTCGACGAACGGCCGAGCCCCGGAGATGGAGCGGTCGACGTGGGATTCCGCGGCGAAGTTGACAACGACGTCGGACTCGGCAACGAGGTCGTCGACCAGCTCGCGGTCGGTGATGTCCCCCTCCACGAACTCGTGGCGCTCCTCACTCACTCCCTCAAGGTTCGACCGGTCGCCGGCGTATGTGAGCGCATCGAGGGTCGTGACCTCTGCGTCGGTCGATTCGAGGACGTATCGAACGTAATTCGACCCGATGAACCCGGCACCCCCAGTAACGAGAATTCGCATACGCGAACGTCCCTCCCGGTACTGATTTACTTTGCGCTCGGAAGGTGT
Source organism: Halobaculum sp. EA56 (assembly GCF_051195075.1). NCBI lineage: Archaea > Methanobacteriati > Methanobacteriota > Halobacteria > Halobacteriales > Haloferacaceae > Halobaculum > Halobaculum sp. EA56. The sequence continues at coordinate 1,342 of NZ_JBNTJX010000028.1, forward strand.
CGGCATGCACGTGCTCGTTGTCGGGGGCAACGGACTCCTCGGCAGTTCGGTGGTCGCCGCCGCCGTCGACCGTTCACACTCCGTCTCGATGACGTATCACTCCCGCCCGCCAGAGTTCGATCTGCCCTCGTTCGAACTCGACCTCCGGGACGAAGCCGGACTCCGGGACGTGATCCGGACAGTCGACCCCGATCTCGTCGTGAATTGCGCGGCGATGACCGACGTCGACGGGTGTGAGTCCGCGTCGGAGGAGGCCCACGCCGTCAACGCGGACGCTCCCGAACGGATCGCGGAGCTGTCGTCCGATCTCGACTTCCGGTTCGTCCACTACTCGACGGACTACGTGTTCGACGGGCAGCAGCGCGATCGATACGGCGAGGACGCCGAGCCGAACCCGATCCAGGTGTACGGCGAGTCCAAACTCGCCGGCGAACGCGCGGTCGTGGAGGCCGATCCGACAGCGCTCGTTCCACGGCTCTCCTTCGTGTACGGGTGCCGCGGGGACACGGGCGCACTCGCCGGGTTCCCGGCCTGGGTGGACGGCGAACTCGCTGCCGGGAACCGGATCCCGCTGTTCACCGACCAGTGGATAACGCCGTCGAGAGCCGGGGACATCGCAGGGGCAACGTTCGACCTCGTCGACCGGGAGGCGTCCGGGCTCGTCCACCTCGCGTCCCGCTCGTGTGTCACGCCCTACGAGTTCGGACAGCAGTTCGCCGAACTTCGGGGTCACGACCGGGAACTGATCGACGAAGGGTCGATGGCCGACGTCGACCGGGCGGCGGCCCGGCCATCTTACACGTGTCTCGACACCGCTCGCGCCGAATCACTCCTCGACGCGCGACGACCCACGGTTCGGGAGGACCTCACCGCGCTGACTCAGTCCATGCGGTAGCTGTCCGCGTTCGTCTCGTAGTGTCGCTGAACCTCCTCGGGGAGGTCCGCGAACCGGTGAACGGCCTCGCACTCCAGTCCCGGACACTTCAACACGCGCTCGGACTCCAGGACGTTCGCCGCCAGGACGGTACCACAGTCGGGACAGGTGATCGTTTCGATGCGCATCGTCAGAGCTTGAGCTGCGAGTTCTCGCCGACGACCATCCGCCGTCCCTCGGGGAGCAGGTCCGCCGAACTGCCGACGGTCGCGCCACGGCCGAGCAGCGAGTCGACGATACGGCCCGTGGTGGCGACGGTCGACTCGCCGACCACGACGCTGCTCTCGATGTGGACGCCGTCGAGGCGGCAGTCCTCCCCTATCGATGTGTAGGGGCCGACGTACGTACCGTCCTCGATCAAGGTTTCGGGTCCGATGGCGACCGGACCACGGACGACAGCGCCCTCGCGTATCGTCGCGCCCTCGGCCAGGTCGACGTTGCCGCGGACGTCCGCCCCCGGTTCGACGGTCCCGCGGCGGCCGTCGGGCTGCTCGTCCAGCACGAGGCGGTTCGCGTCGAGGATGTCCTCGGGCTTGCCGGTGTCCTTCCACCACCCCTCGACCACGTGGGAGTCGATGGGCCGGCCCGAATCGAGGAGCGCCTGGATCGCGTCGGTGATCTCCAGCTCCCCGCGCCAGGACGGTTCGAGGTCATCGATCGCATCGAAGATCTCGGGCGAAAAGACGTACACCCCGATGAGCGCGAGGTCGCTCGGCGGGTCGTCCGGCTTCTCGATCAGCCGGCGGACGGTTCCCTCGTCGTCCACGTCGGCGATCCCGAACTGTTCGGGTCGGTCGACGTGCTGGAGGGCGATCCCGGCCGCGTAGTCGCCGGCTTCGTAGTCGGCGACGAGTTCCTCGATCCCCCGCTTGAGGATGTTGTCGCCGAGGTACATCACGAAGTCGTCGTCGCCGACGAACTCCCGCGCGCACCCGGCGGCGTGCGCGAGCCCCAGGGGCTCGCCCTGGATGATGTACGTGACGTCGACGCCGAACTCGGAGCCGTCGCCGAGGAACGCCTGTATCTCGTCTCTCCCCTTCTCGCCGAGGACGACCCCGATGTCGGTGATGCCCGCGTCGCGGAGGTCCTCGATACCGTACTGGAGCACCGGCTTGTTGGCGACGGGGACGAGCTGCTTCGGCCCGGTGTGCGTGATCGGTCGGAGCCGGGAGCCGGTCCCGCCGGCGAGTACGAGTCCCTTCATCGTTAGTGGGGCTGCTCGTCCCAGTCCATAGGGATTTCGTCCGTGTCCGGCGGAAGGCGCTCCTCGTCGGGGTCTTCGTAGTCGTAGAGGTTCGTCGGGAAGTTGATCAGGAGCGCCTGTTCGTTGCCGACGACCTTGAACCCGTGCCAGCAGTCACCCGGGATCCGGATCGCTTGCTGATTGTGCTCGCCGATGACGAACGTGTTCACTTCGCCCTGGGTGGGGGAGTCGTCCCGGTCGTCGTAGATGCCGACCTTGATCCTGCCCTGCGGGCAGATGAAGTGGTCTACTTGGCCGCGGGTGTGTCGGTGCCACGCGCGGATGACGCCCGGGTACGAGAGGGAGTAGTACGACATCGCGGGGTCGGGGTCGTACATGTCCCAGTCCTCGCGGAATACCTCGACGAGGTGGCCGCGTTCGTCGGCGTTGACTTGGAGGTCGCGGGTTACGACGTCGTCGATCATCGTTTTGTCCTCGGAGGATTAGTCGCTGGAGGTTCCATCACACGAAGGCCCGTCGGTAGTAGATTAAATCGTATGGTTCTCCGAGTGAACCAGATCACGAAGTAGATTACTGGCTTTGGAATACCATGATGTTCTCCGGCACATGAGAGAACACATCTGTGTTCGCGCGAGTGCGTACCGATGCTACGGCGTCCGAATCGTACTCAAAGCCCCTCTGGTTCATTTTTTCTATCCAGTATTTCCTAGGTTTCTCGTTGACGTGGTGAGTACCGCCCTGTCCTGGCGGAGCAGCGGACATCACCACGGTGTCACCGGCCTTTGTCAACGTGTCAACGTATGTGTCTGCGTATTTAGCGGGGATGTGCTCCGCTACCTCGATACTGATCACCAGATCGTACTGCTGTTCGGTTCTGAACGGCTCTCGCAGGTCGTGCTGGGTTAGGTTTCCCCGGGGGACGACCGCGTATTCGAACGCACTTGAGTTGGCCTCAACGCCGTGAATCTTGATACCCTTCTCGTGGAATGGCTCCAAGTACGCTCCGATAGCACATCCGAAGTCTATGACACTGTTCGGTTCGAACACTTCATCGAATACCTGACCCATGTGGCGGGCCTCTGCACGGAAGGGGTCATAGCGTCTTTTTTCATAGTACCCTGCTTCGTAGATGGAATCCGGACCGACGACGCCCAGTCGATCCCCGACCGCGAGCAAACGCTCTCGTGTTTGCACACCTAATACCCTTACCAGTGCGTTGAGAGTTGACCACACTCCCTCGCGTCGTGCCTTTTGTAGCCCGCGAATGATGTAGTACTGGATCAGATATGCTGTGTTGACATCCCGGTCGTTTCTGACGCGTATCCACCATTTAGTGAGCCAACGGAGTGGCTGCTGGTCGGGTAGGTGACGATGAAGAACAAACCTGTTCGAGTCCGTTTCCGGACCACTGTCCATGAGGGTAACATCGACATCGTGCTTCCAGAGTACGAATGGGAGACTGAGTTGGTCTCGGCTAGAATAGGTCTCCAGCTCTCTCCACCAGTCCTTCATCAATTGTTTTACATCAGGAGACGTGTGCTGACGTAGCAACAGGCGATTAGCCGTTAACCCCCATTCTTCCGGTAATCCTTCGTCCCTGTACGCCTCAATCTGTGCTCGAATCGATTCTGGATCGCCTTTGTTCAACTTCAGGCAAGCCTCTGCCTCGTCGTATACACAGTCTCGTACTGGATGCGTCGGCGCTACGAACTTCTCTTCTCGGTATTTGTTGATAAGTGGACGGAGAGACGCAGTGATTCCTACGTTCCCATCGACGTACACGCTATAGTCGTACTCCGGAAGATACTCGTGAGCGAGGATTTTCACACGTCTGTTCTTCAGGTTTGGCGGCAAATCTGGATTGACATTCGGGACTCGAACGTCCCAAACGTCGGAAGTCAGGGTTTGATCGTCAGTAAAGCAGATGTAATCGATGTTGTCCGCTGGATATCTCGGCTCTATCAGATGATCATATCCACCGTATATTGCTGTGTATACGACTGTATCCGCTTCAGACATCAGGGATACTATCTCTCATCGCGAAGGTCCACTAAGCATTTCGGAATACGCCTTCTGCAAATCGTGACACTATTACCGGCAGCTACTTTGGTGGACGATATCACCGATGGGGCTTTTACGACGAGTCTATGCATGGATATCTTCTCCCTCTGAGACTCTCCGGGGAAAAGTCATTCAGAGTGGGTTCTGGGCAACTCTACTCAATATCTCCGATAGAGCGCTTCAGATTGGGAAGTTACTCTTTCTTGCGCAACTTCTCTCTCCGACGGCTTTCGGGATCGTGGGGCTCGCAACCTTGAGTATCGCCATCGGACAGCGCATCACCAATCTTGGACTCGAACCCGCGTTGATCAATCACACCTCGTCCGACATCGATGCACTGCTTGACACAACATGGTCGGTGAGACTTGTACAGACTCTCGTACTCGTCGGGGGTCTCGTATTCAGTGCTCCACTGGTCGCGACGTTCTTTCAGGAACCACGCGTAACTCCAGTTCTCCGACTTATCGCTGCTGGCGTTCTGGTAGAGGGACTTCGGAACCCATCGATCGTTTATTTCAAGAAAGACCTGGAGTTCCGGAAGCAGTTCGTGTACGTTCTATCCGGTAGATTAGTCGACGTGGCACTCGCGGTGTCAGTCGGACTCCTGTATCAGAACCTCTGGGCGTTGGTGGCTGGCATCGTCGCCGGAAAGACCGTTCGCACGATCATGTCCTATGTTCTCCACGACAACCGGCCCTCCGTTTCGTTCAAGCGGGAGCATTTCGATCAACTCTTCGGGTTCGGCCGATGGATATGGGCTACCGGCGTAATCGTATTCATCGCTACTACTGGAGATGACACGTTCGTCGGCTGGGCACTTGGGGCTGGCGCACTCGGTCTCTATCAGATGGCGTTTCGACTATCGAACGCGCCGGCCACAGAGGTTACTCACGTCGTCTCTCAGGTCATGTTCCCGACGTACTCGAAGCTACAGGAAGATACGGAAGCTCTAAGGAACGCTTTCGAACGTACTATTCAAATTCTCTTTACAATCGTAGTTCCACTGTCCGTTGGGATATATTTAGTGACACCGGACTTTATCAGAGTCGGACTGGGAACCAATTGGATGCCGGCGATCGTACCGATGCAGATCATGGCTTTAGCTGGGTTATTTAGAGCCATCTCCGCGAGTGGTGGTGCGGTATTTCAGGGGGTCGGGCGGCCGGATCTCGATTTTAAAATGAACTTCATACGCTCTTTCGTGATCGTCGTTTCCATTTGGCCGCTCACGGAACGATTAGGAATTACCGGGGCAGCCGTTAGTATCACTATCGGTATTGGGTTGACGATCCCTTTCTGGCTGTACCAAACGCAGCGCATCACGAGAATTAGCAGAAAAAAGTACATCGAACTCTTCACTATTCCTTTATTAGCTTCCATTGCTATGGTCCCCGTAGTTCGGTATATTTCCTCTCCTTCCGTAGTTGAAATCGTTTTTTCGATTGCGGCTGGTGCTACCGTCTACACGATCGTCTACTTCTGTTTGTTCGGAATAAACGAAAAATACAAATCTACTTAAATAATCAATATTAGTGAGGTAAGCGACGGAAGCGAGTTTTTGAAACCCCAAACTGTTATTACGCGACGCCCGACGAGGGTGTACATGCAACCCCTGAGGATAATATGAAATTTCATAACATATATCAGAAATATTTTCGTGAGAAACTACCACGACGGAAAGCCGTATTCAACTCCAAAACTGTGTTGCCATACACTGTTATTGGTTACTTCCTACATCGAGATTCTCCCCATCGTCCACATTACGAGTCAGGAATTGCGAACAGCCTTCGGACATGGGTTGATGAGGGGGATAGTGTCGTAATCGTCGGCGGTGGATTGGGTGTCACTGCTGCAATCGCCGCAGAGATGGTTGGTCCAAACGGTGAAGTTCACGTCTTTGAGGGCTCAGAAGAGTACGTAGATCACGTTTCGGAAACTGCCAGGCTTAACGGGGTCGCAGACCGCGTCTCCGTTACCCATGCAATCGTCGGAACTCGGATCGACCTCCGTGGTGCTGCGGGGTCTCCTAAAACAGTCGCTCCGGAAGAACTTCCTCCATGTGACGTACTTGAATTGGACTGTGAGGGGTCGGAAATAGAGATTTTGAGCGACATGTCTATTACACCTCGCATCGCAATCGTCGAGTCACATGGCCATCTCAATGCTCCGTCTAGTCGCATTCGCACCCTTTTAGAAGCGAACGGATACCGTATCTTGGCGGAATCAATTGCTGACAGAGAATCTATGAATAAATGTATAGAAAAAGATACTTGGGTCCTAACAGGTGTCCGAGGTGGCATATGACGAATAACGACCCCTCTCCAGATAATAAGGCTCCATCAAAAAGTGGTGAGTTATCGAAATCCGATAACACCCCTACCGTTGCGGTCGTCGTTCTGAACTGGAACAATTATGAGGATACGGCGGCTTGTCTCCGGTCGCTCACCAATGTATCCTACTCCGAAACAGAAATTTACGTCGCTGATAACGGCTCTACGGATGGATCTGGAGAACAACTCGCTGCCGAGTTCCCCGAACATGAGTTCGTGTTCAACGGGGAGAATCTCGGGTTCGCCGCAGGGTGTAATCCGGCGATAGACCGTGCTCTCTCGCATGGAGCAGAATATGTTCTGTTATTAAATAATGATGCCCAAGTGAAACCTAATTTTTTGAGGCCGCTCGTTCAAACCGCAGAGACTCACGAACGTGTCGCAGCTGTCGGTGGGATCATTCTTGATGAATCAGGAAATATCCGGTCTGCGGGAGGGAAATTCTACCCAACACTCACTCTGCTTAGACATCGTACGGACCCCGCTGACACTGTATATGAAACAAAATTCATTAGTGGTGGAATGATACTTCTCTCGAGCGAGTTCATTAATGAGGTTGGCGGCCTCAACGAGAATTATTTTTTTGGAATGGAAGATGAAGAATTAGCTTGGGAGGCTCAACGGCGGGACTGGCAGTTGCTGATTGATCCTCGGTCGAAAATCATCCATGAGGGTGGTGCCTCGGCGGCCAAACAAAGCCCGTTCCGGTACTACCACGACACACGCAATCGGCTAACATTTGCGACGACGAATCTCCCCGCTATTCGTCTTTTGATTTTCATTATATTTTTTTCACTGACACGTTTCATCAGATCCGTTCAGTGGGGGATTCGTGGTCAGCGTGAATACCTGCATGCAACAGCTTCGGCCGTATTAGATCACGCAAAGGATGCCGATTATCGGATGGTCGACGATTTTAATGACTATAAAACATAAAATAATAATTACATTACTATTATCATAAGGCTCTAAAAGTATGGTAGTTTATAAGATGGTAAACTCACCATCTCAGTAATGATATTTAGTTATAATATACATAACATTAATAATTACTATAGTGACGTATGCTGTCCATCCATCCGTGTTCGGTTAAGGAAATCAGCAGACTGGAGCGACATTTTCGCAAATCATCGGGGTGAGTCTCCTGTTGAGTGGAAGCGTATTCTGATCAATGTAGCTATGGTGCACTGAGTGCACTAGAGTGCAAGAAGAAACGATGACACGACCGAAATTCGGAATTTCACCCTCGCCGCAGATTGCTCATCATCTCGATGATCTCGTTGAGGACTGCGTAGATCTCGGAGCCAGCCGCTCCGAGATCGTCGAAGCGATCCTCACAGCATATTTCGACACTGATGAAGACCGCAGTACCACAACGCGCGAGTTGATCGTTCGACTTCGACAAGCTCGCCAAAACTGACCGAAGTGCACTTGGTGCACCACGCTTTTGATCACCAGCTCTACGCAAAGCGTTGAAGAATTATTCGTCAGTTTCAGAAGAAAATTATGGTCGTTTTTGTATACTCTGTCTCACTGCCGTCTACTGTTTCCTCGTCTTAACCGAACACCAATGGCTGTCCATCGAGAACTAACGGTCACGAATTACTGTAATCCAATCTCTATTGAATAACAGTCTCACCAGTTCAGGACGACTCCAAATATAGTCGCTCGAATCTGTCGACCATCGCGTCGACACTGTACTCGCTATGTGCTCGTGCGCCCGCGGCACGTCCTAACAAGCTCGCCTTCTCATCGTCACTCAGCAGTGTAATGATAGCATGGGCCAGTGCCTCGCTATCCTGTGGCGGAACGTGAACACCGTGCTCGTCGTCGGTGATCAACTCTGAGCACCCGTCTACGGGAGTCGTCACGATCGGAAGTTCCGCGCACATCGCTTCCAGTAGCGCTCCGGGCATCCCCTCGTAGTGAGAGGGGAACGCGAATACATCGAACATCGCGAGCAACTCCGGCACGTCGTCGCGAGTCCCCAGGAAGTGAACCGACTCCGCTATGTCGAGCCGCCGTGTGTGGTCGTCCAACCGGTCGCGTTCGGGACCGCCACCGACGATTACCAGTTCGGCGTTCGGGTGTTCGTTCAGTACTCTGGGCCACGCTTTGAGCAGGTCGTGGTGCCCTTTTCGTTCGACCAACCGACCGACCGTACCGACGACTGGACCAGTACCGAGTCCGAGCGACGACCGAAGGCCCTCGGGTTCAGGGACGTCGTACGCATCCACTTTGCGACCGTTAGGAACGACTGATACCTCTTCCGGGTCGGCACCCCGTTCGATTACCCACTTTGCACCGGCTTCGGAATTTGAGACGATCAGATCCGATAGGGGTAGTGTGAGTCGGTCAATCAAATCGCGCTGGAGCGGCATTGAATCCGGTACCTCGCGGACACCGGTGAAAACAGCCGTCTCGGGAGACAGGACTCCAACAACCCGCGCCAACACGTTGTCGAAGTAGAGAAACGACTGGAGCACGGCGGGACGCTCTCGTTGGACTGCTCTGCTCAATCGGAAGAAGGGTCCCGGATCCAGTTTATTCGAAGCGCTGAGTGGGCGGATCGTCACGTCGTCATCAAGATCGTCGGCCAACGGACCCGGGTCGGTGATAGTCCAGATGCTCGGCGCGAACCGCTCGCGGTCGAGACCGTTCGCCAGATCGACGAGCGTCCGCTCGGTACCACCGACGGAAAGCCTCCCGATCAGGAACCACACAGTCGTTCGATCGTCGGTACTGGTCATTCGTTCCCCCGCATTACGTGGTCTGATGAAAACCGGTTCGGATTGTATCGAGATAGAAACCTTCTCACTTGGCGCGCTCGGGTACCCAGTATGTGCGGTATCGCCGGGATATTTGATCCCGAAGGATCTCCAGCCGAAGGGGTTCTCGATGAAATGGGCAACTGTCTCGCTCACCGTGGCCCCGATGGAGCCGGGACCTATGTCGACGGGCCCGTCGGCCTCGCGCACCGACGACTCGCGATCATCGATCCGGAATTCGGACAACAGCCCTTGTTCAACGAGGATCGCTCCGTGTGTGTTGCATTCAACGGGGAAATCTACAATCACGAGACTCTCCGAGAGGAACTCTCCTCAGGTCACACGTTTCGGACCGACGCCGATACGGAGGTGCTGGTCCACCTTTACGAGGAACATGGCCTGTCGTTCGTCGAGCAACTCGAAGGGATGTTCGCGTTCGCACTTTGGGACAGGGAACGCGAGCGTCTTGTACTCACGCGGGACAGAATGGGTATTAAGCCGTTGGCCGTCGCCCGCGACGGTGACCGGTTGGGGTTCGCCTCGGAACTTCCGGCGTTGTTCGAGACTGACCTCGACCTCGGAGGGCTGGACCGGACCGCTTTGGGTGCGTATTTTCTGTTTGGCTTCGAACCCGCGCCACGAACCGCTTTCAATAACGTTCGGAAGGTAACCCCTGGCGAATTAGTTGTCGTCGAAGAGGGCTCGACGGGACTGTCGGTCGAGTCCCGTCAGTACTACAGCCCAACAATAAGGCCTCGTAACGTCTCCTTCGACGTCGCAGCCGACGGCCTCAGGTCACGAATCGATCGTGCCGTCAACCGACGCCTCATGAGTGATGTCCCCTTGGGTGCATTCCTCTCCGGGGGAATCGATTCTAGTATTATCGTCGGGACGATGGCGGCCCAGTCGGATGACCCAGTCAAGACGTTTACTGTTGGTTTCGATCGTGATCGGTTCGACGAGTCTTCTGCTGCGCGGAAGGTCGCGGAGTACCACGGAACCGACCACAACGAGTACACAGTTACGGCCGACGATGTTCGCGAGACGATTCCCGAGGTCTTGGACCGACTGGGTGAACCGTTCGCAGACCCGTCGTTGATACCGACGAGTGTGGTTGCTCGTGAAACGTCCCGCGAGGTGACCGTTGCGCTATCGGGTGACGGCGCTGACGAACTGTTTGCAGGGTACGCAAAGTACCGTGGCGAGTATCTATCGCGGTACTATCGTGCGCTTCCGGGTCCGGCAAAACGTGCTACCGATGCGTTGTTATCTAGAGCACCCATCGACCGGACTACCCGTCTTGGTGAACTCGGACGACAGGCTCGAAAGTTTCGACGGGGGAGCGATCCGGATCTCGTCAACCGGCACCTCGAATGGCTCCGATTGGTCAATGAGGAAGCGTCCGATGCTATCGCCGATCTCGATCCGGAGAAAGTCGGATGGGAAGATCTCACCGCGGCACATCGTCGAGCGGAACGAACGGTTCCAAACCGTGACGAGTTTACCCGAATGTTGACTGTCGACACCCAGTTTGGACTTCCGAATCAGATGTTATACAAGGTTGATCTGTCAGGAATGTATAACTCCCTCGAAGCGCGTGTCCCATTTTTAGATCGGAATGTTGTCGAATATGCTCTCTCGTTGCCGATCGATCACAAAATCAACGCGACCGGTCGAAAGCGTGTCCTTCGACGGGCTTTCGACGATCGGCTCCCTACGGGGATCGCGGAGAGAAAGAAGCAGGGATTCGATATGCCCGTCGGTGAGTGGCTCGTCGGCTCACTGCGTGATGAGTTCGAGGATGTATTGGAGGGGATCCGTGCGCCGTTCCTCGATATCGGCGAAGTCCGCTCCCTGGCCGCAGAACACGAGGCTGGAGTTGCCGATCACGCGAAGTTCCTCTGGAGCGTGTATGTCTATGGTCGTTGGGAACGTACCGTCAGAGACCGAGGTGTACTCCTAGGGTTCGACGGATGAATACAGTCTTGTTCGCGATCGTAGCGGCCACAGGTGTCTCACTCGTCGTTCTGATACTAGTCACCCAACGAGCTGAGGGTCCGCGGATCGCGGCACTTGCGACGGTCGCGTTCGTAGGACATGTGTTGTTCGGTACAGTCGTGCTCCCTAGACTGCCGTACCGTTGGGACATCCCTCAGTTCCATCAACACGCACTGACGATACTCAACGGAGCGTTACCAGCTCCGAACCAAACGGTAAACTCGTTCGCCGCGTTCCAATCAATTGTTTACGCCATCTTCGCTCCGGATCCTATGGTTCTCTCAGTTGTAAATGGGCTGTGTGCCGTTTTAATCGCCGTCCCGGTCGCCGACCTCGCTAACCGTCTCTATCCACGATTAGAATCTCCAGCTGGGGTAATCGTGACTGTTCTATTCCTTCCACTCCCGTTTGTGTTCCTCACGATCCCGATGCGGGATTCTCTTTCTGTCCTTTTGTCGCTCACCCTGCTCGCCTTCGTTGCACGCATGCTTGATGGCGATCGAAGAGTGATATACCCAGCTCTTCCACTCTGGGGTTGTTTGTTACTATTACGTCCAGAAATTGCTGGCGTGATCGCGGTGGCAGGGGGTGCAGGTGTTGCCGTCCGAATCGCACAGCGGATCACGCGTCGTGCCCTCGTGGTTCGGACGTTATTTGCAACCGGAATCGTGTCAGGGGTGTTCAGTCTGTTGTTCGTTGGTCCGATGCTACCGATTAGCTCCATAGAGCGCCGGCGGGCATTTCGAGCGTCAGGTGGGGCTGCATATCTTGAGGGAATCGGATACGATAATTGGATCGAACTCGTCCTTGCAACGCCTGTCCGAGCTTTGTACTTCCAGTATGCACCCTTCCCATTCCATATTTCTTCACTCTTTGATCTAGTCGCAACAGTTATGCTCCCGATATTAATTGTCCTCACTGTCGCTGCCTACCGATCCGCACGGGAATGTAACCGTGACTTAGCGGTATTAGTACTGATTGTAGTAACGTACTTCACCGGTATCGCCGGCTACGGTCTCATTGACTCGAACTTCGGGACGACCGTCCGTCACCGAATTCCTTTCACATTCCTGTTGTGTGTACTGGCGGCTCCGACACTCGAACAGTGGTGGGACTCGTTAACGTCTCGTATCAGACTCTTTGCCACCGTGCGGAGAAGCGAGTGACCAAACGAGTGCTCCGACCACAGCAAACATCGCGACGAAACTGAGGAACTTTATGCTCGCATTTAGATTTGACCTATATACTGAGATGATACTGACCAGTAGCGCTATTCCAACAATCACCTGCTGAAACCGTTCATCTACCAGAAGCGCGACAAGGAGACTATTCCGTGTCCATCGTCGGAGCACAACTCCAGTTCGATATATACGAGAGCGACGCACTGCTTCGTAGAGTCCCACGTTCCTGTAAGGTTACTTCTACGCTCCACTATTGTAGTCAGCGATTCTGTTCAGTGCAGCTGTCGTCTTTTCAGCCGTTCTTCTCCAGTCGTATTCATCAGTAATAGCTGTTTGTGGTGAGTTTGGTGTACCTTCTAGAACGCTCCAGAGGCCGTCCGCGAATCCGCCGGTATCTCCGACTGAGACAGTCCGCCCCGCACCGTCGACGAGGGATTTGATTTGATCGAGATCGCTGACAACGGCAGGAATATTCGTTGCCAGTGCTTCCAACACGGTTCGCGGCAGTCCCTCTGCACGGGAGGGAAGAATTAGTGCATCGGCCCCCCGATAGACTGAGGGCATCTCATCGTACGATACGTGCCCGAGGAACGTTACAGCGTCTCTCAAACCGAGGCCTTCAACTGTGGCGTCAAGTTCGCTCCTGAGAGGTCCCTCACCGCAGAACACGAGCTGCGCGTTTGGGTACTCGTCCCGCAGTCGATCGAGCGCCGCGACAGCATCAGTCGGCCGCTTTCCCTCGACCAACCGACCGACGAACAGGATAATTGGTGCATCGATATCGGGAACCCGGTCACTGACAGGCCCTTCAGGCGTGAACCGCTCCGTGTCGATCCCGTTTTGTACGACCTCGACCGGCGCCGTCACACCGAACTCTCGGAGGCGATTTCGGTCCTCCTCGGTGTAACAGAACACGACGTCGGCTCGATTGAACGTCCAGCGTCCGATCGTTCGAAGGTACATATCGAAGACCGACTCGGGTGCAGTCTGGGAGTATAGCCCGTGGTTCGTTATTGCGAATGGGACTCCCGAAAGTCGGCTCGCGATCGCTGCGAGGTTCGTAGAGAAATAGAGGTGGGAGTGTGCGTGGACTACGTCGTACTCATCGGATCGTACAGCGTTCCACAGGTACCGTGCAACGCCGGCTGAAATATCGTTACCCAGCGGAGAGGCCGTCGAGGGTCGACGGACAACACGATATCCGTCGCGTGTCTCCTCGCTGTGGGGACCAACAGTCAGCACCGTTACGTCGTGACCCATCGCGGCTTGATCACGACTCATCGCATGGACGTGATACGGGCCGCCACCCTTCACGTCTGGATAGACCTTCTGTGCAACGCGGAGGATACGCATTCGTCGAAGTTATCGAAACGCGCCTGTTTCAACCGTCCGATTCAGTTCTTCTGGTCGGTATCGTACACGTCGACCAACACCTTCCAAACCTGCCGCGTGACGATCTTCAGATCCAGCCAGAACGACTGTTCACCGACGTATTTCAAGTCGTACCTCAATTTCGCCTCCGGATCGAGACTGCTCACGTCACGAATCTGAGCGAGCCCAGTCAGCCCCGGCTTCACGAACCACCGCTTGCGCCACATCTCCGATTCGTTTTCCAACAGCCGCTCCTCGTCGGTCCAGACGGCACGTGGACCGACCACGCTCATATCCCCGCGAAGCACCGACCACAGTTGCGGGATCTCATCGAGATGGGTCCGGCGTAGCACCCTCCCTGCACGAGTGATACGTTCGTTCTCCTCGTCGTCGACCGGGACTGGAGAATCTCCCTCCGGAACCATCGACCGGAACTTGTACACGTCGAACGTCTCCCCGAACACGGCCGTCCGCTCCTGCTTGTACAGCACCGACCC
>NZ_JBNTJX010000029.1:0-14555 GCF_051195075.1 Halobaculum sp. EA56
CCGGCCGACCGTCTCGATGCGGTCGGTGACGTACTGGCTCGCGAACGACCGCGTGACGTCGGCGAGCCCGCGGGCGAGGAGGAACGTCGGGAGCGCGAGCACGGGGACGAGGTACATCCCGACCAGCGCCGCGGCGACGGGGAACGGGAGGACGAGGAACCACGTCCACACGCCGACGACCCGCTCGTTCGTATCGGTGTGGTAGCTGAGTACCGTTCCCGCGCGGTTGTGAGTGGCGCGGAACCACCCGAGTAGCGACTCGATTTGTCGGTGCCACGCCTGAGTCGATGATGGCGGTCCGGACTATCGGCTGGAGGAAGACGAACACGAGGGAGGTGACGGCGGCGTACAGCACGTAGTAGTAGAGGACGAACGCTCTGAGGTTCCGCTGGGAGAGGGCATCCCGGACGATCGCGACGGACCGACGAAGGCTCAGGTCGGCCGCGACCGAGCGTTCGTACGTCTCCGGCTCCTCCAGCGTGAGTAGCACTACCGCGCCCACCCCGGTGACGGCGGCGGCGACGAACCACGGGTACGAGAGGTCGATGCTCCCGAGGTAGCCGCCGACGACGGCCGCGCCGACTCCCACCGCGAGGGAGGCGGACTCCCCGCGGCCGCGGACCTCGGCGAACTCGTCGGCCGAGAGGTCGTCGGTGAGCGTGTCGTAGAGCCACGCGTCCTCGCTCCCCGAGCGGAAGTTGTACCCCGTCGACCAGCAGGCGTACAGCACCGCCAGCGCGGGGAACGACCCGGCGAGCCCGATCCCCACCAGCGTCACCGCGATCAGGACCGTCCCGACGAGCAACCTGGTGCGCCGGCCGATGCGGTCCCCGACGTAGCCGGTCGGGATCTCGGCCAGGACCGTCGTGAGGTTGTAGATGGCCTCCAGGATCGCGATCTGGGTGAAATCGAGCCCCTGGGCGAGAAAGAAGAGGTACATGACCGGGCGGTAGAACTCGACCGCCTTGGTGGCCTTGTAGAGGTAGTACTTCAGGACGGGCGCCGTGGTGTTGTGCCCGCGACCGGGGACCGGGACGGCCATCGGTCCCCGGTGTGGTGGCGGGGTTGAATTGCGCTCTGTTAGGTCGAGTTCGCGAGATCGTATTACTGGTGGCTCTGAAAAGAAGGAGTACGATGGTTTTTGGAAACCAGCTTTCGGATCGACCCCTATGGTTGATGAAACTCGGCAACGAATCCCCGATGACGACTGGGAGACGATAGTACGACACGTACCGATCGTCTCTGTCGACCTCATCGTTCGGGTCGATAACGGGGTCCTGCTCGGAAAACGGACCAACGAACCTGCAAAGGGAGAGTGGTTCACTCCCGGCGGTAGAGTTCACAAGTGCGAGTCCCGTCGTGATGCTGTTCACCGGGTGGCAAAGCAAGAAATCGGAATCGACGTACGGATCGATCGTCAGATCGGAACCTACGAACACATCTACGATACCGCCGACGTCGACAGTACGAACAGCAAACACTACTTGGCTACCGGTTTTGTTGTATCGCCGGAAGAGCGGCCGACCGTTGGAGACGATCAACACTCGGAATTTACTGTGTTCGACCCTCCGTTTCAGGATCTTCACCCGTACGTCGATCAGTATCTCGCCGAAGTCGATTGGTAGGATTCCTACATAGTAGCCACCTAGCGGTCGAGATCGAATTATTCATATTCGCAGGCCATCGCCCGTGTTATATAAATGGACTTGCAGTCGCGTTTCGCCGACCGGCCGGTGTTCGTCACTGGCGCCGACGGATTCATCGGCTCACATCTTACCGAGCAACTCGTCGAATTCGGGGCAGACACTCACGTGTTCGTTCGAGCGACATCAAGCGGGGAACTACGAAACATTCGACACCTCCGCGACGACATCACGGTCCACCGTGGCGATCTCCGTGACAAACACTCGGTCGAGCGCGCCATGTCTGCACTGACGGAGTACTCCGATACGATCATCTTCCACCTGGCCGCGCAGGCACACGTCGGCGAGTCCTGGGATCGGCCCTACGAAACGGTCGACACGAACGTCACGGGGACGCTGAATCTCCTGCAGAGCGTTGTCGATCTGGATCTGGATATCGCGAAATTCGACACCGCGGGAACGAGCGAGGAATACGGCGACATCGACGAGGAAGTGCAAGACCTCCACGAGTACCAGGACGACGGTCGAGTGCTGCTTAACGAGCGATCCCCCGTCAATCCTAAGTCGATCTACGCGACGACGAAGCTCGCCGCAGACTTCCTGACGATGAACTACCACGACGCCTACGGGATCCCCGGCGTCACCACGCGGATGTTCAACAACTATGGCCCGCGTCAGAATCCCAGGTACATTACGGGGACGATCATCACCCAAGCGCTGGAGCGTGATATCGTAGAGCTGGGCAATCTCCAGCCGAAACGCGACATGTGTTACGCGACGGACGGGGTTCGCGGACACATGCACGTCGCGCTCGACGGCGACCCCGGTGAAGAGTACGTGTACGGGTACGGGGAGAACATCTCGATGCGCGACTGGACCAATCTGATTCTGGACGTCGGCGCGGAGGAGGGGTACTGGGAGCGCCCCGAAATCGTCCAGCGCGACGACCGGTTCCGTCCCGGTGACAGCGACGTTGAGGAACTTCGCGTCGGGTACGAGAAGCTCCACGAGAAAACGGGATGGGAACCGAACGTCTCCTGGCGGGAGGGCATTCGTCGGACGATCGACTGGTACGCGAACAACCCCGATACGTGGTACGGACGGGTCGATTGGCGATGACGGATACGACCGACTACTGGGACGGCAAGACGGTGATGGTTACTGGGGGGGCCGGCTTCCTCGGAAGTCACCTCGTCGAGGATCTCCGTTCCCGGTCGGACTCAGTGGAAATATTCGTTCCCCGAAGCAGCGAGTACGACCTCCGGAACCGGGAGGATATCGACCGAGCGTTCGAGGACTCCGATGCGGACGTTGTTATCCATCTCGCTGCCACTGTCGGCGGGATCGGTGCGAACCGTGAGAACCCGGGTCGGTACTTCTACGACAACGCGATCATGGGTATCGAGCTGATCGAACAGGCCCGGCAACACGGTGTCGAGAAGTTCACCATTCTGGGGACGATCTGCTCGTATCCGAAGCACACGCCGGTCCCCTTCAGCGAGGAGGACCTATTCAACGGGTACCCCGAGGAGACCAATGCGCCGTACGGGATCGCAAAGAAGGCACTGTTGACTCAATCACGGGCGTACAGGAAGCAGTACGACTTCAACAGCATCTACCTGATGCCCGTGAATCTGTACGGCCCGCGTGACGACTTCGACCTGGAGACCTCACATGTCATCCCGGCGATCATCAGGAAGTGTGTCGAGGCTCGGGAACGCGGAGACGATTCGATTACTGCCTGGGGGACTGGCGAGCCGACGAGGGAGTTCCTCTACGTAAAGGACGCTGCAGACGGGATCTTGACTGCAACCGAACGGTACGACGAGTCGGAGCCGGTCAACCTTGGGAGCGGAATGGAGATCTCGATCCGGGAACTCGTCGAGACGATCGCCGATCTGACCGGATTTGAAGGTTCGATCGAATGGGATACCTCGAAGCCGGATGGACAGCCCAGGCGTCGTCTCGATACGTCGCGTGCGCGGAAGCGGTTCGGGTGGGAGGCGACGACGGAATTCGAGGAGGGGCTACGCCGGACGATTGAATGGTACGAAACCGTACGTTGACGATTCTAACGTATCCGCGGTGACAAACGCCACGGACGAATATGCCGAGTAGTCCAAACCGTGTTGATTTTGTTTCGTCTTGAACGGAAGAGGCACCTCTATGAAACGGGCGACTACCTCAAAGATATCCCCAGTGGATTTAGAGTTTTTAAGCATCCTGAAGTACCAGAATATTCGTTTTGTCTGTAAAAAGGTCGTAATCGGCATCTCCCCCTTTGACAGCGTATGTTACGCATCTTCCTCCACGTTCAAAACTGAACACGTGGCTATTGCTTCGTTCGTGTAGATATTCACAGCGTTCGTCAGTAAGATCGGAGCCGCGTCCCGGTGCAAAACGCAGCTAGCCCCATGGCGACACCCAGGTTCGCCCAGCAGTAGCTGAACACGACAGAGACCGGTGGAACGCTCCTGCTGGAGGGGACCAGATAGCCGAAGGCAGCGACAGTATAGAAGAGCGCCTGGCCCGCAACGAGCCCCCACACCACAGGCGTAGAGACTGCCACCGCCACGGAGGCGACGGCGAAGAGGACGAGCAATACCGGCACGAGGTACCGGAGCAGCCAGTAGGAAAGAGTATGAATTGCGAGAAACGCCCCATTTCGTGGGTTGAACACGGCTCGGTGATACCCCAGCGCCGACAACGCTCTGATGGTCAGCCGCCGTCGAACCGACAGCTCGGCATCGGGATCCGTCGGGAACTCTTCGGTCGCAACGGCCTGACCGGCGTGGAGTGACTTTCCACCCTGTCGAATCGCGTTAAGACCCGCCACTTGGTCGATATCCATCGTGTCGGGGACGTCGCGGTAGAACGACCGACGCATACTCATGTTCGCGCCGGACATCTTCACGAGTTTGCCGAGGCGACCCTGCTGTTCGCGCATGAAGTACTCCCAACGCCAGTAGACACTCATTCCACGACCTATGGCCCCATCATCGAAACTCCCGGTGACGAGTGTCCCGCAGACTGCACCGACATCGGGGTCGGCGTACCGGTCGACGAGCCGACGGACGCAAGACGGCTCGTAACGCGTGTCGGCGTCGGTGAACAGGATGATGTCGTTGCTCGCCCGCTTAACAGCCATATTCCGCGTCTCCGACTTGCTGCCGTCTGGATTGTCGAAGACCTCGATCGGGCCGTCGACAGCCTGTGCCTCGACGACGGTGTCGTCGGTCGATCCGTCGGAGGCGACGACGACCTCGAGTTTCTCGGTCGGGTAGTTTACTGCGAGACAGTCACGGACCCGGTCGGCGATACCGTCGGCTTCGTTGTATGCGATGACGATGATCGAGACGGGCGGGAATTCGTCGTCATCGAACGCGGGCGTTTCGCCGTGGTCGGTACGGGATGCGAGCCATGACAACACGAGCGGATACCCCGCGTAGTGCCACGCGAGCAGTCCAGTAGCGAGGGCGAGTACCGCGATCCACAGCGTCATCTCACAGATACCCGAGATCTTCGAGCCGCCCCTGCATCTCACTGTCCATCCCCTCGGCTGTCGACGCGAGTTTGTCGCCACCACCCACGTCGTGACTGTTGAGGTGAGCCGCGGTCGCGTCACGCAGCTCCGACTCGGCCTCGTGACCAGTCCCAGCGAGGTTCTCCTGCTCGCCCGGGTCCGTGGTCAAGTCGTATAGTTCTCGGTCGGCACCGTGGACGATGTACTTGTGAGTCGCGCTTCGAACTCCGACCATCACTTCGCCATCTTCTGGGTTCGTCTCGGCGATGACGTGCTCGCGAGACGGGTCGGCTGCGAGATCGATGCCAGCGAGTGAGTCCGGCACAGCGACCCCATCGACGCCTGCGAGGAGTGTGGGCACGACATCGAGGAGGCTGATCGGTTCTGGCGGCGTAACGGCTCTCGGCGTGTCAAGCACGAACGGGACGCGAGTCACCTCTTCGTAGAGCTTTGGGTGGTGGCTGAACGTGCCGTGTTCGCGGAACTCCTCGCCGTGGTCGCCCGTGAGGACGACCGTGGCGTTGTCTGTGTGAGCGTCGACGGCCTCGAATAGTGGCGAGAGATGCCTGTCGGTGTGCTCCACCTCAGCGTCGTAGGAGTCGCGGAGTCGGCGACACTCGGACTTGGTCACGGCTTCGGGCTCAGTGACAGCCTTCCGCCACAGTCGCTCCGAACGGAACTTATCACGGTAGCCTCGGTCGCGATCGAGTGCGTACGGACCGTGTGGGTCCATGTAGTGGACCCAGAGAAACACTGGTGCGTCGCCGCGTTCCGAGAGCCAGTCGACCGCCTGCTCGGTGATGGCCTCGGCAGGCTGGTACGGGAACCGGCGAAGGAGCCTGATAGCTTTTGAATAGAGCCGCGTCGCAGGTTCAGGGAGCCGGCTATTCTCGACGAACCGCAAGCCGTCGGAGAACGTATCGAACCCGCGATCGTAGCCGAAGTGGCGAGAGAGCAGCGGATTCGAGTGGAACGCGGCGGTTTCATAGCCAACGTCAGCGAGACGCTCGGTGACGGTCGAAAACTCTGTATCGTTGAGGAAGTTAGTGAAGAAATTGTGCGCGTACTTGGAGGTGAGAATTGCTGGGACGGACGCGCGGGTGTGCGAACTTGGTGCCGTTGCCGCTGTCGCTATGGTCGACTCGGCCGCGACAGCGTCCATCGTGGGAGTCGCCGGTGCTGAGTCGTCAAGGAAGCCGACACTGTCAGCCCGCAGCGAGTCGATGGTTACAAGCACGATGTCGGGGTTTCCCATTTACTCTTCCCTGTGTAGTTCGGCCGTTGAGCGTTTCGATCGTTCCCGAAGCCAGCGTTTCACAAGCCGACGGTAGCGTAGTAGCGAGAGGAATCGTCGCTGCCCCAGGGTTGATGCGAGGAGTTGTCGGCCGAGTGGCCCGGCCAGCAGCATCACCGCATCGCTCAGCCCGAATTTGTCGCCGTACAGGTAGTCGACGAACGTTCGTTCCAGATAGCGAGCGAAGGCTACTTCAGGGGAGTTCGACGCCCCGTCGACGTCGAAGTATGTGAGTACGTCATCGACGTACTGCACATCGTACAGCCCTTTGTTGCGGAGCCGAGCCCACAGCTCGTAGTCGGCCACGTAGCTGAACTGTTCATCGTAGGGATGGTTCTGGTGTATTTCGCGATCGACCAGCGTCGCCGGGTGCGGCAGGCCGGGGCCTTCCTTTCCCGGACGCCAGGGACGCCTAAGATCGAGTGACTCGCCATTGAGTGTGAGTTCGATGCGTCCTGAGACAATTATCGGTCGCTGGTTGGCAATTTCGGGTCGGGTGAGCAGGTTTTCGACGACCATGGGTGACCGGAACTGGTCGCCGGCGTTCAGAAAAATGACGTAGTCGCCGGTCGCTCGTGCGAGCCCTTTGTTCATTGCGTCGTAACGGCCTGTGTCGGGTTCTGAGAGGAGAACGTCGAACCACTCGGCCCGCTCAGTAAGCCACTCGGCCGTACCGTCGTCCGAATCGCCATCGATGACGACATGTTCGATATTGTCATACGTTTGCTCGCGAACGCTCTCGACGGTTTCCGGAAGGTCATCTAGACAGTTGTAGCAAATTGTGACGACGCTGAGCGAGAGCACATTCGAAGGATCGGTCCGTTGATTGGGCATATTTTTCGGAGTCACTCTGCTCGAAGCTCTGTCCACCGAACGAGCGCGTACGCGAACAACGCGTACGAGAAGAACTGTGACCCGAGCAGCTTGCCCGTCAGCGGCGCGAACGCGAGAATGATCGAAGCATTCGCGGCAGCGAGCGCACCCAGGTAGCTGTCGTGGCTCACCTGCCAGCCGACGTAGAGGTAGGAGACGAGCATCCCGAGGTATGCGAGTCCACCCAGCAGGCCGGTTCGGAGTACGGCTTCCCACAGGCCGGCGTGGACGAAGTGGTCTTCTCCGACCCAGGACGGGGCGCCGAACGGTGAGGAGACGACGAACGTGCTCCCCATCCCGCTCCCAAACAGGAGTTGAAGAAGGCTATCGTCGATTCGCGCCAGAACACCGAACGGTTCGGCAGCACGGCTCCCACCTAAGAGTATGAGCCGCTCGTAAAGCGAGTAGTCGCCGACAAGCGCGACCATTTTTGAACCTAAATAGCCGTACTCCCTCCACTGTTCGACTGGGATCTGGGTGGCCGAGAGGAGAAACACTATACCACCAACCACCCCCACTGCAGCGACGGCCCCACCAACGACGAACAGATCTCGGGGCCGGCTCGAGCGTACGTAGACGACCGCGAGTACGGCCGTGAGCACGGTCTGTAACAGTAGCGACAGTGACTGTGTGTAGAATACGAGTGGTACCGCGCCCACGGCGAGGAGCGGGAAACCGTAGCGAGCGACAGGGTCCCCACGGCGGAACAACCAGTAGCCGAGGACGAGGACTACCGGAAACTGGTAGACGATCCCCGGCCGCTGATTAGGCAGCAAGATGCCTGTGAGGTAGAGTCCGAGGATCAAAACAAACACGACCAGTGCCACGCGAAACGCGATCGCGAACGCGACCTCAAGCCGCTCGGAACTGTCGCTCGCGGCGTAGACGAGCGCGACCGTCGCCACGGGAACAACGAACTTGTAGAAGTCACCGAGCACGTAGCCGGTCGGATTCCCCCGTATAAAGCCGATGGTCAACGCAATGGCAGATAGCAGGATGAGCGCACTAAATGTCATCAGTATTTTACTATACGTCTTATCGAAGCGGAATTGACCATGGAAGATGGAAATGCCAGCGAGTCCCCCGAGGACCGCGCCGAACAGAAGTGCCTCGACGATCAGCTTCGTCCTGACAGCGCCTCCGGAACCGAGAATCCGGGGGACCGCGATCGTCGAGAGGTATAGCCCAACGAACAGCAGGGTGACCGCTCGCTCGCCGGTACGGAAACTACGTCTAGTTGTGGTGCTCACGGTGCCACCTAACAACGTTTTCCAGGTCGTGACGGAGCTGTACGTTCATCTTTTTCCGAGTTTGTCCCGCGTTCGAGACTTGATATCTATAATTGCGTTGTCGTACAAGAGCTTAGTGGGACGCTCGCAGTCCGTGCCGATACCGCTGACCGTCGCTGCCATGCGGATTACGACATCCAGATCGACATCACGATAGGGCCATTTCAAGATGTCTGGACCGCTGAACTTATACTCTATGTATTAGGTGACGAAGATATCCTCGTACCCGCGTTACTGAAGTCCGACAATTGTGGGAACCGCGGACTCCGCGCCGCAGGTGATAGTATATGTAGATTCTTTTTCATGGTGTGAAGCGTGTCATTACTATATCCCATTTGGGTCACATATAAGGCGTTTTCGATGACATCATGATACCCTCCAACGCCCTCCCGCTGTATCTATTTTATCCATGTATTTTTCAAAATAATTTCTCAATGTGAAGTATCCCTCGGCTTGGATTAACGAATGAGGGAGTGAATCGATATCACTATTTGATATTATCAATTCTCGAATTTCATTCCTGGCAGCGACGGCGTTCTTGAGGTCTTCCACGATCCCGTCGCTCGCATACGCCTGTAACGCATCGCGCATCCGGAAATAAAGACTAGCATAGGTTATCGGGATCTGCATCGCGCGGATGTTCCGTTTGGCAGTTTTGGTCGATGCTGCGCGTGACGCGAGACGGTAGTCCCTCTCGACTGCCGACCTAATTTCGGGTGAAAGATAGGGTCGCGCCTCTTGCATCGGATGACGATCGACCTTGTGAGGCACATTTCGCATCGCGGTCGCGAGCGTATCGTAGGCTCGTTTGGCTCTTCGCCAGCCATCACCGGCCATAAGCTTGAAATATTCGGTGAGAATATCACTAACAGAACGTGAGTGGTCCCACAGTTTCTTAGCCATTACATAAAAATGCGGCCCATACTGTCCCCACCGGTTCTCTGCCCCTTGAGAATAGAATCCGGTATACCCGTGAGTATATAAATACTCAATATCTTCACCGAGCCGATAGGCAATCGGCTGCGGAAGGGCATCTAGGGCGTACTTCACGGTGTACGCGTACATCCACGGATTCGCCGTTTTGGTGGCCCATGTACTCAATATCGACGCGAATTCCTCACTTTGGTCAGTCACGTCGGATCCGATTGGATGGGCATAATCAGCGGGTGCGTAATGACAGACAGAAACAACGACATTTCTAGGTAGCTGAGGGAATGTGACCGGAGGGTATACATAATTGATATATGCTATTGAATAAAGTAGCTTCTCGGGATGAGTTCGACGAACCCTGTTTGCTACTTTAGTGACAAACCGAAAGTAAGCTTCGGTGACTGAAAGATGGTGTCGAACTCGAGTCGGATGGCCCGCTTCAGACTGAGCAGATAGGCTGTCCTCACTACTTGCGGCTTCTGACCAGCCATAACCGTCATTAGGCGTAATGGGGCACATTTTTGCACTAGGATATTTATAGAAAAATGTGCGGACTTTATCAACGAAAGCATCGACCACACTTTCTTTCGTGACATCTATTTGGTTCTCAGAAAACCAGTTTGGATGCTCCTCTTGATAGGTTTCGCGGGGAAGAATATTGTGAAACGAATGAACAGTTGGTGCAGTCACGTATCCTTCACGTTTCGTAACCTCGGGATGGGTGCGCTGATGGACTGCAGGCCAATCGGTCTCCAAGGGCCATCGGGGAATGTGAAGACGGTTCCGAATCGCCCATCGAACATATTCTGTAGTGTGAAAATTACCCGCTATTCTGTACCCGAAATCGGGCATGGTCACGCTGTGGAGGGGGGTTATTTCGGCCGAATCGATCGAGGGAACGTGTTCTCCATCGGGGCCCGGAGAAACCCACCGTATCCCAAAGTCGCGTTCCAAGATGTCGTATACCCCGTAAAGAACACCGCGTGGTGAGGCTCCACGAACAGTCAGTTGCGATTCCTCACGCTCTATAATAAATGCTTCTTCAGCCCTTCGTCCATTACAGGGGGTGAGAGTCTCGTCGACTCTAAGAACTATTTTATGCGTGCGGGGAGAATCGTTGACCTTCCTGAGCTCGGCTCCTGTTGCGCGTTTTACGTAATGACGTAACTCATCTGCTGCAGTATGAACTGGAAGTGGCGCGTCGTTGGATACTGAGACACAGTACCCGGTTTCACCGGCGTCTACTATCGTTTGAGGCGTTCCGGTTCGTTGTGGGTCTCCGCACGTAGGATTGGGCCTGACTGCGTAACCACCTTTGGGAGTCACAGACTTCCTCTCGAGACATCCAGCCGAAGTAAAAACCACACCAGAGGAAAGTACTCGAAGGGCCTCTCGCCGGTTCATTCTTGTCCGCGATGGGAATTCGAGACGTAAATCAATACTGGGTGGGTTTTGGATCCGGATCTAATGGATGCATATAATTATTTATAATATCAAAGACAGAGGTTAGCGAAGATTATTAATTAACAAAAATATCGGCCGACGTGTTTGAGTCGGAATCAACAACCCACCAGTATATGTTGATACTCCTAAGAGTAACGCCGCCGCGAGGGTTGACCAAGAGTTAATGTCCACGAATTTAAGGAAGATTAGAAGACTGACGCCCATGCATAGGCTGGCCAGCAAATAGAATCCGAGTTCAGGCCATTCCAGACCAAAACCAACCTCACGCCGCAAAAAATATCCGTTGATTATCGCATTCACACCGAATGCTAGAGATGTAGCGCTCGCTGCACCGAAGAGGCCCAGTAGCGGAACCAGCCCGACGTTCAGAAGGACGTTTACCAACATGAAAAATACCGCCGCATACGCTGTATACCTAGGTAGATCGAGACCATAGAGAGAACGACCGATTACCCCGTTAGCTGCTTCCGGCCCTTTCCCGATCAGCAAGACGATCAATGGGATGTATCCGACAGCCGTCTCAGAACCAAATCCAATCTCCAAGAGTTGCCTACCGATGAGAGCGGCACCTACGATTGCAGGGAAAACAACTGAAAGGGCTGCGGTTGTCGATTTCTTAGTTGCATTACGAATCTTATCGAGCTCGCCAGCGAGCGACCACTCGCTGATTTGTGGAAAAAGGGCCGTGCCTATCGACTGGGAGATCAACGAAACGCCACGAGAAATCCGCCAAGCGGCCTCATAAATACTGACTGCACCGGGTGTCAGGAAGTATCCGATAACGAGTGTGTCCATCCAACTGTAAATAGCGCCTCCTATAACCGATGAGATAAATGAGTACCGCGAAAATGCAACGAGTGAACGTGCAGTATTAGTATCGGGAATCAACGGACGATAACCAATACGGAGAAATGTACTTCCCAATACGAACGTCCATCCAATCAAGAACCCGTACACTAGTCCGTGGATACCGAATCCGGCATTCACCAACAAGTAGCCGAATATGAAATAAAGAGCATCCCCGAAAAACTGGAGGACTGACGCCTCACTCACCTGAAGACTACCCCGGAGAGCGTGAAGCCCAATTCGGCTCAATTGCTGTAACCCGACAGCTATCGGTATATAAATAGCGAGTTCCGCCCCGAAATACGAATTTATAGGGGAGCGAAGAAAAAGAACTACTCCGGTAACGCACATAAGCAAGCCGCCTTTCAGGAGAACGCCGGCAGAGACGACGTGAAGGAGTTCACGTTCTGCCACCCTCTTCTGGACAGCACTTCCAATCCCAAAATCAACAAAAATTCCAAGAAAAACTATGGATGCTTCGAACAGCACAAAAATGCCAAATGCATCCAAGCCTAACTTCCGGACGAACACCGCGATAGCGAACAGTGAGATACCTGCCCTGCCGATGCGAGAAATAAAATCCACTACTACGGTGCGAGGAAGGTTCATATGGAATTGAGAGACGTGCGATAATAGTGTTTGTACAGCATTCAAAAAGCCTCTGTAATGAACCCACAGCTATGATAGACACTTTCATGAGTCGGAGAGCGACGATGCTATCATGGAAAGATTAGCCCGTCTTCAGGATGCGTACAATAGATATAGTTTCGGCGAATTGACATATCGAGGAATTATACAATCATCGCAGGTTTTGAGTTTAGTCAAATAGTCAGAACATTTTTATGAGTTTGAACTTCCGGTGTTTTGGGAGGATATCGTTACAGTCGTGCCTCCGCTTGTGGATGAATCTACATCAGAAGTTGTTGAAGTTTGGGAGGAGATCGCTGACGATCGCTCGTTCACATCCGAGATAGAAACACACCTCTCACGAACTTCAGAACGGCCAAGCATCCTACACAGTAATTGGCGCGAACTGTTATACGTATTGGTCCGGATACACGAACCTACGCAAGTCGTCGAAACAGGTGTATACGATGGTCTCAGCTCAGCATACATTCTGAAAGGATTAGAAAGGAATGGGCGAGGACAATTGATATCGATCGACATCAACGACACCACACGTTTGCCATCAGACATTGGGGATGCCGATGCGGGCTGGATAGTTCCTGATAGTCTACACCAACGGTGGGAACGACGATATGGCGACGCAATAAAACTCCTGCCGGAGGCTGTCACAGATGCTCCGCCCGAGATATTCTTGCACGACTCTTTGCACACCCGCGAGCATATGAGGTTTGAGTTAACGACAGCTGTTGATGCGATGCAAGATGGAGGAATCGTAGTTGCTGACAACAGCCGTTTCAATAACGAATTTAGGAGTATCACCGAGGAACAGTTCGACGAAGTCTCATTCTGGAAGAACACCAAGTACGCCTACAAAGATGGCGACAAATTGACGACAGGTTAGGGATCGGCCGCCTCGGATAGCAACCGTCAGTTGATCCGTACGTACGACTAATCTTCGTTTTCAGCGCACTGCTCAGTAGTCTTTTTATACCCTTGCGCCAAGACACCTTTGGCTCTAAGTCTACTTCTTCAGATAATTGATTTCATCCTACATTAGTTCCTATACGTCGCTGTCGCCGGGACGGAACCGCTCGTCGCGCTGGACGATATCCGACGAGTTTCAGTAGCCCTATTTGTTCTCCACCTCCAGCAGCCGGTTCGTCTGGTCTCGTAGTAACCATAGACGCACTCTTCGTTAAGATCTCTTTTTGACACCACGTAGATATGGGCAAGAACACCTTCGTGCATGACGTTGTCTGGTCGTCGTCTTCGTGGTCTTGCTGTTCAGGGAGGCGCAAGATGAGAAGATTGACGGTTTCATCGTCGGCTTAGAAGGCGAATAAGGCCTCTTGATCCAAGACAGTGTCTCCTTCATATTGTTTTTTGTCTACAAGTCGGAACCCATCAAACACGCGTAATTCCGACAAATAACTCCGTGGACGACACTATCTGTCTTTGCTACCGTCTACATTACGTCTATATTCTAAAGTGCATAGATGAGAATACAACCAGATATAAAAATTAAAATTAATTATACATAATTTAAAATATTTTATGGATTATCAAGGGTAATGGCTTCAGTTCCGGATATTCACCACAACTTCCACTCCAATCTTCCACACCTGCCTCGTTACCAATTTCATATCGTACCCGAATGACTGGTCCCGCACGTACTCGATATCATACCGCAACTTCTCCCGCGGCTCCACACCTGTCACCCCGCTCACCTGCGCCGGCCCAGTCAACCCCGGCTTCACGAACCACCGCTTCTGCCACTCCACAACCCCAGTCTGGATATCCGAGTCCAGCTCGGGGCGCTCGGGCCGCGGACCGACAACGCTCATATCACCACGCAACACCGACCACAACTGTGGGATCTCGTCCAGGTGCGTTCGCCGCAACACGCGACCCACGTCCGTCACCCGCGGATCAATCCCCCCGTCATCCTCATCACTGATCGTCGCGCCCGTCTCCGCCTCCGCGTTCTCGACCATCGACCGGAACTTGTACACGTCGAACGTCTCCCCGAACACGGCCGTCCGCTCCTGCTTGTACAGCACCGACCC
>NZ_JBNTJX010000030.1:0-14128 GCF_051195075.1 Halobaculum sp. EA56
TTCTGGGCACTCCGGAAGAGCTGGCAGGCCTGGTCACGAAGCGTCTCGGACAGTTCGAGTGCACTACTGATCCGGCGGACTTCACTAAGCCCGTGTGCAAGGTTGCGTTCAGCTTTCGACTGAAACCGCCCACGGGTCTGTTCACGCCGCATCCGAGCGAGCCGCCGTCGCTTCTGTCCTGAGAGTTCGTTCCCGTTTGCATCGGTCCCGCAGCCGATCTCCGTCGACAACCCTCGATCGTGTCGTGCCGCCGTCAACGGAGCACCCGTTCGCTCGCGCTCCTCGTCGTCGTACGCCCGCCACTCCGGCCCGTGATCGATGCGCTGTTCGTCGATGACCAGGCCACAGTCCTCGCAGACTGTTTCGACCGCGTTCGTGGTGACCCGGCCGTCGCACTCGGGGCAGTGGTTCGCACTCGATTCCGTTCGGACGTCTTCGTCGAAGCCAGTTTCGTAGATGTCTCTGGTTGCCATCGTTCTCACCGTGTTCAGGGAACCCGCCAGTACAGCGAGCCCCTCACCCACAGAGGGGGCAATAAACGCAACGTACGAGCAGAAGAGATTTGAATTGAGTCAAGAATGGGTGGTACTGGCTTCTGTACTCTTGTAGCGCACGTCGTGGCCTTTATGCACCTTCCTCTTTGACCTTTTTGTACGATGACGAACCAGGGTAAAGGACCGGATAATCACGATAGTTCCCCACCCAGTTCCGAACCTGACAGAACTATCACAAACTTCTACGAACGGTCTGTAGAAACCTTTGGAGGGATTTTGGACCGCCTGCGCACTCATTTTGACGAGTGGCCGCGTCTATATATCGAACAACAAGCCTCATTGTACGAGGATTCGCAACGAGACGCTCAGCAAGGAGACCACCACTAAGAGTACCAAGAGATGTGCATCCGACCGTGAATCGTGATATGTTTCCCCAGGGAAGGATCTAATCCAAATATGGATCAGAGAGTCCAGCGTTTCGGATACGTTGGAGCGCTCACCGTCGCTATCTTAGCTGCTGCGCTGCTGTCCCATCATCTGGCGATCCTACTTGCGCTCGGTCCCACTGCGTATTTCCTCGCGTTGCTACCCTCTGATGGGGATATTACTGCAAAAGACGTTCTCGTGAGCCATCTCGCTGCTGTGGCCGCGGGATGGATAGCATATCTCCTTCTCGCTCAGGGGATTGATCCAACTGCTGTTGCTCCCCGTTCGCTTGAATCCCTTCGCGTCGTTGCAAGTATGCTTCTTGCGATGGGCTTGACTGCTGTCGTTCTGTTCCGCTTTTCGGCACAGATTGCGACTGCACATGTGACAGCGACGGTGGTCGCCCTTGGTGCTCTGACGTCTCCCCGTGCACTGGGAGCTCTTGTTGTCTGTGTGGGAGTCGTCGCAGGCCTCCACGCAGCGTTCCACGAGACCGACGGCCGTAGTGGGAAAGTCCCAGCCTGAACGGCTGTCTTGAAGTCCTGACCGTGCCCATATGTTCATCTATCACCGGACAGTGGCTATCCGTTCTCCATCGGTAGCGCGGGGCTGCGTGGCGCAGCATGGGTGTGCGGGATTCTGAGTCAGTAGTCACTATCCACCGAGTGGGTCGTCGCGCTATTTTTAGTCGGGAATCACCAGACCCTTCCCTGCCAAAGCGAGAATCATCTGGCTATGAAGGTAGCATATGTCTTCAGTTCCGCAGGCCAGACCATCGATTATATCCTTGGGGATATGATTCTCCCCCAACTGGAGGCCGATTGCCACGGTGTCGATGTCGTTGGAATGTTCTTCTTCCATGACAACACGTTTGCCCTGCGTGATGGAGATCCGTTGGGTTCTCGCCTCGTTGATGTTGCGGAGGAAAAAGACATTCATCTTATGCTCTGTGACCGGTGTGCCTCGAAACGAGGACTGGCAGAGCAGGTGGGGACGGACGAAAGCGGACGAGCCCAATATGAACCACGCGACACCTTCGATGGTGTCGCCGTTGGCTGTTTCCCGGATTTATACGAAGCGCTCAGTGGAAGCGGACTTGACCACGTAATTACTCTGTAGATGCAGATAGAGGAGACGTTGGTCTAGTGAGCTGCCCCGCCCCCAAGGACGAGAATTCGTCCGAGGACGAACAAGCCGACGAGCATGTAGGCGACGATCATCACGCGGATTGCCGTCTCTTCGGACATCTTCGAATTGATGAGCGAACCGACCTGCCCTCCGATGATAACAGTCGGGGCGAGAATTGCACCGACACCGAGCGGAATTGAGAAGCCAGCGACGTTGAGTCCAGGGGGTTGGATACGGAGGATAACGAGATTCGCAAGGAGTGCAGCAAGAATTGTAACGTGAAGTACAAAGGCTGCTGTGCCAACGGCTAACTGAACGGGGAGTCGCTTCCGAACGGTAAGCATCGTGTTCGTGAGTTCACCGACTGCGATCCCTAGTAGGCCAGCAAGAATGCCTGCGAGCCCCTTGATAGCCTTGTCTGCCAAATCAAAAATTAGGGGTTCACCCTCCGCTTCCCGTCGTCGGAACGTGGTTCGTGGCGCATACTCTGGCTGGCCGCCGTCGGTGATCCCAGTTCCTTCAGCCTGAGCCGAGCAACAGTAGTCGGCATCGGCTTTCCCCTCCATCATTGCGAGCGAATCGCCACAGAGCATACACGCACGCGTCCCGCCGTGTTCATGGGAGTAATACAGAACGACAGCAAGTGCGAGCAGGAGAATCCCGAACAGCGCAAGGAGGCTGCTCGATGGGACGAAATACGAGCCGATTCTGGCGACTACCGCTAACGGGATTGTAATCGTCAATATACGGGCAGCCGCGTTGAAGTCTATCTGTTCGCGGAACCAATACCCCGAGACGCTACTCGTATAGCCGAAGAATTCGACGAATAGTGAGAGCCCGATTGCTTCGTTGACTGTGAGTGTCGGGAATCCGGTTACGATTCGCGGGAAGACGAACAGGAACGCAGGGGTGAATAATACCGCTGCTTCCATAGCGAGCGTACAGACGGTGATACAGATTAGGAGTGAAATTCCGATCAGAAGGGCTAGATCCCCCAAAGGGTATCCGAGCAGCATTAAATGATCACCATCCGTGTATGGCTGCTGGTAGCCGGAGTGTGACTATGGACGAGAAACTGCCTGTCGAAAACTTCCATTAGTGACAGACGCTGGCGGTTTCTTGGACTAAAAAGTTAAAACCTCAATTCGGT
Organism: Halobaculum sp. EA56; assembly: GCF_051195075.1. Lineage (NCBI taxonomy): Archaea > Methanobacteriati > Methanobacteriota > Halobacteria > Halobacteriales > Haloferacaceae > Halobaculum > Halobaculum sp. EA56. The sequence continues at coordinate 3,199 of NZ_JBNTJX010000030.1, forward strand.
AGTTGATATGTGAACGAGTGACAACCAATCCAATTGTTTGTCACTCCGATTTCGAGACGCTATCGGGCGTGGACGTATTTCGCCCTCTGTAATTCGCATAGAGGTACATGAATGCAGCTACGAAGACGAGATTCTTCAGAGCGAATGCGCTGAACCAGTCCACAGCAACCGGGAGGACGATGGGACCGATCTCGACGTAAGGTTCACGAAATGCATACTGCATCACGACGAATGGTGCTACAAGCGTCGTTGCTTGGTGGAGCAGAAATAGCGGTGTGACCGTACGAATGAAGCCAAAAAGAAGGAGTGTTCCCACGATTACTTCAATTAGACCGACAGCATGCAGAAGCAGACCGGTCGGTCCCGGCAAGACGCTCAATCCAAGTACTTCCGCGAAATGTGCGACCGGCCGATGAACTGGACTGCTTCCGGGTATGAACGGTTTCTGAGCGCCGTACCAGACGAAGACAATTCCAAGCGACAGTTGTGTAGCGTGGTAGGCGTACTTCCTTGAGAGGTCCTCAAACCACTGCTCGAACTGAACGTATACGCCACCAGAGCGCCTCTTATTTTCCTTCGTAGACTGTTCGTTCTCGTTGGGCATAGAATATCTGCACAACGATACTCAAAAGGAAGTGTCGAAACCAGACTACTGCCTCACTAATACCGATCTCAACAGTGTCACAATTGTCATATTGTCTCGGCGCTTGATGTGCCTGGAGAATGAGCGTAGTGGGAACTCAGGACCGTAATTACTGAAAAAAATACTGTGAGAAAGCGACAACGAACGGCTGCTCGCGTATATGCAAGTGAGAACAGACACTCGGAAGGCACAACACTTGCCTTGTAGAGGGCGATGAAACAAATCATCATCCCAACTCCGAATGCGAGGTTAAGGGCTACTTGTTCGGAGAGCGTATCGGTGAGGCTCAATAGAAACGCGCTTCCGACTGTCGCGGCCAGCACGGTGAGTAGATATGGATTTTGGTACCAAACCGGAACAGACGGCGGGTGATGGGTTTGCGCAACGAAGAACACCTCTATCAGCAGTATACTGAATGAACTGAGGATTCCAGTCAGTAGAAACCAATTTTTCTGTCTCATAACATTTGACTGAGTGGTCGAGTTATTCGTTGTTCTCGGGTGCTTCGAATTCGACATCCTGTTTCTCGCCTGCCAGTGCAATATGGCCATAGTTGAGCAATCCGACGAAGACTGCCCCTCCGACGATGTTTCCGGATGTCGTCCAGAGGATGAAATGGCCGTACTCACCGAGGGAGACGCCTTGGCCTAGGAACATCGCAGAGAGAACTTCTGTGGTCCCGAGAATGCTGTGATGGAATGGGCCGAAGCCAATAACCGAGGTGACAATGATTACGAAGAGGATCCGACTGACTGTGTCGCGGCTGGCGGCAGACAGCCACGTCACTAACCCCATTAGCCAGCCGGCGACCACTCCGCTCAGGAAGATTACCCACCACGAATACGGGAGAAGTGCGGATGCTAGCGTTCCGAACGCACTGGTATCGATGATTCCCATCTGTGGCCCTAGTAGTGCGATAAGCGCAGCGAATAGCGCACAACCGACGAGATTTGCGACGAACGTGACACTCCAGACTCGGCCCAATTCGCCGATCGTCGCCCGGCCGTCGAGCACTGGTAGAATGGCCATCGTTGAATGAGCAGTGAAAAGTTCCGTTTGCCCGATAACGACGAACAGGAACGCAATCGAAGACACGCCCCCTAACGTGACCTGCTGCACCAATCTCGATTCGAATCCCCCGGAGAAAGTCAGCGCCATAGCCATAAGCAATGCGCCGAAACTCAGATTAAGGCCCGCTGACAAGCCGGAAAGGAACACGCCTTTCGGTGGGCGATGAATCTCTTTGAGTGCGTTTTCCATCTCCCGTTCGAGGATATTTCTATACGAGAGTGAAGCTCCAGATGGCTCATCAGGCTCAGAGCTCATTCGTTGATAAACTAATCCTGTCGGGCGGTTGTTAAAGTGGGTGTATGGTAGTATCTTCGCACTTCGATATTCTCCATAAGCATTTTTTGTGACTAAGTCTGAGATCTTCCTTCCTAGCAACCACCTCATCGGAGCTGACTTCGATGGCTGTCTTCCTATGATACTTGAATCTCTTTGCTCATACCACTCCGTTGGAAGGCTAATCACAACAATAGTCTTCTGTCTGATAATAATACATCCCGCGTCAGTTCTACACTACCTACAAGGAACTAAGAATGCTAATTCGTGGTTCTAATAAATTGACACTCATAAAACAATTCGTCAGAGACAAGGGGCCTTCTCTCCGACACGTACTGTACGAAGATGGATTCGACAAATTCTCACACTGGAGAACAGTCGCTACGCTATATATCCAGACGTCGCTGTAGCAACCGAGACTCGATTCTCAAACGCCAGATTCTCTCTAACGAAAGCAAATGAGCGAAGGTGGACAACTAGCGGAGAAACACGGCGTTACAGGGACGCCAAAACGAGGGCTCATCATGTCCACGCTCGTCTTTTATGCGGGCCTCACCACGATCGTCTTCTACGGTGCTGCGGGACCAGTACTGGAAGAGCACCTAGCGCTCGCTGGCGTGCTCCACGGGCTCTTGCTCTCCTCACCCCATCTCAGTAAAGCGATTCTCAGAATTCCGTTTGGTGCGTGGGTGGATGATGTCGGCGGAAAGAAGCCACTCCTGATTCTCATGGCTTCCACACTCGTCGGGACCGCGGGTCTCGTTATCACGCTGTTCCTGACGTACCCGGAGAATTTCGATATGGGCCTCTACCCGATTCTAGTGCTCTTCGGGTTCTTGGCAGGTGCCGGTGGGGCAACGTTCTCCGCCGGGATCACACAGACCTCCTACTGGTATCCCAGTGACAAGCAGGGCTTCGCACTCGGCGCGTTCGCTGGCGTCGGTAATATCGGTCCAGGAATGGTCGTCTACGTCCTCCCGGTCCTCATCGGCATCTGGGGGCTGACAATGGCCTACTCGACCTGGCTCGTGTTCCTGCTGGTCGTCACCGCTATCTACGCGGTGTACGCGGTTGATCCATACTACTTCCAGCTCCGTAAGAAGGGAAAATCCCCTGAAGAATCCCGAGAACTCGCTGATGAACTTGGTCAAGATATCTTCCCGTCTGGTGGCACCTGGGACTCGCTGAAGACGTCTGCACGAAACCGTCGAACATGGGTCCTCGTGTTCCTGTATACGGTCTCGTTCGGCGGCGGGTTCACCTCCCTGTCAGCCTGGTTCCCCACCTACTGGGAACAATTCCACGAACTCACCCTTACGACGGCGGGGCTTCTTGCAGGCATCTTCATCGTCTACGGCTCGCTCGTTCGAGTTCCTGCTGGGAGTGTGAGCGATAGATTTGGTGGCGAAATAGTCGCTATTGTCAGCTTCGCTACGATGGCTCTCGGCGGCGCAATTATGACGTTCGCAACAGGATTTTGGCCAGCTATTTTTGGTATGATGGTGCTCGGCACCGGGATGGGATTTGCCAACGCAGCCGTCTTCGAACTGGTCCCGAAGTTCGTCCCGGAAGCAGTCGGTGGGGCCTCTGGCTGGATTAGCGGCATCGGCGGCGGGGGGACGCTCGTCATCCTGCCACTTATGGGGCTCTTTGTGGATATCTACGGTAATATCGGCTATGCCCGAGGTTTCGCCGTCTTCATCGTTCTCAGCTTGCTCTGTGTTCTCGTCGCCTCCGCTCTCAAGTGGATTATCTCAGAGCCTGATGGGGAAGCAGACGAGGCAGCTCTACACTAATTCTACTTTCACCAATCTATCCTACCAGTAGAACGAGCATAAGTTCGGTGCTGAATGAACGAGGTGGCTACCCCTCGGGCTCTCGATGAACGGTCAAGACGGGGATCTCGGAATGGCGAACGACATCTTCGGTCACGCTTCCGAGGAGTGCCCGTTTGACTCCCGTTCTACCGTGTGTCCCCATAACGATGACATCGATGTCATGGTTGTTCGCATATGTGAGAATATCGTCGTGGGGATTGCCTCGCCGAACTGCAGTTTTTGTCTCGATGCCGCGGCCTTTCGCTTGTTCGACGACCGCTTCTGTTGTCTCGTGACCTTTCTCTTCAAGGGCGTCCAAGAGATCATCTAAGCCGGAAAATCCCTCACCCATACCGGAAACCGAAGTGGGCTGATCGACGATGAAGAGAATGTGGAGCGTCGCTCCGTGTGTTTCAGCAAGCCCAAGTGCCATCTCCACCGCTGATCTCGCTGGATCACTACCGTCAGTCGGGATGAGTACTCGGTCGAACATACGGTGATCTGTCCCTAGAGAACGGTAGCTGATGACACGGTATAACGTTGGTCACAGCTGACCAGGACTGAATGTTTTTATCACTCTTGAAACGCTTCCCAAGTCAAAATTCCATAACAAAATCGTTCGGTTGTGGCTGCGCGCGCAGCGAAGCGAGCACGGAGCGGAGGGTGGGGCGGTGGGGTCTGGGCCGGTCCGGCACACAGCAAAAAAGAGGGCTGCCTCGACTGGCTATTCTTCCCACCACCGACCGCGCTCCGGGAACTCGATCCGCGACCACCCGGTCAGCGCGATTGAGCACCGACCTTCGTACCAGTTCTTGGCTGCTGCCCGGAACCGCACTGTTTGACCTTCACGCACCACCGTCTGCCCGGATTTCTCCCAGCAGGTGAACTTGATTTTCCCGCTGTCATCTGCTATCAGCCCGACTTGCTGAATTGCGCTACTACTGGGAGACCAGAGCTCGATTATCTCGCCTTCGACCGTCACCTCACCGACCGGGATGTCCGGCACGTCCGCGATGGGCACGATCGCCCCCGGCGCCGCCTTCAACTCCTCGAGGGTCTCCAGCACCGCCTTCGTGACGTCCCGCCCGCGCTGCACCTTCTCGGCCAGTTGCTTCGCGACGACTGCTCTCGACCAGCCGCCCTGCACTTCGTCGCTGATCCGCATCGCCTGCTCGTTGACTTCCGCGAGTTCGTCTTGCGTCAGCTTCTCTCGGGGATCCGTGCGCTCCACCGGTTCGGGCTCGTCCCGGCCACACTGCTCGACGACGACCTCCCGCGTCCGCTTCGCGCGTCCCTCCTGCTGACTGAGTTCCGCCTGGGCACTGATGTGCTCCAACTCGGCCTCCCGGGCCTCGATGCGTTCCTCCTGTTCGAGAGTCTTCCCGAACAGGTGATCCGGACCTTCCTCGACCCGCGCGTCCGGATGGTTGGAATCGACCTTCGCCTGCACTTCCATGTCGACTGTCGCCCGGAACTCTGGGGTCTCGTCGACGACTTCGAATCCGTCCTCGTCGACCTCAGCTTCATCGTGTTTCTCGAAAGCCTGTTCATCGACCGAAACTACTTCACTGGAGACGTTCTTACTTGACATTGGAACTCACTGGTTCCTGAAGGCGCTCACGCGCCCGACACCGCGATGCTCCTACATCGCGGATCTCCTCGACGACAACGACCGACAGACTCGTCTGCGCGCTCTCGCTCGCGCCTTCGCGAGCGCCCTATGGGCGCGAGCGAGAGCGCGCCCGAGGCGGACGATCATCCAGCACCGCGCGCCGACCCGCCCGGAGCGAGCGGCCAGCGGGATATGCCCGCTCGTGTCCGGCCCGATGTGCGGGTTCGTGTCCAGGGCGACTGTCGCCGAGAACGCGCGCCGCGGTGTGGCGCGCGAAGGCGCAGGCGGCACAAAGCGCTGGAACGCGAAAGCCCGCAAGGGGCGCAACCGACGGGGATACCCGCTGGCGCCGAGGGCACATGCATTTTAGCCCGGAACGGGCGCGGGCGGTGCGGAGAGCGCCCGCACGCCCGGAATGGTCGGTCGCGAGCGACGCGGAGGGCGGCAGCGGCGAGCGGGGCGGGCCGTTACGTACACACCTGGCCAGCCGACCATGTCGTTCGGTGAACCATCAACAGGCCTGGCGGACTCAGAAAGGGCGAGGCCGTCTCGGCCGTCCCCCGACCCCGCAAGCACCGCAGGGACGAGGCGCGCAGCGTGGGTCGGGGGGCGTCGAGCGGCCGAGGGCTTTCAGGGGTTATCGCCGTCGACGAGTCCCATTGCGAAAGTGATCCGAGAAGACATTCTCACTGAGATCGGGATCTCCCATAGTGAGGTGTCACTGAGCCCTGAAACGAAGCTTGTGAGGGCCATCGCTGGATCGTCTCTGCTCAGGAAGTCCTTCAACAGCCTCTTTGTGCAAATCTCTACTGGCGCAACTAATAGGTGTGTTCCCTTGCAGCATTCAAATATGAGCGAACGGGAACGGGCACTACAGCAGACCGAGGTCTATTCACAGCTGTACGATATAATGCGCAGTGACCGTCCCTTGTATGATCGGCTTGAGGCTATCCTTCAGCTTGGAGTCGAGTACTTCGATGTCGATCAAGGATACATTACACAGATCGATCAGGAGACGAATGAGTGGACGGCGATCGTCAGTACCGACTCCTCCGACGGGCCGATTCCCCCCGGTCTCGACCTTGATCTCTCGACATCATACTGTCGACGGACCATTCAAGAAGAAGAAATCGTCTCATTTGCAGATGCTATCGATGCTGGGTGGGAAGACGACCCCGCCTTCCAAACCCACCAACTCAGCTGTTATCACGGGGCGCCAATCGTCGTCGACGATGAGCCATACGGGACGGTGTGTTTCTCAGCGCAGAATCCGCGTGCCGATCCGTTCACTGATGCTGAAAAATCACTCACCTATTTGATTGCCCAGATGGTGGGCTACGAGATCGAGCAACGAAACTACGAACGCGATCTCGCTGACCAGGAACAAACGTTGGCAGAACGACGAGAGATTTATCGTGCCGTCATCGATGCGAATTTCGATCTCCTGTTCCGTATCGACCTTGACGGGCAGTTCATCTACCATTCACCCTCGGTTGAGGAGATGCTGGGGTACACTGCTGATGAACTCCATGGTCGTCCATTTACCGCCGTGCTTCCAGATGCGGAGACTGCGGAAGCGGCACAGGGATTATATGAACAAGTCTTGGCTGGCGAAACGGTGGAGAAGACATACCTCCCCCTCGAAACGAAATCCGGGGAAATCATGTATGCTGACATCCGTGGCACGCCGATTTATGATGCCGATGTACCACCTGAGGAGCGAACCCCAGCCGATATCGTTGCCGTTCAGGGGATGACGCGCGATGCGACAGAGCGAAAACGGCGCGATCGACTGATCAGCGTGATTCACCGAGTACTTCGACACAACCTCCGCAACGATATGGGCGTCATACGGGGCTATACGGAACTCTTGGGGGAATCACTGACCGGTGACGACGCGGAACTGGCCCAACGGATTCATACCACTGCCGAGCGATTGATCGACCTCAGCGAAACCGCACAGAAACTCGAGGAAAATCTTGACTCTCCACCAGAGCTCGAACCGATTGACGTCGTTCCCCTCATTACCCGCGCAGCCACCCAAATCGACGAGGCGCATCCAGCGGCCATAATCAAGATCGATACGTCGGAGACTGCCGTTGCACAGTCCGCCCCACGGCTAGAGACGGCGATCTGGGAGCTCGTCGACAACGCGGCTACCCACGCTGGTGACACACCGACGGTAGAGGTCTCGGTACGTGTCACCGACGACGCAGTCGTGATTCGCGTGCTGGATGATGGACCTGGACTGCCTGATATGGAACAATCAGTACTTCTCAGCGGCGATGAGACGCCCTTAGTCCACGGCAAGCGGTTGGGGATCTGGCTGGTCTATTGGATCGTGACGAGTCTCGACGGGGACCTGGCTGTACTTGATGATCGACCAGGTGCAGCCATCGAAATTCGATTACCTCCTGCTCAGTAACGACCGGGGCGCACTTCGTCCCCGATTCCTCACACCCATTTTTTGGTGGACTAAAGCCCTGAAATTTCAAACCGAGCACCGCCGTCACAACCAGTTGTAACCGTGATCTCCCACCCGTGAGCTTCGACGATTCGTTTGACGATTGCGAGTCCGAACCCAGTGCCGTCTTGGTTGGTTGTGTATCCACTCTCGAAGACATCGGCTTGTTCATCTTCCGGAATCCCAGGTCCGGTATCCTCGATGTAGAAGCCGTTTTCGAGAGTTCCGACGTGAATCGTGACTGCGTCGCCGCCGTGTTCGATGGCATTCCGGTACAGGTTTTCGAGCAGCTGTATCAGCCGGCTCTCATCTGCGTCGATTTGGCTATCTGACTCGATCTCGAGGGCAGCGGATTCGGTTGCGACGTTGTTCCAAGCCCGGTTAGCAACCGTCCGAAGGGCGACTGGCTCCGTTTCGCCGACGGCAGCGCCTTCGCGAGCGAGCGTTAGCATATCCTCGATGAGCCGTTCCATACGGTCCAACGCCCGCTCGATAGCCGGAAGATGCTCGCCCTCGCCGCCACTCTTAATTAATTCCAGTCGCCCCTGAGCGACGTTCAGCGGGTTTCGCAGATCGTGCGAGAGGATGCTGGCGAATTCCTCAAGACGGTCACGCTCGCGGCGGATCGTCGCCTCCGCGGACAGTCGGTCAAGGGCCGTCACAACGTGGGTCGCCAGCATCTCCGCGACTTCCTCATCACGGCCGGCGAACTCCCGTGGTTCCGACGCAAACACTTGTATGACGCCGTACTCGCCCAGCGGAATGCTCAACAACGCTCTGGGTTCGGTAGAAGCCGGCGACTCAGGTTGTGTGCCGCCATCACGGACTGCCGATGAACTCGCAGACCGCGTGTCACCGAGATCGTCGACTCGGAGTACTGTGCCCGATTCGTAGCTCTCCCCGGCGTATCCAAAGGACGTGGGCACAGGGTCACAGTCACCGACTTCATCCGGACCAGATTGGGCGACAGGAATCAGCTGGTCACCCTCAACAGCAGACACCCGGGCGAGATCTGCATCGAACAGCTCGACAGCCCCGTCAGCAGCCCGTTGGTGGATTGCCGCCGAGGAGTCGGCCGCGTTGATTTCGGTGGCAAGTTCGTGGAGCTGCGTCACTTTCGACGTGTGAGTACGAAGCTGCTGCTCCGTTCTCTTCCGATCCGAGATATCGTGGATAACGCCAGTGAAAAGGTGGTCGTCGTCGACGGCATACTCCCCAAAGCTGATCTCGATTGGAAATTCTTCGCCATCGATCCGGCGCCCACGGAGTTCGATACCGTCCCAGTCGATAGTCCGGGTTCCCTCCGAGAGGTACTGCGCCACGCCATTCAGATGCAAGTCTTGAAACTGTTCGGGCATCAGCATCGTCAGCGGCTCACCGACGACCTCTGAACGCGTGTATCCGAACAGTTCCTCGACGGCCTCGTTGGCATACCGAATCGTGCTCGTCTCGTCGATAGTGACGACGGCAAACGAGGAACTCTCAGTCAACGCACGGAATCGTGATTCCGACTGTTCGAGTTCCCGTTCACGGGTTTTCAAGCCGGTCGCGTAGTAGCCCAGTAGGGCGCCCGCTGCTATGAAAATCCCTGTCGCATTGAGACTGAGAGCGATCGGCTCCCCAGCCGGCGTAGCTTCGAGTGAGATGATGAAGGAGTACCAGATGTTGACAGCGACGCCGGTGATCGCCCCACTGAGTGTCCAGAGTGCCACCCGACTGATTCTGGGCTCACGGTGTGTCCGGGCGAGCCAGCCACCGCCAATAATGAGTCCCACTCCGACGATGGCTGGTGCAATCACCTCAATAAAATCAACCAAAGAATCGTCGCCATCGAAAAACACCCAACCAATCGAACACACGAAGAGGAGAACCCCCACGAGGGCGACTGACCATCTCGTTATCGCACGATACAACCTTCCCATATAGAATCAATAAACGGAATGAATCACTTAATTGGCGTGATATGGGTACTGAGCATCAATTCTCACATCGATGCTGAGCGTTGCTCGCTGCGTTTCGGTTTCTGTACACGGTTATGCCTGTTCAGACGCCGAACCACTTTCCACGAGGACTTGGACCTCATTGGGCGTCGCGAGGAGTTGTACATCCCGAACAGTAAACCGAACGGAGATATCCTCCTGTGATGTGGCGAGGAGCTGCTCCAGCGCCTCCACGTCGACCCAGTCCTGTAACTGATAGTCGTCGCGGTCCAGACCGCACGCCTCCAATGTCTCGATGATCTCAACGAGCAGGTCGCTCGACGATCGGGGTGTGGTCGGTGCTGATGCAGTCATCGGTACGTCCGAAACAACCGATAGCAGGCATTTAAAACATTAGGAGTCAACTACAGAAGCGATTCGCTTTGCTACTTGTCTTAGCGCGTTCGGGATAGCGTCGGCGCAACCAGAAGCGATTATGCGCTTTGACGCCGACTGGATGTCTCGCGCTGATGACCGCATTCTGGAGCATCTTTCTGACGGCGGCCCCGACACCCCGAAGGAGATGGCGGACAGCGATCGCGTGCGCTTCTCCCGCCAACACATCAACGCCCGGTGCAAGACGCTCGTCAAATACGGACTCCTCGTCCACCTCGGCAACGGCGTCTACGACATCACGCGAACGGGAGAGCAGTATCTCGCCGGCGAACTTGACGCTCGTGACCTCGAAGCTGACTGAACCTACTCCTCCAGGAGCGTGACTAACTGGGCGACGTACGGGCTGTTGTCCCAGCTGCGATGCGGGCTGATCACGCGAAGTAGCGTTCGCGCCTCCTCGTGGGTCATGTGGCCGTTCCGGGCGTAGTCGCAGATAAGCCGCGGCGTCGGGACGATACGCGGCCCCTGGAGCACAGCGTGAATCAGTGGAAAGTTCGTGCCGCCAAATTCGTCGGTGAGAAAGCCGTCGACGGCGAGCGCGTTCGCGAGGACGATGCCATCAGTTTCGCCGTCGTCGAGGCCGAACGTCGGTCGCGCGTCCGGGGTATCCTCGCGCGCATACGGATCTTCGACCGTATAGTGGCCACGGGCCGCGAGGACGTTACTCGCCGCAGC